>JBOIEQ010000161.1:0-9521 GCA_050741255.1 Burkholderiales bacterium | reverse complement strand
GCCACCGCCGGCGCCGCCGTGGCTTCCGCCGCGCCGGGCTTGGCGTCGGTATCGATCTGCGCGATCACTTCCGTCGCGCCGACCGTGCTGCCATCGCCCTTCACGATCTTGACGATGACCCCGGACTCCGGCGCGGGCGTTTCCAGTACGACCTTGTCGGTTTCGATGTCGACGAGGTTCTCGTCGCGTTTCACGAACTCGCCGACCTTCTTGTGCCACGTCACGAGCGTGGCTTCCGCCACCGACTCGGACAATTGCGGCACTTTCACTTCAACCAGCATGTTGGACTCCGTTGCAACAGTTGCGGCGTGCGCTGCGTGCGCTTGCGCCGGTGTCTCATTGAGTACCGTCGGCCCGCGAGCCCTTGCCCACCGTCAGCGCGAGATCGACCAGTTCCTTCTGCTGCTGGTCGTGCAGGGACTTGTAGCCGGCCGCCGGCGAGGACGACGAATCGCGCCCCGCGTAAATCAGTTTCTGGTGCGGCTTCATGTGGCGATGCAGGTAATGCTGGATGCGGTGCCACGCGCCCTGGTTGCGCGGTTCCTCCTGGCACCAGACCACCTCGGTGGCGTTCTGGTAACGCTCGATCATCGCCGTGAACGCGTCGTGCGGGAACGGGTAGAGCTGGGCGATGCGCAGCAGCGGGACATCGGCGATGCCCTGATCGCGGCGCGCGGCGCGCAGATCGTAGAACACCTTGCCGGTGCAGAACACCACCCGCTTGACCTTGGCCGGATCGATGCTGTCGTCCCATTCCTCGTTCACCGGCTTGAAGTTGCTGGTGGCGAACTCCTCCAGCGCGGACACCGATTCCTTGTGCCGCAGCAGGCTCTTGGGCGTGAACAGGATGAGCGGCTTGCGGTACGGGCGCACCATCTGCCGCCGCAGCAGGTAATAGAGCTGCACCGGCGTCGCCGGCACGCAGACCTGCATGTTGTAATCGGCGCACAGCTGCAGGTAACGCTCGATGCGCCCCGAGGAGTGCTCCGGGCCCTGCCCTTCCTGGCCGTGCGGCAGCATCAGCACCAACCCGCACATGCGGCCCCATTTCGCCTCACCGCTGGCGATGAACTGGTCGATCACAACCTGCGCGCCGTTCGCGAAATCGCCGAACTGCGCTTCCCAGATGACCAGCTCCCGCGGCCCCGATGTCGCGTAGCCGTATTCGAAGCCCATCACGGCCTCTTCCGACAGCAGCGAATCGATCACCACGAAGTCGCCCTGCTTCTCGCTCACATGCTGCAGGGGAATATAGGTGCCCGAATCCCAGCGCTCGCGGTTCTGGTCGTGCAGCACCGCGTGACGGTGGAAGAAAGTACCGCGCCCGCTGTCCTGTCCGGACAGGCGCACCGAAAACCCCTCCTGCAGCAGCGAGGCGAACGCCAGGTGCTCGGCCATGCCCCAGTCGAGCGGCAGCTTGCCCTGCGCCATCAGCCGGCGCTCCTCGATGATCTTCTGCACCCGCGGATTGAGCTTGAAGTTCTCGGGCACCACGGTGATCTTCTCGCCCAGCGCCTTCAGCGTCTCCAGCGGCAGCCGGGTGTCGTCGTTTTCGTTCCACTTGGTGCCGATGTACGGACGCCAGTCGGCTTCGTTCGGCGGTTTGTAGTTGGAAAGTATCGTCGTGTTCGTGTGATAGCCGCCGTCCAGCGCCTTGCGGTAGGTGGCGATGACCTCGTCGCCGCCGCTTTCCGGAATGACTTTCTCGTCCGCGAGCTGCTTCGCGTAGAGCGCGCGGGTGGTCGGCAGCTTGGCGATCGTCTTGTACATGAGCGGCTGGGTGACCATCGGCTCATCCTGCTCGTTGTGTCCGAGCCGGCGGTAGCAGACGATGTCGATCACCACGTCGCGGTGGAACTGCATGCGGAAATCGAGCGCGATCTCGGTGATGAAGCACACCGCCTCCGGATCGTCGCCGTTGACGTGGAAGATCGGCACTTCGAGCAGTTTCGCCACGTCCGTGCAGTAGAGCGTCGAGCGCGCATCCCGCGTGTCCGAAGTGGTGAACCCGATCTGGTTGTTCACCACGATATGCACCGTGCCGCCCGTGCCGTAGCCGCGTGTCTGGGCGAGGTTGAGCGTCTCCATGACCACGCCCTGGCCCGAGAAGGCTGCATCGCCGTGCACCAGCACCGGCAGCACCTGGTCGCCCTTCACGTCGCGGCGCCGGTGCTGGCGCGCGCGCACCGATCCTTCGACCACCGGGTTCACGATCTCCAGGTGCGAAGGATTGAAGGCGAGCGACACGTGCATGGGGCCGCCGGGCGTCATGATGTTCGACGAGAAGCCCTGGTGGTATTTCACGTCACCCGACAGCATGTGGTCGTCGTGCTTGCCTTCGAACTCGGCGAACAAATCCTTGGGCATCTTGCCCAGCGTATTGACCAGCATGTTGAGCCGGCCGCGATGGGCGATGCCGATCACCATCTCCTGCACACCCTGCTTGCCGGCGCGTTGCAGGAGAACGTCGAGCGACGGGATGAGCATCTCTCCGCCTTCGAGGGAAAACCGTTTCTGGCCCACGTACTTGGTGTGCAGGTAGCGTTCCAGCGTTTCCGCCGCAGTCAGGCGCTCGAGAATGTGCTTCTTCGCGTCCGCGTCGTACGACGGCCGCGAGCGCACTGTTTCCAGGCGCTCCTGGATCCAGCGCTTCTGCGGCACGTCGGTCATGTACATGTACTCGACGCCGATCGTGCGGCAGTAGGTCTCCTTCAGCATCGCGATGATGTCGCGCAGCTTCATCTCGCGCGGCCCGATCAGCGAGCCGGTGCCGAACACGGTGTCCATGTCGGCGTCCGTCAGCCCGTAGGTCGCGGGATCCAGTTCCGCGATGTAGGGGGGCGCGTGGCGGCCCAGCGGGTCGAGATTGGCGAGACGCGCGCCCTGGAAGCGGAAGGCGCCGATCAGCTGCAGCACGCCATATTGCTTATCGGAAAGCTGCGAGCCGGGGCCGGCGACGACCGTGGGACGGGCGCCACGCGACATCTTGGCGAAGGCTTCCTGCACCGGCGCATGCGAGACATCGCGCGGGCCGTCGTCCAGCCGCTGCAGCGTATCGAAATAATCGCGCCAGCGCGGCTCCACCGAGGCCGGGTCTTCCAGGTAGCGATCGTAGAGCGCCTCGATGAAAGGCGCATTCGCACCAAACAGGTAGGAATTGCCCAGCATTTCCTTGTACATGGCGTCGATCTCCGGCGGTTCCGGTCCGTCCTTCAGCAAAAAACCCGCGCGAGCGGGTTTTCGGCACGTTCACCTGCGTTCATTTGCGTTTCGCCAGCGGGACGAAGGCGCGCGTGTCCGGGCCGACGTAGAGCTGGCGCGGGCGCGCGATCTTCTGGTCGGGATCCGCGACCATTTCGTTCCATTGCGCGATCCAGCCCACCGTGCGCGCCACCGCGAACAGCGCGGTGAACATCGCCGTCGGGATGCCCAGCGCCTTGTAGACGATGCCCGAGTAGAAATCGACGTTCGGGTAGAGCTTGCGCTTGATGAAATAGTCGTCTTCCAGCGCGATCTTCTCCAGCTTCATCGCCAGCTTGAACAGCTTGTCGTCGCGCAGGCCCAGTTCGTCCAGCACCTCGTAGCAGGTCTTCTGGATCAGCTTCGCGCGCGGGTCGTAGTTCTTGTAGACGCGGTGGCCGAAGCCGTAGAGCACCGAGTGGTCGCCCTTGTCCTTCACCTTCTTGATGTATTCCCCGATGTGCGACTCGTCGCCGATTTCCTCCAGCATCTTCAGCACTGCCTCGTTGGCCCCGCCGTGCGCCGGGCCCCACAGGCTGGCGATGCCGGCCGCGATGCAGGCGAAGGGATTCGCGCCCGAGGAACCCGCCGTGCGCACGGTCGAGGTCGAGGCGTTCTGCTCGTGGTCGGCGTGCAGGATCAGGATGCGGTCGATGGCATTGGTCAGCACCGGATTCGGCTTCCAGTCCTCGCAGGGGTTGCCGAACATCATCTGCAGGAAATTCTCGACGTACGACAGGTTGTTCTTCGGATACATGAACGGCTGGCCGACGTTGTACTTGTAGGCCATTGCCGTGATCGTCGGCAGCTTGGCGATCAGGCGGAACGCCGAGATCTCGCGGCTGCGCGGGTCGTTGATGTTGAGCGAGTCGTGGTAGAAGGCCGACAGCGCGCCCACCGTTCCGCACAGCACCGCCATCGGATGCGCGTCGCGGCGGAAGCCGGTGAAAAAGCGCATCAACTGCTCGTGCACCATGGTGTGCTTGGTGACCGTGTCGTCGAATTCCGTCTTCTGCTTGCCGTTCGGCAGTTCGCCGTTGAGGATCAGATAAGCGACTTCAAGGAAGTTGCAGTTCTCGGCGAGCTGCTCGATCGGGTAGCCGCGGTACATCAGCACGCCGGCGTCTCCATCGATATAGGTGATCTTCGACGCACAGCTGGCGGTCGACAGGAAGCCCGGGTCGTAGGTGAACTTGCCGGTCTTGGCGTAGAGGGGGCGGATGTCGATCACTTCCGGGCCCGTGGAACCCGGCACGATCGGGAAATCGAGCGACGGCGAACCGTCGGAAAACGACAGGGTAGCGAGCTTCTCGGCCATAAAAATCTCCGCGAATACTGGGACTTGGGGAGGACGAAGGAAAGCGGTTAGCGACGTGCGGCTAGAAGTTCTAAATACGTTCGGACAACACTATTTTGAGCCAAAGATTATACGCGAATCATGCCGCGATATTGCACTGCACCGTTCGCAGAATGCGTCCGCACGCAGCGGCCGCTGGCCACGCACTCAGACGGTGCGCACGCGCTCCGCAATCGCTTCCAGGCCTGGATCCGCCAGCACCTGACGTCCCATCACCACGTCGAGCAGCACGGTGTCGGGCAGCGCCAGCAGCTTCTTGAAGGCGTCGAGGCCGGCAGGATCGAGGCCGGGAAGTCCGTGCTCGAGGAAGCGGTTCAGCACCAGGTCCAGCTCGAGCATGCCGCGGCGGCACTGCCAGCGCAGGCGGTCGTGATCGCGGGGGTCGAGCGGGCTCAAGACGCGCCCGCAGACCCGGGACAGGTCATACCGCCCGGCGGACGAGCAGGTCCTTGATCTTGCCGATCGCGCGCGTGGGGTTGAGGTTCTTCGGACAGACGTCCACGCAGTTCATGATGGAGTGGCAGCGGAACAGCCGGTAAGGGTCTTCCAGGTTGTCGAGCCGCGCATTGATGTCCTGGTCGCGGGTGTCGGCGATGAAGCGGTAGGCCTGGAGCAGCCCCGCCGGACCGACGAACTTGTCCGGATTCCACCAGAACGAGGGGCACGAAGTCGAACAGCACGCGCAGAGGATGCACTCGTACAGCCCGTTCAGTTCCTCGCGGTCCTCGGGCGACTGCAGACGCTCGGTTTCCGGCGGCGGCGTGTCGTTCACCACGTACGGCTTCACCGAGTGGTATTGCTTGAAGAACTGCGACATGTCGACGATCAGGTCGCGGATCACCGGCAGGCCCGGCAGCGGCCGGATTTCGACCGGCTCCTTCAGATCGGCGATGCGGGTGATGCAGGCGAGACCGTTCTTGCCGTTGATGTTCATGGCGTCCGACCCGCACACGCCCTCGCGGCACGAACGGCGGAAGGAAAACGTGTCGTCCTCGCCCTTCAGGCGCGTCAGCGCATCCAGCAGCATGCGGTCGGCCGGATCGAGCTTGAGGTCGTAGTCCTGCATGTAGGGCTTCGCATCCTTCTCGGGATCGAAGCGGAAAATCGACAGCTTCATTACGGATTCCTGATCATGTCGTATCTGCTGCGCGGTCGCGGACGACCATGGAGAGGTGATTGAGAGTGGCGCCCATATCGAACACCATTGAACCACAGAGGCACAGAGACGCGGAGGAAAGCATTTATCGGGCTTCCCTTCATTTGTTTTTCTCCGTGCCTCTGTGCCTCCGTGGTTCCATCGTTCCCGATCAATACACCCGGGCCTTGGGTTCGAACGACTCCACCGTCAGCGGTTTAAGCTTGACGGGCTTGTAGGCGAGGCGGTTGCCGTCCTTGAACCACAGTGTGTGCTTCAGCCAGTTCACGTCGTCGCGGCTATGGTGGTCGCTGCGATCATGCGCGCCGCGGGATTCCTGCCGCGCCTCCGCCGAGACCATCGTCGCCAGCGCGGTTTCGACCAGGTTGTCCAGTTCGAGCGCCTCGACGCGCGCGGTGTTGAAGATCCTGCTCTTGTCCTTGATGAAAGTGCGCTTCACCCGCTCGGCGATCTCCAGCATCGTCTGCACGCCCTGCTTCAGGCGCTCGGGGAAGCGGAACACCCCGCAGTTCAACTGCATGCAGCGTCGGAGGTCAGCGCCGACCCCGGCCACCGTTTCGCCGCCGGTCGCGCCGTCCAGCCGTGCCAGCCGCGCCATCGTGGTGTCACCGGCATCGGCCGGCAGCTCCTTGTGCGGACCGGCGGTCGCCACATCCTTCACCATCTGCTCGCCGGAAGCCTTGCCGAACACCAGCAGGTCGAGCAGCGAATTGGTGCCCAACCGGTTGGCGCCGTGCACGGACACGCAGGCGCATTCGCCTGCCGCGTAGAGCCCGCGGACCACCGACTCGCCGCCACGGCCGTCGGGGCCGAGCACCCGCCCGTGCACGTCCGTCGGAATCCCGCCCATCTGGTAATGACAGGTCGGCACCACCGGGATCGGGTCCTTGATCGGATCGACGTTCGCGAACTTCTTGGCGATTTCGCGGATGCCCGGCAGGCGCTTGTCGATGGTCTCCGCCCCCAGGTGGTCGAGCTTAAGGAGGATGTAGTCATGGTCGGGTCCCGCACCCCGCCCCTCGTTGATCTCGGTCGCCATCGCGCGCGCCACCACGTCGCGGCTGGCGAGGTCCTTCACCGTCGGCGCGTAACGCTCCATGAAGCGCTCACCGTCCTTGTTCAGCAGGAATCCGCCCTCGCCGCGCACGCCCTCGGTGATGAGCACGCCCGCGCCGGCCACGCCCGTCGGGTGGAACTGCCAGAATTCCATGTCCTCCAGCGGAATGCCGGCACGCGCCGCCATGCCGATGCCGTCGCCGGTGTTGATGTAGGCGTTGGTGCTCGCGGCATAGATGCGCCCGGCGCCGCCGGTCGCGAGCAGCGTCGCCTTGGACTGCAGCAGCATGACCTCGCCGGTTTCCATTTCCAGCGCCATCACGCCCACCACGTCGCCGTCGCGGTCGCGGACGAGGTCGAGCGCCATCCACTCCACGAAGAACTGGGTATGCGCCCGCAGGTTGCGCTGGTACAGCGTGTGCAGCATCGCGTGACCGGTGCGGTCGGCGGCCGCGCAGGCGCGCTTGATCGCCCGCTCGCCGTAGTTGCTGGTGTGCCCGCCGAAGGGTCGCTGGTAGATCTTGCCGTTCTCGAGGCGGTCGAAGGGCATGCCGAAGTGCTCGAGTTCGATCACCACCTCGGGCGCCTTGCGGCACATGAACTCGATCGCATCCTGGTCGCCCAGGTAGTCCGAGCCCTTGACGGTGTCGTACATGTGCCAGTGCCAGTTGTCGGGCTCCTCGTTGCCGAGCGAGGCGGATACCCCGCCCTGCGCCGCCACCGTGTGCGAACGCGTCGGGAACACCTTCGACAGCACGGCGGTCTTGAGGCCCGCCTCAGCCAGTTGCAGTGCAGCGCGCAGGCCGGAACCGCCGGCGCCCACGACCACCGCATCGAACTGGCGTTTCGCGATCGTCGCCATCACACGCTCCAGAGTATCTGCGCGGCCCAGCCGGCGTAGCCGACCAGCGCCAGTATCGTCGCCACGTACAACGCGAAGCGCAGGCCGGACGGATGAACGTAATCCATGAAAATGTTGCGCATGCCCACCCAGGCGTGCAGCAGCAGGCTCACCACGAACAGCAGCGTTGCCACCTTGATCCAGGGCAGGCCGAACAGGCCGCGCCACTTCGCGAAATCGCCCGGCTGGAGCGTGCAGATCGCGGCCACCATGAGCAGCGTGTAGGCGGCCATGACGACCGCTGTCACGCGCTGCAGCAGCCAGCCTGCCAGGCCGTAGTGCGCGCCGATGACTTCGCGTCTCACCATGCGAGCACCGCGACGATGAGGGTGCAGATCGCGCCGGCCGCGAGCACCGCCACGCTGCTCTGCCGCGCCCGCACGAGCTCGAGGCCCAGGTGGGCATCGAGAAACAGGTGGCGGATGCCGGCGAACAGGTGGTGCAGATAGGCCCAGAGCAGGCCCAGCAGGAAGAGCTTCACCGGCCACTGCGCGACCAGCCCCCGCAGCGTGCTGTAGGTATTGAACGATTGCAGGCTTTGCTGCAGCAGCCACAGCAGGAAGCCCAGCAGGAGGAACAACACGGCGCCCGTCACGCGGTGCAGGATCGACACGAAGGCCGGCAACGGCAACCGGATCTTCAGCAGGTTGAGGTATTTGTAGCGGGGTTTGAGCGCCGCGGTCGGCATGACAGGCTGATCCTGTATGAACGTCTGTGTACGTCTGGAACGCTTGGTATGAACGCGGGACGGGCCGAGCTTCTTCCCAAACACGAAACCGGAAAATTCTGCCCCCGCCAGCCGGTGAGTTTACCAATGCGGCGCGCACAACAAAAGCGGTTAGTACCGGGGACGGCGGCGCGCGCGTGACAAACGCTGGAGGTTTGACACTCTCTACGCCGCGTCAGTAAACTCCAAGGCTGACTTTTGCTTGCCACTGGCCTCTTTTTGTGTGTCGCCATTGCTGCATTTTCGGGCTGTTTCCGCTTCTGTGCCTGTCTCCGCGGTACGCCTCCCGTGCATGATGCCCGCCACCGACTGCGTATCGCATCCGACCCGTATTCCGCCCGCCGCCCGATTCAGGAGCCCCGAAGATGAAAAAACCCGTTCGCGTTGCCGTCACCGGCGCCGCCGGCCAGATCGGCTACAGCCTGCTGTTCCGCATCGCCAGCGGTGAAATGCTTGGCAAGGATCAGCCCGTCATCCTGCAGATGCTGGAAATCCCGGTCGACAAGGCCCAGGCCGCCCTGAAGGGCGTGATGATGGAACTCGACGACTGCGCCTTTCCCCTGCTGCACGGCATGGTCGGCACCAGCGACCCCAAGATCGCGTTCAAGGATGTCGACTTCGGCCTGCTGGTCGGCGCCCGCCCCCGCGGCCCCGGCATGGAACGCAAGGACTTGCTGCTCGAGAACGCGAAGATCTTCATCGCACAGGGCAAGGCGCTGAATGAGGTCGCGAACCGCGACGTCAGGGTGCTGGTCGTCGGCAACCCGGCCAACACGAACTCGCTGATCGCGATGAAAAACGCGCCGTCACTGAAGCCCACCCAGTTCACCGCCATGATGCGGCTCGACCACAACCGCGCGCTGACGCAGATCGCGCAAAAAGTCGGGCAGCCGGTGTCCGACATCCGGAACATGACGATCTGGGGCAACCACTCGGCCACCCAGTATCCCGACCTCTTCCGCGCCACCGCCGGCGGCAAGCCCGTCTGGGCCCAGATCAACGACCAGCCGTGGCTGGAGAACACCTTCATCCCGACCATCCAGAAACGCGGCGCGGCCATCATTGAGGCACGCGGCCTCTCGTC
>JBOIEQ010000160.1:0-9678 GCA_050741255.1 Burkholderiales bacterium | reverse complement strand
GTGCTGGCGGCCGCGCACCGCATCCCCGAGGCGCTCGCGGTGGCGACCATCGCCGCGCCCTTCGAGCCGGACCACATCCGGCACCTGCTCGCCCCCGCGGCCGCCGGTCTCGCCGCGAAGGGTGAAGCCGAGATCGACCTGGCCGGCCGCCGCTTCCGCATCAAGCAGCAGTTGCTGGACGACCTCGCGCAGACGAGCAACGCCGAAGCAATCGGAAATCTGCGCAAGGCGCTGATCGTCTTCCATTCGCCTCGCGACACCTTGGTCAGCATCGACAATGCGGCGCAGATCTTCCTTGCGGCGAAACACCCCAAGAGTTTCGTTTCGCTGGACGACGCGGATCACCTGGTCACGCGCAAGGCCGATGCGCTGTACATCGCCGAGGTGCTGGCAGCGTGGGCATCACGCTACGTGGGTGTGGTCGCGGACGACAGCGTGCGGGCCGCCGCGGGCGAGG
The DNA here is from genome assembly GCA_050741255.1 of Burkholderiales bacterium. Lineage (GTDB taxonomy): Bacteria > Pseudomonadota > Gammaproteobacteria > Burkholderiales > SG8-41 > CAZXNF01. The sequence goes on along the minus strand of JBOIEQ010000160.1, from coordinate 9,221 downwards.
TCGTCGTCGCCGAAACCCGCGAAGGCAAGTTCACGCAGGCCATCGCGATGGGACCGCACCATCTGCGCGCGGATGAACCGGTCGCCGCCGGGGGCGATGACACCGGCCCCTCGCCCTACGACCTTCTGCTCGCGGCATTGGGCGCCTGCACCGCCATGACTGTGCGGCTGTACGCCGATCTCAGGAAACTGCCCCTGGACCGTGTCCGCGTGCGCCTGCGCCACGCGAAGATCCACGCGCAGGACTGCGCGGACTGCGCGGACTGCGAAACCAGGGAAGGGAAAATCGACCGCATCGAACGCGACATCACGCTGGAGGGCGCGCTCGACGACGCGCAGCGCGCGAAACTGATGGAGATCGCCGACAAGTGCCCGGTGCACCGCACCCTCCACTCGGAAGTGTCGGTGGTTACGCGCCAGGTGGCGCCCGGTGCGCCTGCGGGAACGGCGGGAACCGCTAGCGGCGGTCCGTCAGCGGCGAATTGAACTTGACGTCGCGCCCGTCGAGCGTCGCATCGGACGGCGCGAGTTGCGCCTGCAGCAGCGCCTGCAGGTCGGCGCCCGGCATCGCCTCGCCGAAATAGTTGCCCTGCACCTCGTCGCAGCCGTTCTTGGCGAGGAAACGCAGCTGCCCTTCGTTCTCTACGCCCTCGGCCGTGACCGACAACTCCAGGCTATGGCCCAGCACGATGATGGCCTTGACGATTGCCGCGTCATCGGCGTCCGTCGTGATGTCCCGCACGAAGGACTTGTCGATTTTGAGATTAGCGACCGGGAAGCGCTTGAGATAGGACAGGCTCGAGTAGCCCGTGCCGAAATCGTCCACCGACAGCTTGCAGCCGATGCTGGCGAGATCTTCCAGCGTCGAGATCAGGTTGCCGGCATCGTGCATGACCACGCTTTCGGTCAGTTCCAGCTCCAGCCACTTGGGCAGCATGCCCGAGTGCGCGAGCGCACGGCGCACCGTGCCGGTGATGTTGTGGCCGCGGAACTGGCGCGCCGACAGGTTGACCGCGACGCGCAGCGGCGGCAGCCCTGCATCCTGCAACGACTGGTTGTAGGCGCAGGCGGCATTGAGCACCCATTCCCCGATCGGCACGATCAGCCCCGTTTCCTCCGCGATGCCGATGAAGTCCAGCGGACCGACCAGCCCCAGTTGCGGATGTTGCCAGCGGATCAGCGCCTCGCTGCCCACGATGCGGCGGGTGCCGAGGTCCACCTTGGGCTGGAAATGCAGCACGAACTCGTTGCGCTCGACCGCGCGCCGCAGGCTGGCCTCGGTCTCGATCCGCACGTTGACCGCGGCGTTCATCTCCGCGGTGTAGAACTGGAAATTGTTGCGCCCGTTTTCCTTGGCGCGATACATCGCGGTGTCGGCATTCTTGAGGAGCGTCCCCACGTCCCGTCCGTCACGCGGGAACACCGCGATGCCGATCGAGGCGCTGACGTTCAGTTCGTGACCGTCCACCGAACACGGCGCGCAGATCTCTGTCAGCACGCGCCGGATCACCGCGCCCATCGCCTCGCCGCGCCGCTCGCCCGAGAGCAGCAGCACGAATTCGTCGCCACCCAGCCGCGCGACGGTGTCGGTCTCGCGCAGGCAGGCCTGCATGCGCTCGGCCATCGTCATCAGGAGCTGGTCGCCGACGTTGTGGCCGAGGCTGTCGTTCACCAGCTTGAAGTTGTCGAGATCGACGAAGGCCACCGCCACCACGGTGTTGCCGCGGGTGGCGTGCAGCAGCATCTGCCGCAGGCGGTCGTTCAGCATGATGCGGTTGGGCAGGCTGGTCAGCGCATCGTGGTTGGCCAGGTGGACCAGTTCCTCCTCGTAGCGCTTGGTCGCGCTCACGTCCACCACCGTGCCTTCGAAGTGCTGGATCTCGTCACGCTCGCCGCGCACCACCCGCGCGTTCTCGGCCACCCAGATTTTGCTGCCGTCCTTGCGGAAGATCTCGGAGACGAAGTTCGCAACCGATCCGTATTCCTGCAGCAGCCCCACGAACTCGTCGCGCCGTTTCGGCTCGACATAGACCTGGCGGCCGATGTCGCCGACGACGTCCATCAGTTCCCGCGGAGAGTCATAGCCGTAGATGCGCGCCAGCGCCGGATTGACGTTCAGGTAGCGGCCGTCCGGGGTGGTCTGGAATATGCCCTCGGTGGCGTGCTCGAAAATGCTGCGGAAGTGGCGCTCGGTCTCGCGCAGCGCGTCTATGGACAGGCGGTGCTCGGTGATGTCCTCGATGAAGCCCTCAATGGCGACGAGTGTGCCCGTCTCATCGAACACGCCCGAACCGCGCTCCATGACCCACTTCACGCTGCCGTCGCGGCACTGGATGCGATACTCGATCTGGAAGCGCCGCTGTTCCTTCAGGCCGGCGTAGACCGCCGCGCGCACCCGCACGCGGTCGTCCGGGTGCTCGAGCTGCTCGAAGGCGATGACGGCGTTGCCGACGAGCTCGCCCGGCTCGTAGCCAGTCAGCGCCAGCGCACCCGCGCTCACGAACTGCATGGTCCAGTGCGCGTCGTCGAGACAGCGGTAGACCATGCCCTCCAGGTTGTCCATCAGGAGCGAAAGGATGCGCTCCTTCTCGGTCAGCTCCGCCTGGATACGGCCGACATCACCCTCCGCCGCTCCCGGATTCGCATCGGGATCGGACGCCATGGCGTCGCGTTGGGCTGAAATTACGGGAAGCACCGGCAGGGTCTCCCTCCCGTCGGCTGCGGTTTCGTCGATGATGGTTGCACCATACATAGTCGGCAACAGTGCAGCAAGCGCCATGCCAATCGACGGTATCCACGCCCTTGGGAGGACAACGTGACAAAAGTCTCGCTTGTCCCGCTGCGACCGGGTGCGGTCCGCGTGACGCAGTTCCGTAGAATGCGGCTGTCGTGCTTGAAGTCCTCGATCTGGAGAAATGCTACCCCGGCGCCGACGCCCGGCCGGTCTTCCGCAGCGTCTCGTTCACGCTGGCGGCGGGCGAAAGTCTCGCCGTCATGGGGGCCTCCGGTGCCGGGAAATCCACACTGCTGAACCTCATCGCGGGACTCGACACGCCGGATCACGGCAGCGTGCGGCTGGACGGCCTCGACGTCTGTCGCCTCGACGACCGCGCCCGCTCGCTGCTGCGCCGCCGCCGCATCGGCTTCGTGTTCCAGGCCTTCCACCTGCTGCCCCACCTGTCGGCGCTCGACAACGTGCGACTGCCGCTCGATCTCGACGGCGTCCCCGGAAACGACTCCGCGCCCCGCGCGCACGCGGCTTTGGCCGCCGTCGGGCTGGCCGAACGGGCGGGCCGGCGTCCGCGGGCGCTGTCCGGCGGCGAGCAGCAACGTGTCGCCATCGCCCGCGCGCTGGTGCACCGGCCGCGTCTCATCCTGGCCGATGAACCGACCGGCAACCTGGACGCGGACAGCGGACGGCAGGCGCTGGACGTGCTGCGCACCGCCGCCCGCGAGCACGCGGCCGCGCTCATCCTGGTCACGCATGCACCGGCCGCCGCCGCCGCGATGGATCGCGTCTGCACGCTCGCCGCCGACGGGCTGCGGGAGGGTGCACGATGAACGCGGCCGCCTGGCGTGTCGCCCGCGCCACGCTCGCCGGCAGCCGCGGACGCGGCCGAATCGCGCTGGCCATCGCCGCCATCGCACTGGGCGTGGCGCTCGCCGTTGCGGTCCATCTCGTCAACGCGAGCGCGCTGGCGGAGATGCGCGCGGCGGCCGCCACGCTCGCCGGCGAATCCGACCTTGCAGTGCGCGCCCCGCGCGAGGGTTTCGACGAGACGCTGTATCCGCAACTCGCACAACGCGCGGACATCATGGCCGCGGCACCTTCGCTCGAGGCAGACGTCGCGCTCGCCGGCCGCAGCGCGCGTCTGCGCGTGATCGGCCTCGATCCGTTCCGCGCGCTGCAGGTCCAGCCGCGTCTCGTCGCCGGCTGGGAAGCGCGAGTCATGGAATTGCTCGCGCCCGACGCGGTCCTGCTGTCGCCGGCGGCCGCGGCGGCGCTGCACCTCGCCACCGGCGACACTTTCGAGGTCGTAACCGGCAGCGCCGCGGTCCGCCTGCGGGTCATCGGCACCTTGCCGGTGGAAGCCTATCCCCAGCCACTGGCGGTGATGGACATCGCCGCGGCACAGCAGTTGTTCGCGCGCTTCGGTCGTCTTAACCGCATCGATCTCAAACTCGCCGTCGGCACTGATCCCGAAACGCTGGCGGCAGCACTCGCGCGCGAACTGCCGCCCGGCGTCGAACTCGCGCCGCCGACGCAGTACCCGGGTGCCGAACTCTCGCGCGCCTACCGCACCAATCTCGATGCGCTCGCGCTGGTGGCGCTGTTCACCGGCGGCTTCCTCGTGTTCTCCACCCAGGCGCTCGCCGTGCTGAGGCGGCGCACGCAATTCGCGCTCGCGCGCGCGCTGGGCCTCACGCGCACACGCCTCATCGTCCTGATCGTCGGCGAATGCGCGGTCGTCGGCGTGCTCGGGGCGGCCGCCGGCGTTGCGCTCGGCGCGGCCGCAGCCCGGCTGATCCTCGACCACTTGGGCGGCGATCTCGGCGCCGGCTATTTCGGCGCAGACGCGGTTCCGCTGGCGTGGTCTCCTCCCGTGCTTGCCGCGCTGTTTCTCCTCGGCGTGCTCGCCGCGGTCGCCGGCGGATGGCTGCCCGCGATGGAAGCCGCGCGCCGCGCACCGGCCGCCGCCCTGCGCGCCGGCGACGAAGAGGACGCACTCGAACGCCTGCGCCCCGCCACTCCGGGCTGGTGCCTGATGGCGGGCGGCCTCGCCTGCGCCTTTCTGCCCGCCGTCGCCGGCATGCCGCTCGCCGGGTATCTCGCAGTCATCCTGTTGCTGCTGGGCATGCTCTGGCTGCTGCCCGCGGCGATCCACGGCTTGCTGGACCGGCTGCCCGCGCCCCGCACCGGCATGCGGCGACTCGCCTGGCTGCAACTGGCCGGCGCGCCGGGCCAGGCCTCGATTGCGCTGGCCGCGACCGTGACCGCCACCGCACTCGCAATCGGCATGTTGCTGATGATCAGTTCGTTCCGCGACTCGCTCGATGGCTGGCTGACGCACATGCTGCCGGCCGATCTCTACGTGCGGATGGCCGGCAGCGACGTCGGCGCCCTCTCGCCGCAGGCGCAACGGACGATCGCCGCCACGCCCGGCGTGGCAGCCGCGGCCTTCCTGCGCAGCCAGCCCGTACTGACGACGCCCGGCCAGCCGGCGGTCGTCGTGCTCGCGCGCAGCGATGCGCCACGGCATCTGCCGCTGCTCGGGCGCCAGTACGCGCCGGCCGCCGGTGAACCGCCGCCCGCATGGGTCTCCGAGGTTTTCAGCGCGCGGCACGGCGCGCGTGCCGGCGAGCGGCTCGAACTGCCGCTCGCCGGCCGCCGGCACACCTTTACCGTGGCCGGTGTCTGGCGGGACTACGCGCGGCAGACCGGCGCGGTGGTCATCGACCTCGCGACCTATCGCATCCTCACCGGCGACGCGCTCGCCACCGAAGCGGCTCTCCTGCTCGCGCCTGGCGCAGGCAGTGCGACCGTCGAACAGGCACTGAAGGCGGCGCTCGGCCCCGGCCTGGAAACCGCCGCCGCCGCGACGCTGCGGCGCGAATCCTTCCGCATCTTCGACCGCACCTTCGCCGTTACCTACGCGCTCACCGCCAGCGCGCTCGCGATCGGCATGCTTGGCGTAAGCGCGGCCTTCGCGGCGCAGGCGCTCGCGCGGCGCCGCGGTTTCGGCGTGCTGCGCACACTCGGTGCCACGCGCGGCCAGCTCGCGCGACTGCTCGCTGCGGAAGGCGCGGCGCTGGGCGTGCTCGGCGCCGGCATCGGCAGCGTACTCGGCCTCGCGATCGGGCTCGTGCTGATCCATGTCATCAACCGGCAGTCCTTCCACTGGAGCATGGATCTCCACGTACCCTGGCTCGCCCTCGCAGGGTTCGCGGCGGGTCTCGTCGCCGCCTGCGCGCTGGCGGCGGTGGCGGGCGGACGCGCGGCACTGTCCACCGATGCAGTAAACGCCGTGCGCGAGGACTGGTAGGACGGCATGCACCGCCGCCGCGCGTTCTGGCAAGTGCCTCTGGCGGCGAGCGCACTGAGCCTCCTTGAGCCGCTGCGGCCGGCGCTGGCCGCGCCCGGATATGCGCGCGTGACCCCCGGCACGCGGCTGCGCTTCCCGCAGGACGAAGGCAGTCATCCCGCCTTCCGCACCGAGTGGTGGTACGTCACCGGATCGCTGGAAACCGCGGCGGGTGGACACGCACCGCTCGGGTTTCAGCTCACGTTCTTTCGCACGCGCCCGAACACGTCGTCCGACAACCCCAGCGCATTCGCGCCCCGCCAGTTGTTGATCGGGCATGTCGCACTGGCAGACCCCGCGCACGGCCGACTGCTGCACGTCGAACGCATCGCCCGCGAAGGATTCGGCCTTGCCACCGCGCGCGAGGGAAGAACCGAAGTCGTACTCGACCGCTGGTCGCTGCGCGCGGAAGGCGAACACCTCATCGCCCGTGCGGCCACGCCGGAACTCGCTTTCGATCTGGTGCTCACGCGCACGCAACCGCCGCTCCTCAACGGCGCGGGCGGCTACAGCCGCAAGGGCCCCGATCCACGCGCGGCGAGCTACTACTACAGCCTGCCGCAGCTCGCGGTCAGCGGCAGCGTGAGCGCACGCAGCGAACGCACTGCAGTGACCGGCACGGCATGGCTGGACCATGAGTGGTCGAGCGACTACGTTGCCGCCGGCGCGGTCGGCTGGGACTGGTGCGGGATCAATCTGGACGACGGCGGCGCGCTGATGGCCTTCCGCATGCGCGGCGCGGACGGACACAGCGTGTGGGCGGGGGCAACCCGCCGCACGCCAGGCGGCCAGGATCGCACCTACGAAGCCGCCGCCGTAAGCTTCGAACCGTTGCGCCGCTGGCGCTCGCCACGCACCGGCGTCGAATACCCGGTGGGCTGGCGGCTGCGTGTCGGCGACGAACGCTATGATCTCGAACCCTTGCTGGACGACAGCGAACTCGACGCCCGCCGTTCCACCGGCACGATCTACTGGGAAGGGCCGGTCCGCGTCTCGCGCGATAACCGCCCGGCCGGCCGCGGCTACCTGGAACTCACCGGCTACTGGAAGCCGCTATCGCTGTAACGCGACTTCAGATCTCGACGCGCGTCCCGAGTTCGATCACGCGATTGGCCGGCAGGTTGAAATGGTCCACCGCGCTGCCGGCGTTGCGCGAGAGCGCCACGAAGACTCGCTCCCGCCAGATCGCCATACCCTCGTCATCACCGCGCAGTGGCACCAGCGTCTCGCGGTTGAGGAAGAACGAGGTTTCCATCAGGTTGAAGGCGAGCCCGCGCGCCGGGCACAACTGCGTCAGGGCCTGCGCCACGTCCGTGCGGTTCTTGAAGCCGAACTTGAGCCGCACCCGCCAGCAACCGTAGCCGAGCGCCTGCACCTCGACGCGTTCGTCAAAACTCAGCCACGGCACATCCTCAACCGCCACGGTCAGGAACACGATGCGCTCGTGCAGCACCTTGTTGTGCGACAGGTTGTGCAGCAGCGCGTGCGGCACCGCGTCCGGATCGCCGACCATGAACACGGCCGTGCCCGGCACGCGATGCGGCGGATCGGCGAAGATGGATTTAAGGAAACCCGCGAGCGGAATGCCGGAAGTACGCAGGCGCGTGAACAGCACCGCGCGCCCGCGGCGCCAGGTCAGCATGAGAAACAGCATGCCCGCGCCGAGCGCGAGCGGGAACCAGCCGCCGTCGGCGATCTTGAGCAGGCTGGACGTGAAGAAGGCGGCGTCAACGACAAGAAAAACCCCGGTCGCCAGTATGCACAGCAGCAGGTTGTAGCCCCAGCCGTAGCGGATGACGAAGAACGTCAGAAACGTGGTGACCAGCATGGTCCCCGTCACGGCGACGCCGTAGGCCGAGGCCAGCGCCGAGGAATTACCGAAACCGAGGGTGGCCGCGAGCACCACGGCCAGCAGGATCCAGTTCACGGCCGGCATGTAGATCTGGCCTATTTCCTTCGCCGAGGTCTGCAGCACCGTCATGCGCGGCAGGTAACCGAGCTGGATGGCCTGCCGCGTCAGCGAATACGCGCCGGTGATCGTGGCCTGCGAGGCGATCACGGTGGCCGCGGTCGCCAGGCCGACCATCGGGTACAGCGCCCACGCCGGGAACGCGAGGTAGAAGGGATTATCGACCGCTTCGGGCTTCATCAACAGCAGCGCGCCCTGCCCCAGATAATTCAGGGCCAACGCCGGGAACACCAGCGCGAACCATGCACGCCGGATCGGACCCTTGCCGAAATGGCCCATGTCCGCATAGAGCGCCTCGGCCCCGGTGAAGGCCAACAACACCGCACCGAGCACGACGAAGGAAGCGAAACCGTGCTGCGTCACGAAGGCCAGGGCGTGCACGGGATTCAGCGCGTGCAGGATGGCCGGCGCCTGCACGATGCCATGGAGTCCCACCGCCGCGAGCGCGGCAAACCACAGGATGCAGACCGGGCCGAACAGCGCGCCCACCGCCGCGGTACCGTTGCGCTGGAAGAGGAACAGCAGCACGAGCACGGTAGTCGCGATCGGCAGCACGTAGGGTTTCAGCACGCTGGTGCCGACTTCCAGCCCTTCCACGGCCGAGAGTACCGAGATCGCGGGCGTGAGCACCGCGTCGCCGTAAAAGAGCGCGGCGCCGATCAGTCCGGCCATCACGATCACGGACTGCATGCGCGGGCGCGTTTTCACGGCGGCGGACGCCAGCGCGAGCAGCGCCATGATGCCGCCCTCGCCCTTGTTGTTGGCGCGCATGATGAGCAGCACGTACTTGAGGGAGACCACGATCATCAGGGCCCAGAAAATGGCCGAGATGCCGCCGACAATGGTGTCCGGCGAGAGTACGATGCCGTGGCTGGCGCTGAAGGTTTCCTTGACGGCGTAGAGCGGGCTGGTGCCGATGTCTCCGTACACAATCCCGAGTGCGGCCAGCGTCAACACGGCCTGGGACTGCTTGCTGCGGGGGTCTGCGTCCAGAATGCCTCCCAACGGTTATGGAAGGCGTGGAATTGTCATGCTGCGATGCACAAAATGCAAATCATGTAACAGTGATTTTCTATGCTGTTGATTAATTTGAATTATTATTCTCATGTCATAAGCTTCGCCATTCCCCACCGGCCCTCTCCCACCGCATGAGTTTGTCCAGCTTAACCG
>JBOIEQ010000159.1:0-9679 GCA_050741255.1 Burkholderiales bacterium | reverse complement strand
GGCGCAGGCCGTGCATGCGTTTATACGCACCACGGTTGCGCGCAGTAACGCCGAGGTGGCGGCAGGCCGGGTTATTTTGTACGGCGGCAGTGTCAAGGCCGGCAATGCGAAGGAATTGTTCGCCATGCCGGACATCGACGGCGGCCTGATCGGCGGCGCGTCGCAGAAGGCGCCCGATTTCCTGCAGATCATTGCCGCGGCCCGCTGAAACGCGTGCCCAAAGACAAATTTAGGAGTTAGATCGAATGAACGTGGTTCTCAATATCCTGGTGGGCGTGCAGATGCTCACCGCACTCGCGATGATCGGGCTGATCCTGATCCAGCACGGCAAGGGCGCCGACATGGGCGCCGCCTTCGGCAGCGGATCCTCGGGCAGCCTGTTTGGCGCGAGCGGCTCGGCGAACTTCCTCTCCCGGGCGACCGCCGTGCTGGCGACCGTCTTTTTCGTGACGAGCCTCGGCCTGACGTGGTTTTCCACGCACCGGACCGAAGCCACCGGCGTGATTCTGGAGAAGGGCGGCCCGGTGTCGCCCGCGCTTCCGGGCGACATTTCACCCAAGGTCGACGGCGAAGAATCGAAGACGAAGGAAATACCGAAGTAGCAACGGTTTTGCGTGGCCGACGTGGTGGAATTGGTAGACACGCCGTCTTGAGGGGGCGGTGGCGAAAGCCGTGGGAGTTCGAGTCTCCCCGTCGGCACCATGAATACAGGATTCAGGATTCAGGATTCAGTATGCAGGATTCAGGGCGCCCCGGACGGTAAACCGGGGTTGGTTGGTCTAACTGGGAGCGACGGATGCGCGGATGACACGGTCAGCACGGGGTTTCTGAACCCCGAATCCCGAATCCCGAATCCCGAATCCCGATGTTGGATAACTACCTCCCCGTGCTGCTTTTCCTGGGCGTCGGCGTCTTCTTCGGCGTGGCGCCCATCGCCGGCGGCTGGATCGTCTCGACGCTGTTCGGCGTCAACCGTCCCGACAGCGAAAAGCTGTCCCCCTACGAGTGCGGTTTCGAGGCCTTCGAGGACGCGCGCATGAAGTTCGACGTGCGCTACTACCTCGTGGCCATCCTCTTCATCCTGTTCGACCTGGAAATCGCGTTCCTCTTTCCGTGGGCGGTCGTGCTCGAGGAGGTCGGCGTGTTCGGGTTCTGGGCGATGGTGCTGTTTCTGGGACTGCTGACCGTGGGCTTCGTCTACGAATGGAAGAAGGGGGCCCTCGAATGGGATTGATCCTGGTGGCGGAGGTGGCTCATGCCTGACGGCGGCGTCGTGCAAAAAGGCTTCGTGGTGGCGGGCATCGATACCGTCATCAACTGGACGCGCACCGGCTCGCTGTGGCCGATGACCTTCGGCCTCGCGTGCTGCGCGGTGGAAATGATGCACGCGGGCGCGGCGCGCTACGACCTCGACCGCTTCGGCATCGTGTTCCGCCCCAGCCCGCGCCAGTCCGACGTGATGATCGTGGCCGGCACGCTGTGCAACAAGATGGCGCCGGCGCTGCGCAAGGTCTACGACCAGATGGCCGAGCCGCGCTGGGTGATCTCGATGGGGTCCTGCGCCAACGGCGGCGGTTACTACCATTACTCCTACTCGGTGGTGCGCGGCTGCGACCGCATCGTGCCGGTGGACATCTACGTGCCCGGCTGCCCGCCGACGGCCGAAGCGCTGCTCTACGGCCTGATCCAGCTGCAGAACAAGATCAAGCGCACCAGCACGATCGCGCGCTGACCGACGTCTCCCCGCCAGCCGCCGCCAGCCCTCATGACCCAACGCAACGACACGCTGACCGAAAGTCTCAAGACCGCGCTCGGCGAACGCCTGGTGTCGGCCGACGAGACGCACGGCATGGTCACGGCGGTCGTGAAGGCGGCTGATCTGCTGCCCACCCTGCAGGCGCTGCGCGACCGGCCCGAACTGGCGTTCGACCAGTTGACTGACCTTTGCGGCATGGATTATTCGGCGTACGGCGAGGGCGGCTGGGAGGGCGCGCGCTACGCGATCGTCTATCACCTGCTGTCCATCGTGCACAACCGTCGCCTGCGCGTCCGGGTATTCGCGGCTGACGATGATTTTCCCGTGGTCGATTCGGTGGTCGACCTCTGGCCGTCGGCCAACTGGTTCGAACGCGAAGCCTTCGATCTCTACGGCGTCATGTTCACGGGCCATCCGGACCTGCGCCGCATCCTGACCGACTATGGTTTCATCGGGCACCCGTTCCGCAAGGACTTCCCGATCTCGGGCACCGTGGAGATGCGCTACGACCCCGAGCAGCAGCGCGTGATCTACCAGCCGGTGACGATCGAGCCGCGCGAGATCACGCCGCGCATCATCCGCGAAGAGAATTACGCGGGCAGCGAAGGCTTCCGCAAGGGCTGACATGGCGGAAATTCGCAATTACACGATGAATTTTGGCTCCGACATGACCTTGGCGCTGTGCGCAAAGGTCAGTCTCCGCCGCAACAAGCCCGTGCGCTTGCGCGCCCGGCGTGTTGTGGCCCGCCAATACGATTTGCTGCGGCCCAAAGTTCATGGCTGAAATTCGCAACTACACCATGAACTTTGGGCCGCAGCACCCGGCGGCCCACGGCGTGCTGCGCCTGGTGCTGGAACTCGACGGCGAAGTCATCGAGCGTGCCGACCCGCATATCGGCCTGCTGCACCGCGCGACCGAGAAGCTCGCCGAGCACCGCACCTTCATCCAGTCCGTGCCCTACATGGACCGACTCGACTACGTGTCGATGATGGTCAACGAGCATGCCTACGTGATGGCGATCGAGAAACTCGTCGGCATCGAGGTGCCGGTCCGGGCCCAGTACATCCGGGTCATGTTCGACGAACTCACGCGCATCCTCAACCACCTGCTGTGGCTGGGCGCGCACGCGCTCGATATCGGCGCGATGACGGTGTTCCTCTACGCCTTCCGCGAGCGCGAAGACCTGATGGACTGCTACGAGGCGGTCTCCGGCGCGCGCATGCATGCCGCCTATTACCGCCCGGGCGGCGTCTACCGCGACCTGCCGGACCGCATGCCGCAGTATGAAGCGCAGCACACGCGCAACGCCGCCACGATGAAGGACATGAACGCGAACCGCCAGGGTTCGCTGCTCGACTTCATCGAGGACTTCGTCAACCGCTTCCCGAAATACGTGGACGAATACGAAACCCTGCTGACCGACAACCGCATCTGGAAGCAGCGCACGGTCGGCATCGGCGTGGTGTCCCCGGAGCGCGCCAAGGCACTGGGCTTCACCGGCCCCATGCTGCGCGGCTCCGGCATCGCCTGGGACCTGCGCAAGAAGCAACCCTATGAGGTCTACGACCGCATGGACTTCGACATCCCGGTGGGCGTCAACGGTGACTGCTACGACCGCTACCTGGTGCGCATCGAGGAATTCCGCCAGTCCAACCGCATCGTCAAACAGTGCATCGACTGGCTGCGCAAGAATCCCGGCCCCGTCATCGTCGACAACCACAAGGTCGCCCCGCCGTCGCGGCTCGCCATGAAAGAGAACATGGAAGAGCTGATCCACCACTTCAAGCTCTTCACCGAAGGCATGCACGTGCCGGCCGGCGAGGCTTACGCCGCCGTCGAGCACCCCAAGGGCGAATTCGGCATCTACCTGGTGTCCGACGGCGCCAACAAGCCGTACCGCGTGAAGATCCGCGCACCGGGCTTCCCGCATCTGGCGGCGCTGGACGAAATGTCGCGCGGCCACATGATCGCCGACGTGGTGGCCATGATCGGGACCCTCGACATCGTCTTCGGGGAGATTGACCGGTGAACGCCCCCATGGTCCTGTCGCCCGAATCGCTCGAGAAGATCGAGCGCGAGGTCGCCAAGTACCCGTCCGACCAGAAACAGTCGGCGGTGATGGCCGCGCTCGCCATCGCCCAGAAGGAAAAGGGCTGGCTGTCCACGGAGACCATGGATTTCGTGGCGGCGGTACTCGGCATGACGCCGATCGCGGTTTACGAGGTGGCGAGCTTCTACACCATGTACAACCTGAAGCCGGTCGGGAAGTACAAGCTCGCGATCTGCACCAACCTGCCGTGCGCACTGCAGGGTGCCACGCATGCCGCCGAGCACCTGAAGAAGAAGCTCGGGGTGGGATTCGGCGAGACGACCGGCGATGGCTGTTTCACACTCAGGGAAGGCGAGTGCATGGGCGCCTGCGGCGACGCACCGGTGGTGATCGTCAACGACCGCGAGATGCGCTGCGCGATGACGCCGGATGCCCTCGACAAGCTGATCGGGGAGCTGAAGTAATGGGCCTGCCCGTACCGCCGTTCGCCACCAGCATTTTCGGTCCCGCCGCGATCATCCTCGGCGGGCTCGACGGCACCAACTGGCGCCTCGCGGACTACGAGTCCCGCGGCGGCTATCAGGCGCTGAAAAAAATCATCGCCGAGAAGATTCCCCCGGCGACGGTGATCGATACGCTCAAGAAGTCCGCGTTGCGCGGGCGCGGCGGCGCGGGCTTCCCGACCGGCCTCAAGTGGAGCTTCATGCCGCCGAAGGAGAAGTACGCCGGCCAGAAGTACCTCGTGTGCAATTCGGACGAGGGCGAGCCGGGCACCTTCAAGGACCGCGACATCCTGCGCTACAACCCGCACATCCTGATCGAGGGGATGGCGATCGGCGCCTACGCGATGGGCATCACCGTCGGCTACAACTACATCCACGGCGAAATCTGGGATGCCTACGAGCGCTTCGAGGAGGCCCTGGACGAGGCCCGCGCCGCCGGCTACCTCGGTGACCACATTCTCGGCAGCGATTTCAGTTTCCAGCTGCACGCGCATCATGGTTTTGGCGCCTACATCTGCGGCGAAGAGACCGCGCTGCTCGAATCGCTGGAAGGCAAGAAGGGCCAGCCGCGCTTCAAGCCGCCCTTCCCGGCGGGCTTCGGGCTCTATGGCAAGCCGACCACGATCAACAACACCGAGACTTTCGCGGCGGTGCCGTGGATCATCATCAACGGCGGCGAAAAGTACCTGGAGCTGGGCAAGCCGAACAACGGCGGCACCAAGCTGTTTTCGATCTCCGGCGACGTCGCGCGGCCGGGCAATTTCGAGATCCCTCTCGGCACGCCGTTTGCCAAGCTGCTCGAGATGGCGGGCGGCATGCGCGACGGGAAGAAGCTCAAAGCGGTCATCCCGGGCGGCTCCTCGATGCCCGTGCTGCCGGCCGACATCATGATGGCGACCGACATGGACTACGACTCCATCGCCAAGGCGGGTTCCATGCTGGGTTCCGGCGCCGTGATCGTGATGGACGAGACGCGCTGCATGGTGAAGTCGCTGCTGCGGCTGTCCTATTTCTATTTCGAGGAGTCCTGCGGCCAGTGCACGCCCTGCCGCGAGGGCACCGGCTGGCTGTGGCGCATGGTCCATCGCATCGAGCACGGGCAGGGGCGGCAGGAGGATTTGGACCTGCTGAACTCCGTGGCGGACAACATCCAGGGCCGCACCATTTGCGCGCTGGGCGACGCGGCGGCAATGCCGGTGCGCGCCTTCATCAAGCATTACCGCGACGAATTCCAGTACCACATCGACCACAAGCAGTGCCTGGTCGCCCCTTACTTCTGATGCTGCACTGACATGGCCCAGCTCGAAATCGACGGCAAACCGGTCGAAGTGCCCGACGGCAGCATGGTGATGGTCGCCGCCAACAAGCTCGGCATCTACGTGCCGCACTTCTGCTACCACGAGAAACTGTCCATCGCGGCCAACTGCCGCATGTGCCTCGTGCAGGTCGAGAAGGCGCCCAAGCCGCTGCCGGCCTGCGCGACGCCGGTGACGAACGGCATGAAGGTGTGGACGCATTCCGCCCAGGCCGTGCAGGCGCAGAAGGGGGTGATGGAGTTTCTGCTCATCAACCATCCGCTCGACTGCCCGATCTGTGACCAGGGCGGCGAATGCCAGTTGCAGGATCTCGCGGTCGGCTACGGCGGCAGCGGCTCGCGCTACCAGGAACCCAAGCGGGTGGTGTTCCACAAGGACATCGGCCCGCTGGTGTCCGCCGAGGAAATGTCGCGCTGCATCCACTGCACGCGCTGCGTGCGCTTCGGCCAGGAAATCGCCGGCGTCATGGAACTCGGCATGGGCGGGCGCGGCGAGCACTCGGAGATCATGTCCTTCGTCGGCCGCACCGTGGACTCGGAGTTGTCCGGCAACATGATCGACCTGTGCCCGGTCGGCGCGCTGACCTCCAAGCCGTTCCGCTACAGCGCCCGCACCTGGGAACTGACGCGCCGGCCCTCCGTCAGCCCGCACGACGGCCTCGGCGCCAACCTGACGGTGCAGGTCAAGCAGAACGAAGTCATGCGCGTGCTGCCGCGCGTGAACGAGGACGTCAACGAATGCTGGCTGTCCGACAAGGACCGCTTCTCCTACGAAGGCCTGAATTCACCGACGCGCCTGCTGCGCCCCATGGTGAAAGAGGGCGGACAGTGGCGCGAAGTGGATTGGGTCGTCGCGCTGGACGCCGTCGCCACGGGACTCAAGCGCGCGAAGGCGCAGCACGGCGCCGGTGCGATCGGCGTACTCGCCACGCCGCACCAGACCCTTGAGGAACTGCACCTGCTGGCGAAGCTCGCGCGCGGGTTTGGTTCGGAAAACATCGATAGCCGTCTGCGCCAGACCGACGTGTCCGCCGACGGCAAGCGCGCGGGTGCGCCGTGGCTTGGCATGAAGATCGCCGAATTCGCGCAGCTCGACCGCGCGCTGGTGGTCGGCAGCACGCTGCGCAAGGATCACCCGCTGCTCGCGAGCCGCCTGCGTCAGGCGGTGAAGAAGGGCGCCCAGTTGTCCATTCTCCACGCGGTCGACGATGATCTGCTGATGCCTGTTGCGCACAAGTTCATCGTGGCGCCGTCGCACCTGCCGGCGGCGCTGGCCGAGGTCGTGAAGGCCGCCGCCGCACTCAAAGGCGTCGCGGTTCCCGCAGAGCTGTCCGCCGCGCTCGCGTCCGCCCAGCCGGGTGAGGCGGCGAAAGCGATGGCCGCCAGTCTCGCCTCCGGCAAGGCCGCAGGCGTCTTCCTCGGCAACTTCGCCGAGCATCACCCGCAGGCTGCATTGCTGCACGCGCTGGCCCAGGCGCTCGCCGGCATCCTAGGCATCCGCTTTGGTTTCCTCGGCGAGGCGGCCAACAGTGTCGGCGCTTACCTGGCCAACGCGGTGCCGGGCAAGGATGGCCTCGGCGCCAAGCGCATGCTCGCGGAGCCGCGCAAGGCCTACGTGCTGCTCGGCGTTGAGCCGGAGCTGGACTGCGCGGATCCGGTGCAGGCCATCGCGGCCATGAAGCAGGCCGAATTCGTCGTGGCGCTGTCGCCCTACAAACACCATGCGACGGATTACGCCCACGTCCTGCTGCCCATCGCGCCGTTCAGCGAAACCAGCGGCACTTTCGTGTCCACGGAAGGCCGCGTGCAAAGCTTTGCCGCGGTCGTGAAGCCGCTGGAAGAGACGCGCCCGGCCTGGAAGGTGCTGCGCGTGCTCGGCAACCTGCTGGGGGTCGCCGGCTTCGAGCAGAATTCCAGCGAGGATGCGCGCCGCGAGGCGATCGCCGACGGCAAGCTCGCCGGCCGGCTCGACAACGGGCTGCAGACGGGGCCAGTGAGTCTCCCCGCCGCGACATCCGGCATGGAGCGCATCGCGGAAGTTCCGATCTACGCCGCCGACGCCATCGTGCGCCGGGCGCTGTCGTTGCAGCAGACCCGCGATGCCCTGCCGCCGGTGGCGTCCCTCCCCGGCGCACTGTACGCGCAACTGGGGCTGCAGGACGGCGATTTCCTGACCGTGACGCAGGGCGGCGGCACCGTCACGTTGTCTGCGGTTCGGGACGACCGCCTGCCCGCGAACTGCGTGCGCGTGGCGCTGGCGTCCGCGGATACGGCAGCGCTGGGGGATCCCGCGGCGCCCGTGCAGCTCACGCGCGTCGCCGCGCAGCAGAAGGTGGCCGTCTGATGGACGCAACGATCGGCGCCCTGTTTGGCGACCTGCTCGGGCCGACCTGGGGCGGCGCCCTGTGGACGCTGATCAAGATCTTCGTCCTGGTCGTCGGCCTCATGCTGACCTTCGCCTATCTCACGCTGTGGGAGCGCAAGTTCATCGGCTACGTGCAGGTGCGGATCGGCCCCAACCGGGTGGGTCCGCTGGGGCTGCTGCAGCCGATCGCCGACGGCATCAAGCTGCTGGCGAAGGAAATCATCATTCCGTCGGGCTCGAGCAAGCTCCTGTTTTTGCTCGCGCCCGTCATCTCGGTGACGATGGCGATCGCGGCGTGGGCAGTGGTGCCGTTCACGCCCGAAGCGGTGTTCGCGAACATCGACGCGAGCCTGCTCTACATCATGGCGATCACCTCGATGGGAGTGTACGGCGTGATCATCGCCGGCTGGGCCTCCAATTCGAAATACGCCTTCCTCGGCGCGCTGCGCTCGGCGGCGCAGATCGTCGCCTACGAGATCGCGATGGGTTTCGCGCTGGTGGGCGTGCTGATGGCGGGCCGCAGCCTGAACCTGGTGGACATCGTGAACCGCCAGGGCGGCGAGGCCGGGCTGCTGAGCTGGTTCTGGCTGCCGCTGCTGCCGCTGTTCCTGGTCTACATCATCGCCGGCGTGGCGGAGACCAACCGCGCGCCCTTCGACGTGGCGGAAGGAGAGTCCGAGATCGTCGCGGGTTTCCACGTCGAATATTCCGGCATGACCTTCGCCGTGTTCTTTATCGCGGAGTACATCAACATCCTGCTGGTGGCGATGCTGGCCTCCCTCATGTTCCTCGGCGGCTGGCTGTCGCCGTTTCCGGCGTCGTGGCCGGTGGCGGGCGCCCCGCATGTCCTGTGGCTGTTTGCGAAAGTGTTCTTCGTCGCCACCACCTTCCTCTGGTTCCGCGCCACCTTTCCGCGCTACCGCTACGACCAGATCATGCGGCTGGGCTGGAAGGTGTTCATACCGGTGACGCTGGTGTGGATCGTCGTCGTCGGCGCCTGGATGCAGTTCCCGGCCTGGTGGCTCTGGTGACCCCATGATCGAACGCGTCCAGGATTTCTTCCGCACCTTCCTCTTGTGGGAACTGGTCAAGGGCATGGCCCTGACCGGCCGGCACCTGTTCGCCCGCAAGATCACGGTGCAGTTCCCCGAGGAAAAGACCCCGCAGAGCCCGCGCTTCCGCGGCCTGCACGCGCTGCGCCGCTACCCGAACGGGGAAGAGCGCTGCATTGCGTGCAAGCTGTGCGAGGCGGTGTGCCCGGCGCTGGCCATCACCATCGAGTCCGAGCAGCGTCCCGACGGCACGCGCCGCACGACCCGCTACGACATCGACCTGACCAAGTGCATTTTCTGCGGGTTCTGCGAGGAATCCTGCCCGGTGGACTCCATCGTCGAGACGCGCATCCTCGAGTACCACGGC
The DNA here is from genome assembly GCA_050741255.1 of Burkholderiales bacterium. GTDB lineage: Bacteria > Pseudomonadota > Gammaproteobacteria > Burkholderiales > SG8-41 > CAZXNF01. The sequence goes on along the minus strand of JBOIEQ010000159.1, from coordinate 270 downwards.
GAAAAGCGCGGTGACCTGATCTACACCAAGCCGATGCTGCTGGCGGTGGGCGACGCCTATGAAGAACAGATAGCGAAGGACCGGACGGCCGACGCGGCGTTCCGATGAAAAATCAGCCGCCAAGACGCCAAGGGCGCCAAGGAAATCGACAACAAAATTAGCAGTTCTTGGCGCCCTTGGCGTCTTGGCGGCAAAAAACAGTTTCTATGACTTTTCAGACCATCCTCTTCTACTTCTTCGCGGCCGTGCTGGTCATGGCCGCGCTGCGCG
>JBOIEQ010000158.1:0-9717 GCA_050741255.1 Burkholderiales bacterium | reverse complement strand
GTTCCACGCGGTGTCCGCCGGCAGGATGAGCGTGGCCACGCCGCCCGGCGCGGTTTGCGCGGCCTGCACCGCCGCCGCGCCATTGGCGGCGACGACCTGCGCCGTGGTGCTGGTGCGCACCCAGCGCGACATGGTGCGCGCGAGTTCCTCGGTGTCGGCGGCGAGCGGCGCGTCGTACTGGCGGTGATGGGTGGCGTGGTCGCCGACGATGTTGACGATGGGGGAGAACGCCCGCTTCGCGTTGTGCAGGTTCGCCAGGCCGTTGGCGAGGCCCGGGCCGCAGTGCAGGAGCGTGGCCGCCGGCTTGTCCGCCATGCGGCCGTAACCATCGGCGGCGCCGGTCACCACCGTTTCCGCAAGCCCCAGCACGCAGCGCATGCCGGGGACGCGATCGAGCGCCGCGACGAAATGCATTTCGGAAGTGCCGGGGTTGGCGAAGCAGGTGTCGACGCCGGCGGCGAGCAGGGTGCGGACGAGGGATTCGGCGCCGTTCATCCCCCCGAGATTACTGCATTCCGTATCGGCTCCACGGCGGGGCATGCCCGTTCGGCCTGCCTGCGATGCCCGCGCGTGATGGTTCCGGTGCTATATTGGCCGCCCGTGCTTCGCGCACGCGCCCACTGTTTTGTGCATCTTTGTGCATCTTTTGTGCATCAAGAGAAGGCGCGGCGGAAGATCCCCATGGTATTCGCGGTTCTGGCGGTCCGGAGGAGGATCCCGATGCAAACCCGTTTTTCGTGCGCCCTGCTGGCAGGGCTGTGGTCGTCCGTTTTTGCCGCGGCGGTCGTCGCGGCGGATGTGGCGGCGCCCTGGCCCAGCCGTCCCGTCCGCCTGCTGGTGCCCTTCGCGCCCGGCGGCGGCACCGACATCGTCGCGCGCATCATCGCGCCGCCGCTGTCGGAGATCCTCGGCCAGCAGTTCGTGGTCGACAACCGCGCCGGCGCTTCGGGCAACATCGCCATCGAAATCGCCGCCCGCTCCGCGCCCGACGGTTACACCGTCCTCGTCAACAACGTGTCCACCGGCTCGATCAATCCGACGGCCTTCGCCAAGTCCCTCAAGTTTGACCCTACGAAGGAGCTGTTGCCGGTGACCATGATTGCGTCCATCCCGAACCTGATGGTGTGCGGCGCGAACTTCCCGGCCAACAGCATGAAGGAACTGGTCGAGTACGTGCGCGCCCGGCCCGGGCAGCTCAACTACTCCAACCCGATCGGCGCGTACTCGCACCTCGACATGCTGGAGTTCCTGGCCAAGAACGGCTTGAAGATGGAGAACGTGCCCTCCAAGGGCGCCGGCTCTTCCATCGCCTCGGTGATTTCCGGCGAGATCCATTGCTCGGGCCTGAACGCCGCCACGGTCATACCGCAGGTCAAGGCGGGCCGCATGAAGGCGCTGGTCACCACCGCCAAGGCGCGCCTGCCGGAACTGCCCGACGTGCCCACCATGGCGGAAGCCGGTTTCCCCGGCATGGGCAGCGTGAACTGGAACGGGTTCTTCGTGCCGGCGAAGACACCACCCGCGATCGTGGAGCGGCTCAACGCCGCCGTGCTGCAGGCCCTGCAGCGTCCGAATATTGCCGAGGCCTACAACAAGGCCGGCATCCCGCTGACGCCGACGCGCACGCCCGCCGAATTCCAGGCCTTCGTCGACAGCGAGGTGAAACGCTGGGCGCGCATCCTCAAGGAAAACAACATCAACCTGCAACCCTGACGGCTAAAAAAACCTTTCAGCCGCAGATACACGCAGATACACGCAGGTAAGACAATTCCATGAGCGATCTCGATTTTTCTCGCTTTTGATTTGTTTTGTTGCCTCTGCGTTTATCTGCGTTTATCTGCGGCTACATTGCATTTTTGACCGAGCATCCACGGAGTCCTGAAATGAACGACCTGTCCGCCAAACCCGCCAAGGCTGCCAACGTCTCGCAGCCCAAGCCCCACAAGCTGATCGTCGAGAAGGACGTGCGGATCCCGCTGCGTGACGGCGGCGTGATCTACGCGGATGTCTTCCGCCCCGACACGCCGACGAAAGTGCCGGCGCTGCTGAACATGGGCGTCTACCAGAAGGACAAGCTGTGGGTGCCGCCGGCGGACCTGGAGGAGAAGGCCAATCCCTACATGAACTGGGAAACGGTCAACCCGGAATGGTGGTGCCCGCGCGAATACGCCTGCGTGCGCATCGATTCGCGCGGCTCGGGCAAGTCGCCGGGCAAGTCGGAGCCGAGTTCGAACCAGGAAGCGCTCGATTTCTACGACGCGGTGGAATGGATCGCGAAGCGCCCGTGGTGCAACGGGAACACCGGCACCATCGGCATTTCCTACCACGCGGGCACGCAGTGGCGGCTCGCCAACCTCAACCCGCCGTCGCTGAAGGCGATCATGCCGTGGGAGGGCCGCGCCGACCAGTACCGCGACCAGGCCTACCACGGCGGCATCTTCGCGCTGGGCTTCATCGGCAACTGGTGGCTCACGCACACGGCGCACCAGTTGCTCGGCCGTCCGCGGGCCTACAACCCCGACGCCTTCCACAACGAGATGATGTGGAACTACATGCGGAACGATCTCGACTCCGACTATTGGCGGCAGATCAGCGCGCGCTGGCATCAGATCAAGGTGCCGGTCTACAGCGTTGGCAACTGGGGCGGCTTCTCGATGCACCTGCGCGGCAATACCGAGGGCTACATGCTCGCCGCGTCCAAACACAAGAAGCTGCGCATCCATACCGGCACGCACTTCCATCCCTTCCACGCCGAGGAAGCCCGCCTGGACCAGTTGCGCTGGTTCGACCACTGGCTGAAGGCGCTGGACACCGGGATCATGGAAGAACCGCCGGTGAAGCTCGAAATCCGCACCGGCGGCAGCGCGGAGCGTTATGCATTCCGCACCGAGAACGAATGGCCGCTCGCGCGCACGCAGTGGACGAAGCTGTACCTGAAGATCGATCGCGAACCGTCCGCCGCCGAAACGGGTATGGAAGGTGAACTGACGAAAACCGCGCCCAAGGCCGCCGGCAAACTGACCTATTCGGCCAGCGGCGTGACCAAGGCGGGCGTGGCTTCGGGCTCTTCGCTCGCGACCACGCACGGTAATACCGGTCGCACCGGCGTGTCCTTCGAGACGCCGGCAATGACCCAGGACACCGAGATCACGGGCCCGATGGCGATGAAGCTGTGGGTATCCTCCACGTCGGAAGACATGGACATCTTCGTGTCCCTGCGCAACATCGGTCCCGACGGCAAGGACGTGTGCGAAGTCGGCCAGCACGGCCAGTCCGTGCCCTGCGTGACCAAGGGCTGGCTGCGCGCCTCGCACCGCAAGCTCGATCCGGAGCAATCACTGCCGTACCGCCCCTTCCACGCGCACAACGAACGCCTGTGGCTTACGCCCGGCGAGATCGTCGAATGCGACATCGAGGTCTGGCCGACTTCCATGGTCTTCAAGCAAGGCCACAAGCTGCGGGTGGACGTGCAGCCGCGCGACGGCTCGGGCAGCGCGCCCTACACGCACTATCACGGCGACTACAACGCCGGCGCGGAGAACACGATCTACGCGGGCGGCGACAAGGCCTCGTACCTGCTGGCGGCGATCATTCCGTCCAAGTGAAGCAGACCTGCATCGTTGGTGTACTGGCCGCTGCCGCTTTGGGTGTGGCGGGGAGCGCGGTCGCGCAGGACTATCCCGCCCGCCCGATCCGCGTCATCGTGCCCTTTGCCGCCGGCGGCCCCGGCGACGTGCAGGTGCGCCTCGTCGGCCAGAAGCTGACCGAGGCGCTGGGGCAGACGGTCATCGTCGACAACCGCGGCGGCGCCAACAGCATCGTCGGTACGGAACTCGTCGCGAAGGCGGCGCCCGACGGCTATACGGTCCTGATGGTGACGGCCGGCTATACGGTGAACGTGACGCTGTACCCCAAGCTGCCGTACGACAGCCTGAAGGACCTTGCGCCGCTGACGTTGATGACCAAGGGCCCCGCGATCGTGGTGGTGCACCCGTCGCTGCCGGCGAAGAACATCAGGGAATTGATTGCCGTGGCCAAGGCGCGGCCGGGGCAACTGGTGTTCGCGTCGTCCGGCACCGGATCACCGAGCCAGCTCGCGGTCGAACTGTTCCAGATCGAGACCGGCACCCGCATGATCCACGTGCCGTACAAGGGCATGGCGCCCGGCATGACCGATCTCCTCGCGGGGCAGGTGCAGCTCGCGTTTCCGACGATCGTGGCCGGCGTGCCGCTCGTGCAGGCGGGCAAGCTGCGCGCACTGGCGGTGACCGGCGCGCAGCGCACGCCGGCGGTGCCCACGGTGCCGACGGTTGCCGAAGCCGGCGTGCCGGGCTACGAGGCGACGAACTGGTACGGCCTGCTGGTGCCGGGCGCGACGCCCGCGCCGGTGGTGGCGAAGCTCAATACGGAACTCAACCGCATCCTGCGCCTGCCCGACGTGAGCGAACGTCTGCTGGGCCTCGGCATGGACCCGGCGCCGACTGCGACGCCGCAGGAGTTCGGCACGCTGATCCGCGGCGAAATCACCAAGTGGGCGAAAGTGGTGAAGACCTCGGGCGTGAAGCCGGAATAGCGGTCATGCCTGGCCGCTCTTGTAGCGGCGATGATCGACCATCAGGCAGCGGTCCTGCACCACACGGATGCCGGCGGTCGCGAGTTTCGCCGCGACGGCGTCATTGCGGATGCCCAGCTGCAGCCAGACGGCCTTCGGCTGCTTGGCCAGGATATCGTCCACGTGCGCGGCCACGTCCTGCGGCCGGCGGAATACATTCACCAGATCGACCGGGCCGGGGATGTCCACCAGCCGCCGATACACCCTGCGCCCGAGTATGGTGGTGACTTCCGGGTAGTACACCGGCACCGGAATGACCTCCAGACCGGCGGACTGGAGGTAGTGCGGCACGTAATACGCGGCCTGATCGGCCTGGGCCTCCGTCTTGATGCCCAATACGGCGATGGTCTTCGTCTCCGCCAGCAGCGCGTCGATGCCGGCGGTGTCCGTGAGGAGGTTCGGATGGGCGCTCATGGCGATGCGCATCGTGTTGCGTCGATCAATGCGGCCGGCCCTTGCGCACGTTGGGGTTCAGCATATCGAGTTCGGCCTGCACCTGCGCGCGGCTGCGCTCGTAGACAATCTCGCGTCCCATCACGCTGCCGGCGTAGGCGAGCCCGTTGCGGGTCGGCGCGAGCTGGCACTTGACGTTGTGGATGCCCTCGCCGAGCACGACCTCGATGTAATCGGCGCGCTTGTTGAGAACCACGACGTCCATCGTCTGGCCGTTCTCGGTGATGCGGACCTTGATCTTTTCGGGGTTCATCGTCGCCTGTCCTGGTGAGTGACGGAGTGTGACCGCTGCGAGCGTGATTATCCGCTAGCATACCCGCGTGGCTGCCTTTTCTCCTCCCGCGCTTGCCCCAAGCCCGCCGCCGAAAGGCGATCTCGCGCACCTCGCCCGCCTCGGGCGCTTCCTGCTGCCGTACCGCGGCAGGCTCGCGGTGGCATTCGTCGCGCTCTTCGTGGCCGCGGGCTGCGTGCTGGCCCTCGGGCAGGGATTGCGCCACGTCATCGACGCCGGCTTCGGCAGCGGCGACCAGAACCTGCTGAACCAGGCGCTGGGCGCCGTGGTCGGTGTCGCGGCGCTGCTGTCGATCGCGACCTGGCTGCGCTTCTACCTGATGATGAGCATCGGCGAGCGCGTGATCGCCGACCTGCGCAATGCCGTGTTCGACCACGTGCTGGCGCTGTCGCCGGCCTTCTTCGACGGCGCGCGCACCGGCGAGATCGCCTCCCGGCTGACCAACGACACCGAGCAGATCCGGCAGGTCATCGGTTTCGGCTTCTCGATGTTCCTGCGCAACGGCCTGATGGCGATCGGCGCGCTCGGGATGCTGTTCGCGGCCAGCCTCAAGCTCGCCGCGCTGATCGTGCTGGGTGTGCCGGCGGTACTGGTTCCCATCCTGGTGATCGGCCGGCGCGTGCGGCGCTTGTCGCGCTCGAGCCAGGATCGCGTCGCCGACGTTTCCGCGCACGTGGACGAAGCGCTGCACGAAATCCGCACCGTACAGGCCTATGGACATGAAGCCCGCACCCGCGAACACTTCAATCGCGCCACCTACGCCGCGCGCGATTCCGGCATGGAGCGCGTGCGCGTCAAGGCCTGGCTGATCTCTCTCACCATGCTGATCGCCTTCAGTGCGGTGGGCGTCATCCTGTGGGTCGGCGGCCACGACGTCATCTCCGGCCGCATCACCGCCGGACAGTTGTCCGCCTTCGTGTTCTACGCGGTGGTCGTCGCGAGCGGTGTCGGCACGGTGTCCGAAGTGTGGGGCGAAATCCAGCGCGCGGCGGGCGCCACCGAGCGGCTGTTCGAACTGCTGGATACCGTGCCGGATCTCGCGCCCGCGCCGCCGCCGATCAAGCTCCCGCAGCGTGTCGTGGGCGCGGTGCGCTTCGACGAGGTGACCTTCGCGTATCCGACGCGGCCCGACGTCACCGCCATCGGGCCGGTGTCCTTCGCGGTGAATCCAGGCGAGCGCGTGGCGCTGGTCGGGCCGTCGGGCGCCGGCAAGACGACGGTGTTCGCGCTGCTGCTGCGCTTCTACGATCCCGCCACCGGCCGCGTGCTGATCGACGGCGCGGACCTCCGGCATTGCGACGCGCGCGAGGTGCGGCACGCGATCGCCCATGTGCCGCAGGACCCGGTGATTTTCGCCGCGAGTGTCACCGAGAACGTGCGCTTCGGCCGCCCCGAGGCGACGATGGAAGCTGTGCGCGAGGCCTGCGCCGCCGCGCACGCGCTCGAATTCATCGAGCGCCTGCCGCAGGGCTTCGATACCGACCTGGGCGAGCGCGGCGTGAAGCTCTCCGGCGGACAGCGGCAACGGCTGTCGATCGCCCGCGCGCTGCTCGCCGACCGGCCGATCCTGCTGCTCGACGAGGCGACCAGTTCGCTCGACGCCGAAAGCGAGCGCCAGGTCGCGCAGGCGCTGGAGCAGTTGTCACGCGGCCGCACGACGCTGGTGATCGCGCACCGCCTCGCGACCGTGCGCAACGCCGACCGCATCATCGTCATGGAGCGCGGACACATCCACGCGGTGGGCACGCACGAGGAACTGTTGCGGGCGAACGGGTTGTACGCGCACTTCGCGCGGCTGCAGCTCATCGCGGACGACGAGGTGGTTTAGGCGCCGGTTTCCCGCGCGCGCAAACACCACAGCGCCACCGTCGCCGGGATGACCATCGATGCCAGCGCCACGCCGTAGTTCCGCGTCGCGCCGTAGATCAGGGCCAGCAGCACAGGCCCCACCAGCTTGCCCAGGTTGAGGTAAACGAGCGTGCCGTTGACCGCGGCGCCGGCCTGTCCCGCCGGCGCGCACCGGCCGATGTCCGCGAGCACCGCGCCGGACCACGCGCCGGAATGGAAGCCGTGCAGGATAAACAAGCCGTAGATGGCCCATAACGGCCAGCCGTCCGCCATGCCGAGCGAGGCGAGCGACGTCCCGAGCATGACCCACGCGATGCCCCTCAGCACGCGCTGCGCGTCGCGCAGTCGGTCGGCGAGCCAGCCGGCGGCCACGCGGCCCACGGCGCTCGTGAGGTGCACGGCCATCAGCACGAAGCCGGCGGAAACGAGGCTCAGGCCGAAGGTCTCGACGCAGGCCACCACGGTGTACGACAGCACGCAGAACTGCGCCCAGCAGAAGCCGGCCGCCGCCAGCGCCAGGCGCCGCAGCGGAGGGTCGCGCCATACCATCTGCAGGCTGGCGAGCGGCGTCGAGGTGAGGTGGTGCGTGGTCCGGTCGCGATCGTTGTCCCAGTGCTTGCGGCGCAACTGCATGAGGGCGACGACAGCCAGCAGCAGGCCCGCGCTGAGGACACAGGACCAGCGCCAGCCCGCGGAAACGGCAATCGCGGGCGCGATCACGGCCGCCAGCAGGCCGCCGAGCGGCACGCCGACTTGCTGAAGCGAGATGACGAAGGCGTGCCGTCCGGCGGGAACGAAGCGCATAAGGAGATAGGTGGCCGAGGGTGCGATCAGGCCATAGCCCAGGCCGATGGCGAGGGAGCCGGCCACGAGCGACAACGGCGAGGGAATCAGCACCAGCAGCATGCCGAGCGCGACGAGGCTGTGGCCGAGCTGGTTGGTGCGGCAGCCGCCGGCGCGGCGGTTGAAGTTGCCGAAGAACAGCAGCGACACGATGAGGCCGACGCTGACGATCGCGATCTGGTAGCCGATCAGCGAGGGATCGACGCCGTAGTCGGCCGCGGCCTTCGGTGCGACGGAGGGCAGCACCATCAGCGCCATCGCGGCGAAGCCGTGCCCGGCGAACAGCGCGAAGACAAGGAAAGCAAGCGGGGAGCCGCCGCCAGACGGCCCGGCGGAACGTGAAGTACCGGCCATCGTCTAGCGTTTGATTTTCAGCAGCCGCGCCGCGTTGATGCCCTCGATCGCGTTCTTGTCGGCGCGCGTCAGTCTGGGTGTGCGTTCGATGAAGCCGATCGGATCGTCCATGCCCATGTCGTAGGGATAGTCGGTGCCGAGCACCACGTGGTCCGCGCCGAAGCGGTCGATCATCTGGCGCAGGAGTTGCGGATCGAAGGTGATGGTGTCGAAGTAGAACTTTTCCAGGTAGCTCGACGGCTTTTTGCGGATCACTGTATGGCAGTCGGGCCGCGCCTTGTGCGCGTGGTCCATGCGCGCCCAGTAGTGGGCGAGGTAGCCGCCGGCGTGCGGCAGCACGATCTTCAGTTTGGGGAAACGCTCCATCACGCCGTCGAAGATCAGGTGGCTCACCGCCACGGTGGTTTCCAGCGGGTTGCCGATCACGTTGTTGAAATAGTGGTCGACCAGGCGTTCGGCGCCGGTAAAGCCGAGCGGATGCATGAAGATCACCACGCCCAACTCCTGCACCTTGGCGAAGAAGCGGTCGAGGCCGAGCGAGGGATCGGTCAGGTCGAGGCCGTTCACGTTGGGCAGGATCTCCACGCCGCGCAGGCCCAGCGTCTTCACGCAGCGTTCGAGTTCGATCACCGCCAGTTCCGCGTTCTGCAGCGGCACGGTGCCGAGCGCCACGAAGCGTTCCGGATGCGTCGCCACGATTTCCGCGAGCCGGTCGTTGATTTCGCGGGCGAGCGCGGCGCCGGTGCCGGCCTCCGTCCAGTACACGCACTGGTTGGGCGCGGGCGACACCGCCTGGATGTCGATGCCCATCCTGTCCATGTCCTTCAGCCGCATCTCGATGGACGAGAGCTTGGGCGCGCGGTCCAGCATCTGCTTCACGTTCACTTCGCGCGTGAGGGCGTTGGCGAACTTCGAGGCGGGCTCGTGCGGTCCGGGATTCAGCGGGATGATCCTGGCCTGCACGGCGGGGTTGAGGTAGTGGCAGTGCAGGTCCACGCGCAGGCTGCGGCGGTTCGTGGTGCGCACAACCTGGGCGGAGGCCGCGGCGGCATCGGCGTCCGCGGCGGGCGTCGTGGCCCGGCGCAGGGCATGGCGCGGCGGGTGGCGATGGCCCGGCTGCGTGCAGGCGGGCGTGGTGCAGGTGAACAGCATATAAAGCTCCCCTTGAGCCTGTTATGGACCTAAACGTATGCGGCGAACGCGGGAGTCGGGGCCCAGTGCTAGGAGCCGATCGCGCCGCAGTGCGAGCACTGTAAGCGTGAGGCGACAACGCAATGGGCCCCGAATCCCGCGTTCCCTTCGGGTTGAGCCAAAA
>JBOIEQ010000157.1:0-9742 GCA_050741255.1 Burkholderiales bacterium | reverse complement strand
CGCCTCACGCTTACAGTGGCCGGCACTGCGGCGCGATCGGCTCCTAGCACTGAACCCCGACTCCCGCCGCAACCGTTAAAGTCCATAACAGGCTCTACAGCAGGCCCCGTTCGGCGAACGACACCGCGGCCCCGGCGCCGACCACGAAGTGGTCCAGTACCCGGACGTCCACCAGCCCCAGGGCCTCCTTGAGCGCCCGGGTCAGGGCCTCGTCCGCCCCGCTCGGCTCGGCCACGCCGGAGGGATGGTTATGGGCCAGGATGACCGCCGCCGCATTGTGATGCAGCGCCCGTTTGACGATCTCCCGCGGGTAGACGCTGGTCTGGGTCAGCGTCCCGCGGAACAACTCCTCGCTGGCGACCACCCGGTGCTGGGCATCCAGAAAGGCCACCACGAACACCTCGTGGGGCAGCCCGTGGAACTGCAGGCGCAGGTAGTCGCGCACCGCGCCGGGCGAGGACAGGGCGGACCCGGCAGCCAGTTTCTCGCCCAGCGCCCGCCGCGCCAGTTCGAAGGCCGCCTTGAACTGCACGTACTTGGCGGGGCCCAGCCCGGGGACCTGCCGGAAATCGGCCTCCGCTGCCGCCGCCAGGGCGCCCAGGGAACCGAAATGCCGCAGCAGATCCTGCGCGAGTTGTACCGCGCTCTTGCCCCGGATGCCCACACGCAGGAAGATCGCCAGCAACTCGGCATCGGAAAGGTGCCCCGCCCCCTTCGCCAGCAGCTTTTCGCGGGGACGGTCGTCTAAGGGCCAGTCGCGGATCGACATGCCCTGAGCGTAGCCCGGTCCCCACCTCCCCGCATCGGACAAAAGGGTTACACTTCCGTGCCTTAGCGCGCGTTTACCACCCGTTCCTTACCCTGACCGTGACGCCCAAACCGCATATCCTGCTCGGCATTACCGGGGGCATCGCCGCCTACAAGTCGGCGGAACTGGTGCGGCTGCTCGTCCGCGACGGTTGCACGGTGCAGGTCGTGATGACCGAAGCGGCTACTCACTTTGTCACCCCGGTGACCTTCCAGGCACTGTCGGGCCGGCCGGTCTTCACCGACCTGTGGGACGGCCGCATTGATGACAACATGGCGCATATCGAACTGTCGCGCCCGGCTCAGGCGATCGTCATCGCGCCGGCCAGCGCCGACTTCATGGCCAAGCTCGCCCACGGCCTCGCCGACGACCTGCTCTCGACCCTGTGCCTGGCCCGAGAGTGTCCCCTGCTCGTCGCGCCCGCCATGAACCGGCAGATGTGGAACCACGCCGCGACCCGCCGCAATGCGGCCCAGCTCGCGAAGGACGGCGTAGTGATCGCCGGGCCCGCCAGCGGCGACCAGGCCTGCGGCGAAGTGGGCCTGGGCCGCATGCTGGAAGCGGCTGAAATCTTCGCGCAGGTGCGCGCCCTGCTCGCGCCCAAGCCGCTCACCGGGCGCCGCATCCTGATGACCGCCGGCCCGACCTTCGAGGCCATCGATGCGGTGCGCGGCATCACCAATCGGAGCTCCGGCAAGATGGGCTATGCGATCGCGCAGGCGGCCATCGACGCGGGGGCGGCGGTCACGATCGTGTCGGGTCCGGTGACGCTCGTACCGCCGGCGGCCGCGCGGATCGAGCGCGTGGAGACCGCGGCACAGATGTTCGACGCGGTGAAGAAGCACGTCGCTGGCGCCGACATCTTCATCGGCGTCGCCGCCGTCGCGGACTACACCCCGGTCAAGACCGAGAAACACAAGCTCAAGAAGTCCAACGCGGGCATGTCGATCGCGCTGAAGCCCACGCAAGACATCCTCGCCCATGTCGCGGGGCGGCCGCGCGCGCCGTTCTGCGTCGGCTTCGCCGCCGAAAGCCGCAATCTGGCCGAATACGCGCAGGACAAGCGGCGGCGCAAGAAAGTCGCGCTCATGGTCGGCAATCTTGCGCAACACGCCATCGGTGCCGACGACAACGAAGTCATCCTGTTCGACGATAACGGCACGCAAAAGCTGCCACGCGCGCCCAAGGCAGAGGTGGCCCGGCAACTCGTGGCGCGCATCGCGAAGCTCTACAAACCCCGGAAGAAATGATTTTCGCCGCCAAGGCGCCAAGGCCGCCAAGAAATGCAATAAATTATGTTTTCCTTGGCGTCTTGGCGGCAAAGTGTCTTGTATGAGAAGCATCGACGTCCGCATCCTCGACCCGCGCCTGCGCGAACAAATGCCCGCCTACGCCACGCCCGGCGCAGCCGGGCTCGACCTGCGGGCCTGCCTCGACGCGCCGCTGACGCTGCGCCCCGGCGAGACGCACCTGGTGCCGACCGGCATCGCGATCCATCTCGCCGATCCCGCGCTGGCCGCGATGATCCTGCCGCGCTCGGGCCTCGGCCACAAGCACGGCATCGTGCTCGGCAACCTGGTCGGCCTGATTGATTCCGACTACCAGGGCCAGGTCTTCGTCTCGACCTGGAACCGCGGCCGCGAACCCTTCGTGCTGAATCCCATGGAGCGCCTCGCCCAGCTCGTGGTGGTGCCCGTGGTGCAGGTGACGTTCAACGTGGTGGGCGAGTTTTCGGCCTCCGACCGCGGCGCGGGCGGCTTCGGCAGCACCGGCAAGCATTGAGCATGACCTCCGCTCTGGTCCTCTTCGCCCATGGCGCGCGCGATCCGGAATGGGCCGTGCCGTTCCACAAACTGCGCGAGCGCATTGCGGCACGCCGCCCCGGCGACGTCGTGGAACTGGCGTTCCTGGAACTGATGGAGCCCGCGCTGGAACCGACGGTCAACCGGCTCGCGGCCGATGGCGTTGCACGGATCACGGTCGTACCGCTGTTCATGGCGCAGGGCGGCCACCTGAAGCACGACCTGCCGCTGCTGCTGGCGCGCGTGCGCGCGACACACCCGGCGCTCGCACTGACGCTGGCCCCTCCGGTAGGGGACGTCGAACCTGTACTGGACGCGATTGTCGGATGGGCATCCACGCTGTAATCAGCCACCTTCAGGACCCTGCAATGATCAAATTCGTGAAACCGGTCACCGCCCTCGTTCTCGCCCTCGCTGTTCCGGCCTGGGCCCAGCAGCCCGCGCTGCCGGAGATCGAACTGAAGATCGGCAGCCAGGTCATCGCCGCCGAGGTGGCGGCGAATGACCCGACCCGCCAGCAGGGCCTCATGTACCGCCGCATCATGGCGGAGAATCGCGGCATGCTGTTCGTGTTCCGCGACACGGCCTACCACGCGATGTGGATGCAGAACACTTACCTGCCGCTCTCGGTGGCTTTCATCGACACCAAGGGCGTGATCGTGAACATCGAGGACATGCAGCCGCAGACCACCGACACGCATCCCGCCAAGGCGCCGGTCAAATACGCACTGGAAATGAACCAGGGCTGGTTCAAGAAACGCGGGATCAAGCCCGGCGCGAAGATCGAGGGCCTGGACAGGGCACCGCTCCCGCAATAAGCCGCTTCACACCACAAACAAAAAGGGCCTGCTTGCGCAGGCCCTTTTTTTGTTGCCGCAGTCCGCGTCAGAAACCCGCGTGCGACTGCGCCACCATGCAATAGAGCATGGGGATCGACAGCATCGTGTTCAGGCGTGAAGTCAGCATTGCGACGCGCGCGGCCTTGGCTTTCTCGTCCGCCGGCACCGTCACGATGCCCAGCGCCTTTTTCTGGTTCGGCCAGATGATGAACCAGACGTTGAACGCCATGATGAGGCCGAGCCACATGCCGATCCCGATGGGATAGACGCCCTGCGAGAAGGTCAGCGCCTCCAGCAGGTATCTGTTCATGGTGGCCAGAATGGCCCCGGTCACCACGGTCGCGAGCGCCGCCCAGCGAAACCAGAACAGCGCCGCGGGCGCGATCACCTTGCCCACCGCCGGCTTCTGTTCGTCGGGAATCTTCGGCATGGAGGGGATCTGCACAAAGTTGAAATACCAGAGCAGCCCGATCCACATCACGCCCGACAGCACGTGCAGGTAGCGCATGAAGAAAGTGCCCCAGACGTGCGAGCCGACATTGCTGCCGCCCGCCAGGCTGCCCGCGGCGACGACGATGACGACCAGTACGACGACCCCTGCAACGATCGTGCGGCCCAGCGATTGAAAAATGGCTCCCATAACGAATGCTCCCTTTGTGACTTCTGATTCGCGACCCGCACGCGTGGCCGGGTCACCCGGTCAAATTTTCAATACTTTGTTTTTTGCTGCGTGCACCGACGACTCTGCAGGATGTTAGCACAGCCCCACGCTCAGGCGACCCGCGCAGCGGCGTCCATCCAGCGCTCGCTTTGCAGACGCGCCACATCGCTGAGGGCCCCCTGCGCGGCATGGGTTTCGCGGAGCCAGCGTGCATCCGATGCACCCGACTCCACCAGTTGCCGGAGTGATTCAAGCGCGGGCCCCGATTCCAGCGCGGCTCCGTGCGGCTCGAGCTGGCGCAGGGTCGCCAGCAGGTCCTCGCGCAAGGTCAGTTGCGCCTGCGTTTCATAGTCGATGAACCTGCCCTCGAGGCCGTAGCGGCAGGCCTGGAACCGGTTGTAGCGGTAGACCAGGTACAGATCGGGGGACGGCTGGCGCGGTCGGTCGTTCAGCATCCAGCGCGCCAGCGCCTGCACAAAGGCGCCCAGCGCCGCGGCACGCTCCACGGTCAGCGGCGTGTCGAACACGCGCACTTCCACCGTCCCGTACTCCGGTTTCGGCCGGATGTCCCAGTAGAAGTCCTTCATGCTTTCGACGATGCCGAAGCCGCGCATCTTGTCGAAGTAGGTACGGAAGGCGCTCCACGAATCGACGAACGGCATGGTACCGGAGAGCGGAAACGCGCTGACGGTATTGAGCCGCGAAGACTGGAAGCCGGTGTCGGCACCCTGCTGGAAGGGCGAGGATACCGAGAGGGCGATCATGTGCGGCACGTAGCGCGACAGCATGTGCGTGAGATAGACGGCCTCGTCGCCGCCGGGACAGCCCACGTGCACGTGCTGACCGAACACGGTGAACTGCTTGGCGAGATACCCGTAGGTTTCGAGCAACTGGTTGAAGCGCTCCGTGGGATAGATGCGACGCTCGGCCCATTTGTGAAACGGATGCGAGCCGCCGCCCGCGATGCTGACGTTCAACCGGCGCGCGGCCTGCGCGACGCAGTCGCGGAGCGTGCGCAGTTCCGCCACCAGCGCCGCGTGGCGGGTATGGATGGAACTGTTCAGCTCCACCATGCTTTCCGTGATCTCCGGCTTGACCTCGCCGGGATGCGGCGACTTGTCGACCAGCCCGATCAGGTCCGCGGCATCGCGCGCGAGATTGAAATCGCGGCTGTTCAGGATCTGCAGCTCGAGCTCGACCCCCATCGAGAGCTCCGACGAAGCCTTGAAGTCCAGTTCGCTCATGTGGGGGTCGCCTCCTCGGCGCGGGCCTCGCCCGCCCGCGTCAGCGCGAACTGCACCAACAGCGGTCCGGCCAGCTCCAGAATGAGCACCGCCGACAGCACGATCGCCGACAGCTCGCCCTTCAGTTGCGGGTACAGCCCGGTCGCCACTTCGAGCATTGCCACCGCCAGCGCGGACATCGGCATCAGCGACAGTGCCAGCAGGCCGGAACTGCCCGACCGCAGGCCCGAAAAGTGCGTGAACGTCATGACGCCCAGCGCCTTGCCCGCGAAGCGGGCCAATACATAGGCGCCGCCGATCACGGCGCCGCTCTGCAGGCTGTCCAGCGACAGCGACGCGCCGCTCACCACGAACAACACGACGAAGAAGATCAGTCCGACGCGGCCGAAATCAACATCCAGCACATCGCGGCTCTGGTCGAGGTTGCGCACCAGCACGCCGAAGGTCAGCATGGTCAGCAGCACCGACAGCTCCAGCATGCGCGCGACGCCGATGACGAGCACTACCACCGCGAGCACCAGCACGAAATGCCGTTCGCGGTGCTTGCCGAGCAGGCGCGCGAGGCCCAGCACCACGAGGCTCGCCAGCACCCCGAGCAGTCCGGATCCCAGCAGCAGGTACAGCGGATGGAGCACCATCAGGTACCAGTTGCTCTGGTATTCGTGATGGATCCACGATAGCAGCATGGTCGTCACCAGCACCGCGATCACGCTGTTCATGGCAGTCAGGTTGAGCATGCGCTCGGTGATCTGCCCCTCCGCCTTGAGCTCGCGGGACATGACGAGCGTTACGGCCGGCGAGGTGGCGATGGCGATCGCCGCGGCGATGGCCGCGGGCACGGCCGGCATCTCGAACTGCGTCAGCACGAAGAACACCAGCCCAAAGGACAGCGCGCTTTCGGCGAGACCGGTGATGAACAGCCAGCGGTCGCGGGCCAGCCAGTCGAGATCGAGGCGGCGCCCGAGATCGAACAGGAGAAGGCCCAGCGAGATGTCCACGAACACGCGTGTGCCTGCCATTGTTGAATGATCGAGCCAGTCCAGGCCACCGGGCCCCAGCAGGAGCCCCGTCAGGGTGTAGCCGATCAGGCGCGGAATCTTCGCCAGCCGGTGCACGAGTTCGCCGCCGATGAATCCCGCCAGCAGCAACAGCCCGAACAGCACGATCGGACTTGCGACGAGCGGCCATTCCGGCATAAATCCTGGATTGGTCATCACGCTTCCCTGTCGATCAACGTGAGCGAATGCGCCGCGGAGGGCAACGGTGCGGCGGTTGATTTCTGTTGTGTTGTGCCGCGCGAGGCTCGGGCCCGCGTCCTGGGGCGCCGACCCGCTCTGGACCGGGATTAGAAAGCCCGGCCCGGGCCCCGTCTGTCAGTCCCCGTCTGACACGGCGACACCCGCGTCAACCGCCGATGAGGATGATGTGCACCCGGTACGGGCCGTGCGCGCCCAGCACGAGCGTCTGCTCGATATCGGCCGTGCGCGAGGGCCCGGAAATGAAATTGACGGCACGCGGCATCGTGGTCTCCGGGCGCTCACGGCGCAGCAGCGCCCACGCGTCCTCCATCGTGCGCACGATGCGCTGCGCGGGCAGCACCGCGATGTGCGTCTCCGGCACCAGGCTCACCGACGGCGGCCGTTCCGCGCCCGAGAGGGTCATCAGCGTGCCAGTCTCCGCGATCGCGCAGAACGCGCCCGTAATGCCGACCAGATCCCCGCCGCGCGCCGGACGTGCGGCGACAGTGATGCCGGCACCCGCCCAGTTCAATTCCAGCAGCGAGCGCCACACCACCGCGGTGAACGGCAGGCCGCCCGCCTTGAGATATCGCGCCGCCGCGGCCGGCACGGCTTCCAGCGCGCCCACGCCGTCCAGCGTCGTGGACAGCGCTTCCGCCCTGGCGTGGAAGCGTGCAACCGCTGCTTCGTCCCAGCCGAGCGCAGGCCCCGCCTGCGGCGCCGCGAGGTCCGCGGCGATCTCCGCGCGCTCCGCGTCCAGAATGGGACCGCGGATGCCGCGCGCAGCGCGGATGCGGGCGAGAATGTTGTCTCGCGCAGTCATGTGCGCGGGTGAGAGGTAAGGAGTGAGGAGTGAGGGGACAAGCCCTCCAACGCGCAAGTCATCACGTCATTTCTCCTCACCCCTCACTCCTCTCCCCTCACGGCCCGGCAATCAGCCCAGCGTCGGCATATGAAACCCGGTCGGCAGTGCGTCGGCGTCCGGCCAGCGCGTCGTGACGACCTTGGCGCGGGTGTAGAAGCGCACGCCTTCCATGCCGTGCACGTGCTGGTCGCCGAACAGCGAATTGCGCCAGCCGCCGAAGGAGAAGAACGCGGTGGGCACCGGAATCGGCACGTTGATGCCGACCATGCCGACTTCGATCTCGCGCTCGAACTTCCGCGCCGCGCCGCCGGAACGCGTGAACACCGCGGTGCCGTTGGCATAGGGGTTGTCGTTGATGAGCGTGATCGCCTCGTCCAGGGATTTCGCGCGCAGCACGACGAGCACCGGACCGAAGATCTCGTCCTTGTATACGGTCATGCCGGGTTTCACCTGGTCGAGCAGCGACGCGCCGAGGAAAAATCCGTTCTCGTTGCCTTTGCAGGTGAAGCTGCGCCCGTCGAGCACGAGTTTCGCGCCCTCCTTCTCGCCCGCGTCCACGTACCCCTTGACCTTGTCGCGGTGCTGGCGCGTGATCAACGGCCCCATGTCCATGTTGCCGGCATCGCCCGGACCGATCTTCAGCGCGGAGGCCTTCTGCTTGATCGTCTCCACGAGCTTGTCGCCGATCGGATCGACCGCGACCACGGCCGAGATCGCCATGCAGCGCTCGCCGGCCGAACCATAGGCCGCGCCGATCAGCGCGTCGGCCGTGAATTCCAGGTCCGCATCCGGCAGCACGACGGCGTGGTTCTTGGCGCCACCCAGCGCCTGCACGCGCTTGCCGGCTTTCGCGCAGGTTTCGTAAATATATTTAGCGATCGGCGTGGAGCCGACGAAGGACACCGCCTTGATGTCGGGATGGGCGAGCAGCGCATCCACGGATTCCTTGTCGCCATGCACGACGTTGAACACGCCGTCGGGCAGCCCCGCTTCCTTGAACAGTTCCGCCAGCCGCATCGCCGCCGACGGCACTTTCTCCGAGGGCTTCAGCACGAAGGTGTTGCCGCAGGCGATGGCGACCGGATACATCCACATCGGCACCATCACCGGGAAGTTGAAGGGCGTGATGCCGGCGCAGACGCCCAGCGGCTCGCGCGTCGAATGGCAGTCGACGTCGGTGCCGACGTTGACCGACAGCTCGCCTTTCAGCAGGTGGGGGATGCTGGTCGCGAACTCGACCACCTCGAGGCCGCGCTGCAGCGATCCGGCGGCATCGGCCAGCACCTTGCCGTGCTCGGCGGTGATCAGCTTCGCGATCTCGTCGCGGTTCTTTTCGATCAGCTCCCGATAGCGCATGAGGATGCGCGCGCGGCGCAGCGGCGGCGTATCGCGCCAGGCTGGCAGGGCCGCCTTCGCCGCCTGCACCGCACGGTCGACGTCGGCGGCATTGGCGTAGGCCACGCGTTTGCTGACCGCGCCGGTGGCGGGATTGGTCACCTCGCCGGTGCGGCCGCTCGCGGCGGCGACGTGCTGGCCGCCGATCCAGTAACCGATCGACGGGACGGAAACATCCATGGGTTTGTTCATCATCTGCTCCTGCGCGCCGCCTTCGACGGCCCTGATTGGGCTTGCGGACCGGAATTGTAACCGCTCGAGGTTGCCGTCCGCCCCCGTCCGCGACTAGTATTGGCGCCCTTTCGCCTCTCCAAGGAACGCACATGGACTTCCAGAAAATGGCCGATGCGGCCGGCCCCTTCGTCATCGCCATCGGCCTCAAGATCCTCGGCGCCATCGTCGTCTGGATCGTCGGCCGCTGGCTGATCGGGGTCGTGATCAGCATCATGTCGAAGGCGATGGAACGCCAGAAAATCGATCCGACGCTGACCCGCTACATGGGATCGGCCGTCGCGGTGGCGCTCAACATCGTGCTGGTCGTCGGCATCCTCGGCTACTTCGGCGTGGAAACGACCTCCTTCGCCGCACTGATCGCCGCGATGGGTATCGCCATCGGCGCGGCCTGGGGCGGACTCCTTGCCAACTTCGCCGCCGGCGCCTTCATGCTGGTGCTGCGCCCGTTCAAGACCGGGGACTTCGTGACGGTTGGCGGCGTGACCGGCACCGTCAAGGAGATCGGCCTTTTCGCCACCACGCTGGTGCAGCCCGACAACGTGGTCACTTTCGTCGGCAACAACAAGATCTTCTCCGACACCATCCAGAATTTCTCCGCCAACCCGTTCCGCCGCGTGGACCGCACGGCGCAGCTCGCGCATGCGGTAGACGTGCAC
>JBOIEQ010000156.1:0-9761 GCA_050741255.1 Burkholderiales bacterium | reverse complement strand
ACAGGTTGGCATGTGTGCCCGCGGTGTGCCGCCCCGCATCGAAACAGTGCGCGGCGGGCCTTGCCCCGGCAAGGCCATAGCGACATTATGCTGATACGCTTGGTGCCTCCACCCCGGTGCATGCTGCTGATTCGCGCCCCCGCCATTTACGACCTGAAAGGTATTCCATGACTTCCATTGTTCGCATCGTGTTGACGGTGCTGATGCTGTCGCTGGCGGCCACCGCCGCGGCGCAGACCTACCCCGGCAAGTCGGTGCGCGTGGTGGTGCCGTTCGCGCCCGGCGGCACGTCCGATTTCGTCGCGCGCATTTTTGCGGGCGGGCTGTCCAAGGAGCTCGGCCAGCAATTCGTGATCGACAACCGCGGCGGTGCGGGCGGCACGATCGGCGCCGACCTCGCGGCCAAGTCGCCCGCCGACGGCTACACGCTCCTGCTGTTCAACATCGCGATGGCATTTGGCCCCGCGCTCTACAGTCCGCTCGCCTACGATCCCGTCAACGATTTCGCGCCGGTCAGCATGCTCGGTTCGGCGCCGAGCGTGCTGCTCGTCAACCCGGCGCTGCCGGCGCGCACGCTCAGTGAATTTCTGGCGCTGGCGCGGGCGAAACCCGGCGCGCTCGATTACGGCACGGGCGGCGTGGGTTCTTCGGGCCACCTCGCGGTCGAACTGTTGCAGAGCATGGCGCGCGTCAAATTCACGCACGTGCCCTACAAGGGCGGCGGGCCCGCCTTCCAGGCGGCGATGAGCGGCGAAGTGGCGTTCCTGATCGAAACCGCCGGACCGGTGGTGCCGCAGATCAAGGCCGGCCGGCTGCGCGCGCTGGGCGTCACCAGCGCCGAGCGCCTGTCGCTGCTGCCCGACGTGCCCACGCTGGCGCAGGCCGGACTCAAGGGCTATGCGTACACGACCTGGTACGCGCTGTGGGCGCCCGCCAAGACGCCGCCGGCGATCGTGACCCGGCTGAACCAGGCGGTGCAGAAAGTCGCCGGCCAGGCCGACATCCGCTCGAGCCTGCAGAGTTCGGGCGTCGAGCCGGACCCGTCGACGCCCGCGCAACTCGACGCGCACGTGCGCGCCGAACTCGCCAAGTGGAACAAGATCATCCGCGACGCGGGGATCAAGACGCAGTAACGGAGGGCTACAAGCCCAGGATGCGGCCGATTTCCGCCACGTAGCGGCCGGCCTTGATGCCCTCCGCCATGGTGGTGTCGAGGGCGTCCTCGAAGGCCGTCCGCATGCCGTGCAGACCGTCCCGCACCCAGTGGTGGCGCTGGATCGGCGAATTGAGCACGTTCTTGAGCGTTGCCACTTCGTTTCGCAACTGCCGCAGGTCGTCCGCCTTGCCGCGGACCTTGCCGAGGTCCTGCTCGATCGCGTCGACGAGGCGCGTGACTTCCGCCAGATCGATCTCCGGGGTGTGGCCGCCCGCGGGTTTGCTGTCGTTCATGCGGAATCTCCGTCAGGGCGTGCCCCGGACGGGCGACGCTAGGCATACATATACTCCCTCGTGAGCGGCAGCGGTCGTGCCCCGGTGTTGGACGTCTTGCACGCCAGCAGCTGGTAGATGTTCATCCAGCCGTTGGCGAAGCCGAAGGCGCAGCCCGCGAGGTAGATCTCCCAGATTCGAAACCGCCGTGCGCCGGCGATCGTTGCGGCGCGCTCCCGGTTCGTTTCCAGCCGGTCCGCCCACTCGTGGCAGGTGCGCGCGTAGTGGCGGCGCAGCGACTCGGCGTCGGTAACTTCCAGCCCCGCCGTCGCCATCTCCCGCAGCACGAGACTCAGGTGCGGCAGCGCACTGTCCGGGAACACGTAGCGGTCGATGAATTCGCCCGCGCCGAGTTCCGTCCAGCGATTGTCGGGATTGCTCGAGGTGATGCCGTGATTCAGCACCAGCCCCTCGTCCGCGAGCAGGGCGCGGATCTTCGCGAAATACACCGGGAGGTTCTTGAGCCCCACGTGCTCGAACATGCCCACGCTCGCGATCTTGTCGTAGGTACCGTCGAGATCGCGGTAGTCGCGCAGTTCCACCTTGCAGCGGTCTTCGAGGCCTGCTTCGCGGATGCGCGCCTGCGCGTGCTCGAACTGGTTCTTCGACAGCGTGATCCCGGTGGCGATGGCGCCGTACTGCTTTGCCGCGCGCAGGATCAGCGCGCCCCAGCCGCAGCCGATGTCGAGGAAGCGTTCGCCGGGCTTCAGCATCAGCTTGTTCAGGATGTGATCGAGCTTCTGTTCCTGGGCCGCCTCCAGCGTATCGTCCTCGCGGCGGTAGTACGCGCACGAATAGACCATCTGACGGTCGAGGAAGAGCTGGTAGAACTCGTTGGAGACGTCGTAGTGGTACTCGATCGCCCGGCGATCGAGCTGGCGGGTGTGCCGCCTGACGAAATGAAACCCCGCGCGCGTGGAAGCCGCGACGCCGCGCGCGAGTCCTTCCGCCGCCCGGAAGATGTCATGGATGGAACCCTGCACGCGGATCTGTCCCTCGACGAAGGCTTCGCCGAGCTTGTTGAGGTCGGGCGGCAGGAAGTAACGGAGCGCGGAAGGCCGCGGAATGACGATGGTGACTGTCGGGCGGGGGGAAAGGTCGAAGCGGTGACCGTTCCACAGTTCGAGACGCAGGGGGACCGCGGCATCGGCCCGCATCCTGTCGACTAACCGCTCGAACCGACTTTCCAGGAACATGGCCCGCGCCCTCGCAGACGATGACACCCAAACAGCCTGATGATGCGTGTTGCTCCCTGACTCCTGAACGGATCAATCTACCTGAAGCCTTTTCTCGCGCCCGTCAGCCTCAGTCCTACAACGGCGGGGGCAAGGCCCGAACTAACCCGCCTTTCTCAGTGGCGACAGGTCGCGCTGTGCGCGGGACCGCCCCGCCAGCAGCGCGACGAGCGTCCGCGCGTCCGGCAAGCGGTCGATCGTCATCAACGCATCGAACAGGGGTCGCGCGGACAGTTGCGGTTGACCCGTGCGCACGCAATCCTCGAACTTCGCCCACAGCTCATCATGCCGCAGCGGCGCCCCGGCGTCGCCGCGGATCTGCGTGATGGGGCCGGTTTCGAGCCGGCGCCCGTCGCGCAGGTCGATCACGACTTCATCGCAGATCGAATAGCCGGGCCGCCGCGGGTCGAGGCGGGTATCCGCGTGTCCGCTGACGCGCGTCATGAGTGACTGCACGTCGGGCCGGCGCACGAAGTCGTCGGTCAGCTCGGTCAATCCCGCGCGTTGCACGAGGAGCGCGGCGGCGACCGCGAATTCGATGCTGAACTTGGCCTCGAGGCCGGTCTGCGGCGCGTGGTTGCGCAGCGCGATCACGTTGCGCGGGCTATAGCTGACATTCACACGGGCGACGTCGTCCGGCGCGATCGGCTGCTTTTTCAGCAGATCGAGCATGCCGTCGAGCGACCGGTGCACGCAATAGCAGGCGGGATACTTCTTGATGCCGATCTGGTTGCTGCCGCAGATCTGCCATTCCACGCCCGCGCGCAGCGGCGAGTCGAGATCCATGCGGCCGGCGGGGGAGACGGCCGTCAGCAGGCCGGGCTCGTGTTCGAGGGCATCGGGTGCGGACGTGAAGCCGAGGGCGGCGAGCCGCGCCGCGACCACGCCTGCGTGCGCGGCGATCCCCGCATGGAACGGTTTGGTCATCGAGCCGAAATTGGAGACCACCCCGGAACTCTGCGACGCGCTGATCCCGATGGCCATCGCCGCCTGCCGCGCATCGAGTCCGCGCAGCGACGCGCACGCGGCGGCCGCGCCCATCACGCCGAACACGCTGGTCGGATGCCAGCCCTTTTCGTGGTGCACGTCCGCATCGCGCCGCGCGATGTCCGCGAAGACCTCGAAGCCCGCCGCGTAGGCGAGCGCCATCTGCTCGCCCGTCGCGCCGAGCACTTCGGCTTCGGCCAGGATGGCCGGCACCAGCACCGCGCTCGCGTGGCCGCCGCGCTGCGCGACGTCGTCGTAGTCGAGGGCGTGCGCGGCGGTGCCGTTGATCCATGCCGCGTCGCGCGCGGCGGCGCGGACGTCGCTGCCGATGAGCGTGGCTTCACCGCCCGCCGGCGCCAGCATCTTCATGAGCAGCTGCGGCGCCGGATCGCCGGCGCCGGCGATGGCCACGCCGACCGTGTCGGCGAACGCCATGCGGATGGTGTTGAGCGCTTCCGCGGGAATGTCGCGATAGCGCAGGTTCGCCACGAATTTGCCGAGTTCCGCCGTCAACGCCAGACTCATGTCCGTCTCCTCCGGTTACTTCGCGGCGCCGACCGCCGTGTAGATCGCCTTGTACTTGTCGTACTCCGAGTCCCAGAACTTGCGGGCCTCGGCGCTGGTCAGGTAGCGCGGGCCCCAGCCGTTCTTTTCCAGCGCTTTCTGCCATTCCGGCGTCTTGGTCGCCTGCAGGATGGCTTTTTCCCAGAACGCGACCTGCTCGGGCTTGAGGTCCTTCGGTCCCACGAGGCCGCGCCAGTTTTCATATACGGCGTCGATGCCCTGTTCCCGGAAGGTCGGCACGCTGGCCAGTTCGCCGCTCACGCGCGCCGCTGACGAGATGGCGACGGCATGCAGGCGCTTGGCGGACAGCATCGGCGGCGCGTTGGGCGCGGCCACGAACGCGACGTCGAGGTCGTTGCTGAGCAATGCGGTCAGCACGGCGCTGGCGGATTTGTAGACGATGAGCCGCATGTTCTTGGCATCCACGCCGGCGGTGCTGAGCGCGATGGCGGCCGCGGTATAGGCGGGGCTGCCGATGCCGGGCGACATGCCGATGCTGAGCGCGGCGGGGTCCTTGCGCAGCGGCGCGACGATGTCCTTCATCGTCTTGTACGGCGAGTCCGGCTTCACCATGACGACGATGAACTCCGTCAGCATGACGCCGAGCGGAGTGACATCCTTGTACGACATCGGGCTGACGCCGAGCAGCTGGTTGGTGAACAGGTTGGGCGAGGCGATGGCGAGGTAGTTGGCGTCGCCCGGGTGCGTGTTGAGGTAGGTCCAGCCGATGGCGTTGCCGGCGCCGGGCTTGTTGACCACGACGGTATCGACGGTCTTCTGTTCCTTCCAGATGTTCTGCAGCAGCCGCGCGGTGAAGTCGAGCGCGCCGCCGGGATCGGCGCCCACCACGAACTCGACGTTGTTCTTGCGGGGCTCCCAGGTCTGGGAGAAGGCGGTCGGAGCGGCGGCCATCGTGGCCGCGAGGGCCGCGCAGGCGGTCCATCGGCTGAGCAGAGTGATCAAGGTCTTTCCTTTGCAAGTCGGGTTGGTTCTTGCCATACCAGCAGTCACTGTCCTCGTCTTCCGGTACTGCGACACCGTCTGTTGCAAGCCGCGGTGTTCGTTTGCGTTCAGCCCCAGATTTCCCTGAACACGCGCAGGAAATTACCGCCCAGCAGTTTCAGGATGAGCGTGCGGTCGTAACCCCGGCGCAGGAACGCCTCGACCAGATTGCCGAGATCGGATTTCTGGCTGAAGCCCTGCACCCGGCGGTTGCCGTAGGTCGCCTTGCCGGAGGATTCCGGGTAATACACGCCGGTGACCCAGTTCGCCTTGGTCTTGCCGTCGAACATGTCGGTGCCGAGGCCGACGTGGTCCGGCCCGCACAGCTTGATCACGTAGTCGAAATGGTCGAGGTAATCCTCGATGGTCGGCGCGCGTTCCACGTTCATGAGCGCCGCCAGCGGGGTGATGCCGACGACACCGCCGCGGCTGGTCACTTCCGTCATTTGCGCGTCGGTGCAGGAGCGGGGGTTGTCCACCAGCGCGCGCGCCGCCGTGTGCGAGAGGACGATGGGCTTCGCCGAGTGCCGCGCGGTGTCGATCGTGGTGTTGATGCCCACGTGCGAGCAGTCGAGCACGATGCCGAGGCGGTTGCACTCGCGCACGATCTGGAGTCCGAAGTGCGTCAGCCCCCGGTTCTCGGGCTCGAGGCAGCCGTCGCCGAGGTAGTTGCGCTCCATGTAGGTCATCTGCAGGATGCGCAGGCCGAGCTTGTGCAGGATGCGCACGCGGCTGCGGTCCTGGTCGATGAAGCTGGGGCTCTGCAGGCCGAGGATCACGGCGAGCTGGCCGTTTTTCTTCGCTTCGACGAGATCGGCGCTGGTGTCGACCAGCCGGGCCCTGGGGCTGATGTCGAAGTAGATCAGGTTCTCGTTGACGGCCTTCAGCACCTCCTCGTAGGTCGGCGTGTAAGTCGGCTCGGAGACCAGCGTGGAGTTCATCGCCGTCCAGCCATAGCCGACGAGTTTTTCTTCGTAGGTGCCCTCGGCGACGTACGGCGTGGGATGGACGATCGAGCCGCCCATGCCATCGATGACGATGGCGTCCTTGAGAATGGCGCGGGCGTCTGCGCTGAGGTCGGGCATGCGGGGCTTTCGGGGAGCGGCCGGCGAGCGCGTGGCCAGGCACGGCGGGCGGTTCAGTTCATATTACGACTCGCGTAGTCTACCAGCAGACGCTCGCGTCAGCCCCCTCTCTGCTGGTAAATGTCTTCCGTCAGTCCGCACTCACCGACGCCACCGCGACGCTACCGGAGACCCGCATGAACCGCATCGTCCACCTCGCCCTGAAGGTCGAAGACCTGGAGAAGACCACCGAGTTCTACGAAAAGGTGTTCGGCTTCTGGGAAGCCGAAACCCGCAAGACGCGCGACCACCTGTCCCGCCACCTGACCGACGGCGAGATCGATTTCACCCTCATCAAGTACGACGAAGGCACGCAGTCGGCGGAGTCCAGGGCCGCCGGCGAGGGCCCGTGCATTCACCATTTCGCGATCGAAGTCGAGGACCTCGCGAAGTCCACCGAGCTGATCAAGCAGTACGGCTGCGAGATCGTCAGCGACCCGGGCGTCATCCCCATCAAGTTCCGCGCGCCCGGCGGCACGGTGGCGGAACTGGTGCCTGTCGGGCGCTACAAGAAGCCCGCGCGGCCCGCCGGGAAGTAGGCGTTGATCGTCGGCGCGGGGGCGCCGTGATTAATTTTTCGCAGGTGCTCTGGCTGCTGACGCAGACCGGCTCGCGCGCGGCCCGCGTGCTGCTGGTGCTGTACGCGCTCGACCTCGGCGCCGGACCGGTCGCCATCGGCGCGCTCGCGGCGAGCCTCGCGGTGCTGCCGATGCTCGTCTCCTGGCCGGTGGGGCGGCTGTCCGATCTCTACGGCGCGCGCTGGCTGATGATGGCGGGCATGCTGGCCGGCGCGGCCGGCATGTTCATCGCTTGGGCGTGGCCCGTGCTGCCGGCGCTGTTCATCGCCGGGATGCTGAACGGCCTGCTCGTCGGCTTCTTCAATGTCTCGCTGCAGAACCTCATCGGGCAGCTGAGCACCGCCGAGACACGGCCGCGTACCTTCAGCAATCTGAGCCTGATGAACTCGGGCGCGAGTTTCATCGGTCCGCTCCTCGCCGGCTTCGCCATCGATCACGCCGGCTACGGTGCCACCGCCCTCTACCTCGCGCTGCTGTCGGTGTTTCCGGCCCTGCTGCTCCTCGTCTGGGGCGGCGGCATGCCGAAGGGCGTGAAAGGCAGCGCGCGCCCGGCGGGCGGAGGGCTGCGCGCGATGCTGGCCGACCGCCGGGTGTGGCGCATCCTGTTCGTCTGCAGCATGGTGCAGTCGGGGCTCGACATGTTCCAGTTCTACATGCCGGTGTACGCGCACAGCATCGGCCTGTCCGCGTCGGTCATCGGCGTGCTGGTGTCCACCTTCGCGGCCGCCGGCTTCGCCGTGCGGCTGTTCCTGCCGCGGCTGGTCCGGCGCCACGGCGAGGGAAGCGTGCTGGCGTGGGCCTTCTACCTGTCCGCCGCCAGTTTCCTGCTCGTGCCCTTCTTCGAGAATGCGGCCGTCATCGGCGTGCTGTCCTTCCTGTTCGGCCTGGGCAACGGCGCCGGCCAGCCGATCACCATGATGCTGACCTTCAGCCAGTCCACCGACGGCCGCTCCGGCGAGACCCTGGGGCTGCGCTCCACGGTCATCCACTTCACCCGCCTGGTCGCGCCCAGCGTGTTCGGTTACATCGCCGTGCTGGCGACGCTGTCGGTGGTGTTCTGGGCCAATGCGGCGATGCTGGCGGCGGGCGGCGCGTTGAGCCGGGGCAGACGGACAAGCAAGCAGTAGCACCCGGGAGAATGACTTCCCCTGCCTTCGCCGGGAGGGGCGTGAACCGGGCGGTTCGCTTTGTGACGTACTCTGGATAAAAGGCAACGCCGCGATCACCGAAGGATCGGCCGTCGGTGCCAGGCCCTTCGTCCGGTCTGGCCGGACGCGATCGGGGACGTTGCATCGCATGTTCACGGCGGAATGCTTCGCGCGGGAGGTCTGCTCCGCCGCTGGCCATAGGCCCACCGCCAGATGTTCCCGCCCGCCGGTCCGGCCCACACTGCGTCCGCCGCTGCGAGAGGCGGCGCAAGCACCCAACCGGATCAGGAGGCATCATGAACTCGGGAAAAATCTGTGGCACGTTCTTCGCCGCGATAGCGGCGGTCATGCTGGTCCTGGGCGCGAATGGCGCCCGCGGCCAGGGCGTCGGCGGGGACAGCGTCTTCGCGACGATCAACGAAGCGCATCAGTACGGCGTGTCGGTGGAGCTGGAGGATCTCGAGCGCGCGTTCTGGCGCTGCGACTACGTTGCGACGGTGAAAGGCATGGAGCACACGCCGGTCGACCTGTGCATGGCGGTGACCGAGGAGGTCAAGATCCGCATGTTCGGCGGCGATTTCGACCGCATGCACGCGTGGTGGCAGCAGCACAAGCCGAGCGCGCTCAGGACGCTGGCGCAACTCGACGAAGCGCGGCGCCGCTAGCGCGGCCGGCGACGGACGGCGGAACGCAGGCGCGTTCCGCCGCCGCGCATTTCTCCGTCTAGGTTTCCGGCTTGAGGTTGATCGCCTTGGCGATCGCCGACCACTTCGTGATCTCCGCCTTGATGAAGGCGGTGAAGGCCTCCGGCGTGCTGCCGACCGGATCGGACCCGTTCTGCTGCAGCCAGTCCTTGAGCTCCTGACCCTGCACGATGGCCACGATTTCCTTGTTGAGCTTGTCGACCATGGGGCGCGGCAGCTTGGCGGGCCCCAGGACGCCGGTCCAGGCGGTGGCCTGAAACTTGGGAATGCCGCTTTCCGCGACGGTGGGCAGGTCCGGGAAGGCGGCGGAGCGCTTCAGGTCCCCGGTCGCCAGCGCGCGGAGCTTGCCCGACTTGATGAAAGGCACCGCGGCGATCGCCGGGCTGAACGTCAGCTCGATGCGGCCCGCCATCAGGTCGAGCAGCGTGGGCGCCGAGCCCTTGTAGGGAATGTAGTTCGTTTTGATCCCCGCCATCGAATTGAACAGCTCCATCGGGAGCTGCACGGCGTTGGAGCTTGCCCCGTAGTTCAGCACGCCCGGCTTCGCCTTCGCGAGGTCGATCAGCTCCCTGATCGATTTCACCGGCAGCGAGGGCGTCACCACCATGACGAGCTGCTGCGAGGCGGTCTGCGTGATCGGCGAAAAGTCCTTGATCGCGTCGTACGGTAGCTTGCGGCCGATCGCGACGTTGTTCGCATGGCTGCTGGAAACGAAGAGCAGCGTGTAGCCGTCCGGATGCGCACGCGCGACGATCTCGGTGGCGATGACGCCATCCACGGCGGGCCGGTTGTCCGGGACCACCTGCTGCCCCAGGTTCTCGCTCAGCTTCGCCGCGATGCGGCGGGCGAGGATATCGGTGCCGCCGCCGGGGGCGAGGGAGATGACGAGGCGGATGGGTTTGTCGGGGTACTGCTGGGGGATGCCGAGATC
>JBOIEQ010000155.1:0-9896 GCA_050741255.1 Burkholderiales bacterium | reverse complement strand
CAGCGCACGGCCTGGTCCAGCAGTTCGATGCCGCGCGCGATCTGGTCGCGTTCAAGCAGCGTCTGGCCGAGCCGCATGGCGACCTGCGCATCGCCGGGCGCCGCGCGATGGGCCGGCTCCAGCAACTTCAGCGCGACGGTGGTGTTGCCGACCTCCAGCGCCGCCGCGGCGTCGCTGGCCGCGCGGCGCTGTTGCGCGTCGCGGAGAACGGTGTCGAACGGGGAAGTCTGCATGGAGAGCGCAACCGGAGTGGATGAAAAGCGTGCCGCCGGAGGGCCGGCGTGAACGATGAATAACGAATAAAAAAGCAGGGCGCAGGGGGTGGGTCCGCCTGGACTCGAACCAGGGACCAAGGGATTATGAGTCCCCTGCTCTAACCAACTGAGCTACGGACCCGCCGCGTCCATGATAACTGCGTGGCAACAGCCTGATAACTGCGTCACAGCCGCGTTGCAGCGCCGCCGGGTACGTGGCCCCGCGATCAGCCCTCGTTGTCGAGGAAGCTGCGCAGCCGCTCGGAACGCGACGGATGCCGCAACTTGCGCAAGGCCTTGGCTTCGATCTGGCGTATGCGCTCGCGCGTGACGTCGAACTGCTTGCCGACCTCTTCCAGCGTGTGGTCGGTGTTCATTTCGATGCCGAAACGCATGCGCAGCACCTTGGCTTCGCGCGGGGTCAGCGTGTCCAGCACGTCCTTGGTGGCGTCGCGCAGGCTGCCGTAGACCGCCGAATCCACCGGCGCCATCGTCGCCTGGTCCTCGATGAAGTCGCCGAGATGCGAATCGTCGTCGTCGCCGATCGGCGTTTCCATCGAAATCGGTTCCTTGGAGATCTTGAGGATCTTGCGGATCTTGTCCTCGGGCATCTCCATCTTCTCGGCCAACGTCGCCGGATCGGGTTCCTGCCCCGTCTCCTGCAGGATCTGGCGCGAGATGCGGTTCATCTTGTTGATCGTCTCGATCATGTGCACGGGGATGCGGATCGTGCGGGCCTGGTCGGCGATCGAACGCGTGATCGCCTGCCGGATCCACCACGTGGCATAGGTCGAGAACTTGTAGCCGCGGCGGTATTCGAACTTGTCCACCGCCTTCATCAGGCCGATGTTGCCTTCCTGGATCAGGTCGAGGAACTGCAGACCGCGGTTGGTGTACTTCTTGGCGATCGAGATCACGAGCCGCAGGTTGGCCTCGGTCATCTCGCGCTTGGCGCGGCGGGCTTTCGCCTCGCCGGTGGACATCTGGCGATTGATCTCCTTGATGTCCTTCAGCGGGATGCCGACGCGCTTCTGCACGTCGAGCAGCTTCTGCTGGTGCTCGACGATGGCCGGCTCGAAACGCACGAGCGCCGTGCTCCACGGGCGGGCGGCCTCGATCTCGTGGCGCACCCAGCGCGTGTTGGTCTCATGGCCCGGGAACACCTTGATGAAGTGCACCCGCGGCATCTTCGCCTTCTCCATCGAGAGGTTCATGATGCCGCGCTCGTGGGAGCGGATTTCCTCGACCAGCCGGCGCACACCGTCGCACAGCGCCTCGATCTGCTTGGCGCCGAAGCGGATCTGCATCAGCACTTCGCTGATCTTGTCGCGCGCCTGCAGGTAACCCTTGGCGCGCGGGCCGTCCTTGGCCAGCGCCTTCAGCATCTTGAGGTACAGGTTGCGGATCACGCCGAAACGCTTGAGCGTTTCTTCCTTGAGTTTCAGCAGGTCGGCGGTCGCGATCGCCGCGGCGGCCTCCTCATCGACCTCTTCCTCTTCCGCCTCGATCTCGTCGTCAGCTTCCTCCTCGTCCTCCGCCGACATCTCTTTCGGCGGCGCCTGCGCCGCTTCCAGGTCGGAGAAGCCGTCGACCACGTCGTCGGCGCGGATCTCGTCCTTCTCGATCTTGTCCGCCAGCGCCAGCATCTCGGCGATGGTGGTCGGGCAGGCGGAGATCGCCTGGATCATGTGCTTCAGGCCGTCTTCAATGCGCTTGGCGATCTCGATTTCGCCCTCGCGCGTGAGCAGTTCCACCGAGCCCATTTCGCGCATGTACATGCGCACCGGATCGGTGGTGCGACCGAACTCGGAATCCACCGTCGACAGCGCAGCTTCCGCTTCCGCCACGGCGTCCTCGTCGGCGACCGGCGGGGTGCTCTCCGACATCAGCAGCGTTTCCGCGTCAGGCGCCTCGTCGTAGACGAGGATGCTCATGTCGCTGATCATGCTGATCACGTTCTCGATCTGCTCGGCGTCCATCATGTCGTCGGGCAGGTGATCGTTGATCTCGGCGTAGGTCAGGTAGCCGCGTTCCTTGCCGAGCACGATCAAATTCTTCAGGCGCGTGCGGCGGGCCTCGGCTTCCTGCGGCGAGAGTTCCTTGCGCTCGAATTCGCGGACCAGCGCTTTTTCGCGCGCGGTGAGTCCGCGCGACTTGGGACGGCCGGGGCCGCCCTTGCCTTTTTCCGCCACCGCCACCGCAGCGGTGGCGGGCTTGACGAGACCTTTTTCCGCGCGCGCTTTCGCCACCTTGGCGGCGGCCTTCGCGATGGCCTTCAGCGCGGCCTTGGAGGCTTTCGTGGTCCGCTGCGCCTCGGCGGCGGCTTTCTTGTCCACGACTTTCCGGTCGGCGCCTTTTTTGACGGCGACGACGGGCTTTTTCTTCGCGACCGGCTTGGCGGGCTTGGCTTTGGCGACGGGCTTTTTCGCGCTGACGCTTTTGCCTTGGGCCGGTTTGGCGGACTTGCCAGATTTAGAGGCCTTCGATTTCGATGCCTTGGTACTTTTTGCCTTGGTCGCCATGTTCAAGGTCGCTCCGGAGTGGCTTGCACGGCAGGTCGGAAGGGGCGCTGCGTTCCAAATGCCCCTTGCACGTGCCGCGTCGGGAAAACCTGAAATTATATCTCAAAGACCCCCTTTCCGGGGTCAGGTTCCGTTGGCGGAACCACCCAGTAGCGCTACATACTGGCGCCGGTCCTGCTCGCTCAAGGAAGCCGATTTCATCTTTTCCGTCAACAACTTAAGCTTACCCTTCCGGACCAGCTCCGCCAGCTGGCGCCAGCCGCCGATGAACTCCTCGGCCAGTTGCTCAGGCGACAACCCGTCTTCGGCGCGGCGCGCGAGTCCGGTCTCGGCCTCGGCGATCACCGCGACGTGGGGGGTGTCCCGGAAATACTCGCTGGGACTCGTCACGTCCGGCTCACGCAGGGCCAGGTCCAGCACCGCGGCCAGCGCCGTCAGTTCGTCGGCCTGAAGCCCGGGCAACTCTGCTGCATCGGTCAGCACCGTGCGGTCCGCATGCGCGGCGACGGCCGGCGCGGCCAGCAGAATCTCGATCAGCGTGCGCGGGATCGAACGGGCGGTGCGCGGGGCGGCACGCGCGGGCCCAGGCACCGCGCCGCGCGCCGGCCGGATTTCGAACACCTGGTCGAGTTCGGCCTGGGTGACGCCCGAGCGTTCGGCCAGTGCCTTGCGCAGCATGAGCGAGAGCATGGGCGCCTGAATCTGTTTGACCAGCGGTTTCGCCGCGGCGAGCCAGTTGGCGCGCCCCTCCTGCGTGGAGAGCCCGGTCTGCGCCGCCAATTCGTCCATCAGAAACGCCGACAGCGGCGTGGCGGCGATGACCTGCTGCTCGAAGGCCTCGCGCCCGCTCTTGCGCACGAAGCTGTCCGGATCCTCGCCGTCGGGCAGAAACAGGAATTTCGCCTGCTTGCCGTCGGCCAGCTGCGTCAGCGAATTCTCCAGCGCGCGCCATGCCGCGCGCCGGCCGGCGGCATCGCCATCGAAACAGAACACGATCTCGTCGGCCTGCCGCAGCAACTTCTGCACGTGCACCGGGGTGGTCGCCGTACCCAGCGTGGCCACCGCGTATTCCACGCCGTGCTGATGGAGCGCGACGACGTCCATGTAGCCTTCGACCACCAGCACGCGCCCGGCCTGCCGGATCGCGTTGCGCGCCTGGAACAGGCCGTAGAGTTCGCGCCCCTTCTCGAACAGCGGGGTCTCGGGCGAGTTCAGATACTTCGGCTCCCCCTTGTCGAGCACGCGCCCGCCAAAGCCGATGATGCGGCCCCGCGTATCCACGATCGGAAACATGATGCGGTCGCGGAAACGGTCGTAGCGCTTGCCTTCGTCGGCGTGGATCACCAGGCCCGCTGTCACCAGCGCCTCCGAATCGTAGTCGGCGAACACCCCGGCCAGGCCCTGCCAGCCGTCCGGCGCGTAGCCGATGCTGAAGGCCTTGGCGACGTCGCCGGTCAGCCCGCGGTTCTTGAGGTATTCGATCGCCCGCGGCGCGTCGCGAAGGCATTCGCGGTAATGCTTCGCCGCCTTGAGCAGGAGTTCGTGGAGGTCGGGGCCTTCACGCGGGACTCGATCGCGCTCGTCGCGCACCTCCGGCACCGTCATGCCGACGGACTGCGCGAGATCCTTCACGGCATCGATGAAGCCGAGCCCGGCGTACTCCATCATGAAGCCGACCGCGCTGCCGTGCGCGCCGCAGCCGAAGCAATGGTAGAACTGCTTGGTCGGGCTGACGGTGAAGGACGGCGTCTTCTCGCCGTGAAACGGACAGCAGGCCGAGTAATTCGCACCCGTTTTCTTCAGCTTCACATGGCGGTCGATCACCTCGACGATGTCGACGCGGCCGAGCAAATCCTGGATGAAACTCTGCGGGATCATGGCCGTGGTGCGGGAGGATTCGGAACGGGAGCCTCGCAACGCATCCGGTCTGCCGAAGGGCCGGCCGGAGGAAAAACCATTATAGGCGTGCCCTTCCGGGCCGGGTTCAGCCGCCGGCGGAAAGCTGCGCCTTGACCAGGCCGGAAACCTTGCTCATGTCGGTCCGGCCCGCCAGCCGCGGTTTGAGCAACGCCATCACCTTGCCCATGTCGGCCGGCGCTTTCGCGCCGGATTCCGCGATGGCGGCTGCAATCGCCGCCGTCACTTCGACCTCGGACAGCGCCTGCGGCATGTAGGCCTCGAGCACCGAAACCTCGAACTTCTCATGGTCGGCCAGATCCTGCCGGCCACCCTTTTCGAACTGCGCGATCGAATCGCGGCGCTGCTTGAGCTGCTTGTCGACGATGCCGACCACGTCCGCGTCGGTCAGATCCTTGCGCTCGTCCACCTCGCGCTGCTTGATCGCCGCCGTGAGCATGCGGATCGCGGACAGCCGCGGCGCATCCTTGGCGCGCATCGCGGCCTTCATATCGTCGGTGATGCGGTCTTTGAGTGACGCCGTCACGGTGAGGGGTGAGGAGGAAGGGGGAGGGGAAAAGCAAAAGGGTGAAGGTTTTACCCTTCACCCTTTCGGTGACTGCCGAGCCTGGAGCGTTAATACATCCGGGGCGGCAGTTGCTGGGAACGGATGCGCTTGTGGTGGCGCTTCACGGCCGCCGCGAGCTTGCGCTTGCGCTCGGAGGTGGGCTTTTCGTAGAACTCGCGGGCGCGCAGTTCGGTCAGCAGCCCGGTTTTCTCGATGGTGCGCTTGAAGCGGCGCATCGCCACTTCGAACGGCTCGTTTTCCTTGACGCGGATGATCGGCATAAGAGACTGATGTACGAAAGGTTTCGGCGATTAAAGAGGCGCGGATTCTACTGCAAATCCGGTTTTCCGGGCAAACTCCCCGCCGACGGCGCTTTTTGGCGCACCACCCGTCCCCAACCCGCCTTCCGCTCCCATGAACGTCCTCGGCATCGAAACCTCCTGCGACGAAACCGGCATTGCCCTCTACGACCCGGCCCGGGGGCTGCTGGCCGAACGCCTGTATTCGCAGGTTCGTCTGCACGCGGAGTATGGGGGCGTCGTGCCGGAGCTCGCCTCGCGGGACCACATTCGCCGGGTGTTGCCGTTGGTCCGCGAAGCCTGCGCCGAGGCGGGCCTGGGACTCAGCGACGTGAATGCCATCGCCTATACCGAGGGACCGGGACTGGCTGGTGCCTTGTTAGTGGGCGCTAGCATCGGTCGGGCGCTGGCGTACGCGCTGGAGGTCCCCAGCATCGGTATCCATCATCTGGAGGGGCATCTGCTCTCGCCTCTCCTGTCGACGCCGCGGCCGCAATTCCCGTTCATCGCCCTGCTGGTCTCGGGCGGCCATACCCAGCTGATGCGCGTCGGCGCGGTGGGCGATTACGCCCTGCTCGGCGACACGCTCGACGATGCGGCGGGCGAAGCCTTCGACAAGACCGCCCAGTTGCTGGGCCTCGGCTACCCCGGCGGTCCGGCGCTGGCGAAACTGGCCGAGCAGGGCACGCCGGGCCGCGTCAGCCTGCCGCGGCCGATGCTCGCGCAACTGGAAAAAACCGGCGACCTCGATTTCAGCTTCAGCGGCCTCAAGACCGCGGTCCTGACGGCGGTCCGGCAGGCGCCGCCCGACGCGCAGGGCCGCGCCGACCTTGCGGCGGAATTCGAGGCGGCGGTCGTGGACGTGCTGACGGCCAAGTGTCTTGCCGCACTCGGCCAGACGGGCCTGTCGCAACTGGTGGTCGCCGGCGGCGTGGGCGCCAATCGCCGGCTGCGCGCCACGCTCACGGCGGCCGTCGCGAAGCGCGGCGGCGAGGTGTTTTTTCCGCCGCCGGCGCTCTGCACCGACAACGGCGCAATGATCGCGCATGCGGGCGCGCTGCGGCTGGCGGCCGGGACAGCGGCGCGCGGCACCAGCTTCGGGGTGCGGCCGCGATGGGCGCTTGACGCGCTCAGCCAGCCGATGCCGGCGGGCGCGTGACGCGCCGCTTGCACCACTGCAGGAACAGCACGATCGTGACACCGAGGCCCAGCGCGTAGCCGAGGATGGCCGCCGTTACCGCGGGCGGCGCATGGTTGACTGTGGCGATCACCAGTGCAAGGCCGGGGTTGCGCATCGCGGCGGCAATGGCGGCCGCCGGCCGCACCTCCGCATCGCGCCAGGCGAACGCGGCCCCCACGACGAGCGCACAGAGCGTCAGTACCACCCCCGCCACCGTGGGCGCCCAACCGGTCACGCGGATGATCGCCGGCATGTCGACCAGCGCCAGTGCGGCCACGACCAGCAGCAGCAGGTTCCCGGCGCGTCCCAGCGGCGACTCCAGCCGCGCCGCGAGCGGCGCGCGCCAGGCCCGCAACCCGGCGCCCAGCATGAGCGGCAGCAGTTGCGCAAAGAACACCTGGCGGCCGATGTGAAAGGGCGTGACGGTGAAATCCTTGTCGAAGATCCAGTCGAGGATGACGACGGTCATGGGCACCGTCACGACCGCGAGCATCACGATGGCCAGATGGAGCGCAGGCGCGAACGCGCGATGACCGCCCGCCTCCAGCGCGCGCCGCAAGGCGACCGGCGCGCCGGGCGAGATCGCCATCAGCACGATGCCCACGGCCACCGGGCCCTTAAGCCCGAACAGCTTGACGGCGATCACCGCGAGCGCGGGCACCGGCACCAGCACCGCGAACAGCACGGCCGCCAGCACCACGCGCCGCTGCAGGGCCGCCGCGATCTGCTCCCGGCCGAGCATGAGGCCGAGCGAAAACATCACCACGAAGACCGCGGCGGTGGCCAGCAGGCCGATCCACTGAAAGGGGATCAGCACACCGTAATCAAGGCCCGGGGGTAACGGATGGCGCCTTGCGGCCGAGCCGCGACTCGGTGCCCGCCATCAGCTTGCGGATGTTGCTGCGGTGCCGCCAGATGGTCAGGACGGCAATCGCCAGCACCGCCCAAGCGTAGGGATGCACGTGGTACAGGAAGATGGTGAAGAAGGCCGCGAACGCGGCCCCGATCATCGAGGCCAGCGACACGTAGCGGAAGAAGGCCGTGATGACGAGAAAGGTGGCGACCGTGCCCAACGCCACACGCCAGTCGAGCGCGAGCATCACGCCCAGCGAGGTCGCCACGCCCTTGCCGCCCTGGAAGCGATGGAACACGGGCGCCATGTGGCCGACCACCACGGCCAATGCGGCGAGCGCGATGCCGGTAGTGTCCTCGCTCCCCAGCACCTGCTGCGCGCCCCAGACGGCGAACCACCCCTTGGCGACGTCACCCAGCAGGGTCAGGATCGCGGCGGCCTTGCTGCCGCTGCGCAACACGTTGGTCGCGCCGGGATTGCCGGAGCCATAGGTGCGCGGGTCGGGCAACCGCATCCCGCGGCTCACCACCACCGCGAAGGACAGCGAGCCGATCAGGTACGCCGCGAGAACGACGAATGCTGTGGTCATGGGAATTGAAATAAACTCAGCCGGATTCTAGCGGAAGAGCCCCCGCCGGACCGCTCCTTTTCCCCACCTGCATCCTTCACGGTTCACCCACCGATGGACACCATCTTCATCCACGAACTGCGCCTCGAAACGAAGATCGGCATCTACGAATGGGAAAAACACGTCCCGCAGATGATCGAGCTCAACCTGGAAATCGGCCTCGCCGGCCGGCATGCCGCCGACAGCGGCAAGATCGGCGACACCGTGGATTACGCGAAAGTCGTGGCCGGCATCCAGCAACTGTTCCGCGACCAGCACTTCGCGCTGCTGGAACGCGCCGCCGAAGCGATCGCCACCCTCGTGCTGAAGGATTTCGGTGCGCCGTGGGTGCGCGTGTCGATCGCCAAGCTCTCCGCCCTGCCGGGCGTGAAGAAACTCGGCGTCGTGATCGAACGCGGGGCCCGCGGGTGACCGCAATGCCGGACCGATGGCCGAGTTCCCGTTCCTGATCTTCGCGGGCGCCTTTGCCGGCGGGCTCGTATCGGGTTTAACGGGGTTCGGCACGGGCATCACCGCGCTGCCGTTCTGGCTGGCCGCGACCACGCCTGTGCTGGCTGCTCCGCTCGTCGTGGTCTGCTCGCTGGTTGGGCAATTCCAGACGCTGCCGGCGATCTGGCACGCGATTGATTTCAAACGCGCGCGGCCTTTCATCATCGGCGGCCTGCTGGGAGTGCCGCTCGGCACGTTGCTGTTGCCGTACGTGCCGGCGAGCGCCTTCCGCGCCGGCGTCGGCGCCGTGCTGGTGATCTATTGCAGCTTCTTCCTCATCGGCCAACCGAGTTTTCACGTCAAGTGGGGCGGGCGCATCGCCGACGGCGCAATCGGGCTGGGTGGCGGCGTAATGGGAGGCATGGCGGGACTCTCGGGCCCATTCCCGACCATCTGGACCGGTCTGAAAGGCTGGAGCAAAGACGCCAGGCGCGGCGTCCTGCAGGCCTACAACCTGGCGGTCCTGCTGCTCGCGTTCATCACCCAAGGCATCGCCGGCTTGATGACGTCGGAGCTGGGATATTTATTTCTCGTTGCGCTGCCCGGAACGATCGCCGGCGCGTGGCTAGGGCAGCGTCTCTACAACCGATTGAACGACTGGCGGTTCAACAATATCGTGCTGGTCCTGCTCCTGTTCGCGGGCATTTCATTGCTGGTGTCGGCGGTCCGTTAACGGATGCTCGCCGCTCGCGAGCGCACCCTAGAGCCTGTTATGGACCTAAACGTGCGCGGCGTTGAGCCAAAAGGACCCGGATGCGAGGCGCGAGGCGGCCGCGGTGACCCTCACTTCCACGAGCAACGACGCAGACGGGTTCTTTTGGCTCAACCCGAAGGGAACGCGGCACTAGGGGTCCATTGCGTTGTCGCCCTCCGCTTGCAGGGTCCGGCCCTGCGGCGCGAATGGCTCCTAGCACTGAACCCCTATTCCCGCGTTCGCCGCATACGTTTAGGTCCATAACAGGCTCTAGCCCCGCGGATGGTGCTTCGCGTGCAGCTGCTTGAGACGCTCGCGTGCGACGTGGGTGTAGATTTGCGTCGTTGAAATGTCGGCGTGCCCGAGCAGCAGCTGCACCACGCGCAGGTCTGCACCGTGGTTCAGCAGGTGGGTAGCGAAGGCATGGCGCAGCGTGTGCGGCGAGATCGGCTTGCGGATGCCGCCCGCCGCCGCGTAGCGCTTCACCAGATTCCAGAACTGCTGGCGCGTCAT
>JBOIEQ010000154.1:0-9930 GCA_050741255.1 Burkholderiales bacterium | reverse complement strand
GATGCACGACACGCCGATGGCACACATTCCCTACAAGGGTGCCGCACCCGCGCTCGTCGACGTCGTCGCCGGGCAGGCGCAGGTCATGTTCACCAGCCCCCTCGCGGCACTGCCGCAGGTCAAGGCCGGGCGCCTGCGCGCGCTGGGCATGGCGGGCGCCAAGCGCTCGCCCGCCGCGCCCGACATTCCGACCGTCGCCGAGCAAGGCTTGCCGGGCTTCGAGGCGAGCCTGTGGTACGGCGTGACCGGCCCCGCGGGCCTGCCCAAACCAGTCGTGGCGACCCTGCACGCGGAAACGGTCAAGGCACTGGCGCAGCCCGACTTCCGCGAGCGCCTGCTCAGCCAGACCGTGGAGCCGCTGGGCACGACGCCCGAGGAACTGCGCGCCTTCGTGGTGTCGGAGACCGCGAAATGGGGCAAGCTCGTGCGCGCCGCCAACATCCGTTCGGAGTAACCGCATCGTGAGTCGCATCGTTCTGCTCGCCGTCTTCCTCGCGTGTCCGCTCGCGGTCACCGCACAATCTTTTCCCGCCAAGCCGATCCGCCTGATCGTTCCCTTCCCGCCCGGCGGCGGCAACGACACCGTGGCGCGCGCGGTCGGGCAGGAACTCGCCAAACCGCTTGGCCAGCAGGTCGTCATCGACAACCGGCCGGGCGCCGGCGGGGCCCTCGGCGCGGAACTCGCGGCCAAGGCCCCACCCGACGGCCACACCCTCTTTCTCGCCGGGGTGGCGAGCCACGGCATCAACCCCGCGCTCAATCCGAAGCTGCCGTACGACCCGATCCGCGATTTCGCGCCGGTCAGCCTGCTCGCCTCCGCCCCCCTGATCCTCGTCGTGCATCCTTCGCTGCCCGCGCGTTCGGTCAAGGAACTGATCGCCCTCGCAAAGGCAAAACCGGGCGCGCTCAACTACGCCTCGAACGGCCCCGGCAGTTCGTCGCACATGGCCGGCGAACTGTTCAAGCTTTCCACCCGTACCGACCTCGTGCACATCCCGTACAAGGGCCTGTCGCCCGCATTGACCGACCTGATGTCGGGTCAGGTACAGATCATGTTCTCGAGCGCCGTGGCCATGCTGCCGCAGGTGAAGGCCGGGCGCTTGCGCGGTCTCGCCACCACCGGCGCGAAACGTCCGGCTGCGATTCCGGACTTGCCGACCGTGGCGGAGGCCGGCGTGCCCGGTTACGAAACGGGGTCGTGGTACGGCATTGTCGCGCCCGCCGGCACGCCACCGGATATCGTCAACCGCCTGAGCGCCGAGATGCAGAAGATCGTGCGCCAGCCCGCGATCCAGGAGCGCTTCAATGCCGAGGCGGCCAGTCCGGTGGGCAGCACGCCGCAGGAATTTGTGACGCACCTCCAGCGCGAGAAAGAACGCTGGACGAAAGTCGTCAAGGCGACGGGACCGATCGCGCAGGACTGACACCCCACACACCCCCAGGAGCAGGAACATGCGGCGCCATTCGTTTGCCTCGATGCCGGTTATCGCCTTCGCGGCGCTGGCCGTCATGCCCGCCGCTGCCCAGACCTACCCCGCCAAAACGGTGCGCGTCATCACGCCGTGGCCCACCGGCGGCCTCACCGACGTCGTGGGCCGTCTCGTGTTCCAGAAAATCTCCGAGACGACCGGCCAGCCGTTCATCATCGACAACCGGCCGGGCGCCACGGGCACCATCGGCGCCGACCTGGTGGCCAAGTCCAAGCCCGACGGCTACACCCTGATGGTGCATTCGACCAGCCACGTCGGCAATCCGCACCTCTACAAAAACCTGCCGTACGACACGCTGAAGGACTTCACGGGCGTCGGCTTGCTGTCCGCGCAGAGCGGGCTGCTGGTCGTGCATCCCTCGCTGCCGGTCCGGAACGTGAAGGAGCTGCTCGCGTTCGCCCGGGCGCGGCCCGACCAGATTCTCTACGCCACGTCGGGCAGCGGCAGCTTCTCGCACCTCGCGATCGCGCTGCTGACGTCGATGACCGGCACGAAGATGACGCACGTGCCGTACAAGGGCGGCGGCCCCGCGACCACCTCGATCGTCGCCGGGGAAACGCAGTTTCTGGTGGGCAGCCCCGCCGCAGTGGTCACGCAACTGGAGGCGAAGCGCCTGCGGCTGATCGCCGTCAGCGCCGACACGCGCCTGGCGCAGTTCCCGGACGTGCCGACGGTCGCCGAGGCGGGCGTGCCCGGCTACGAATTCCGCGGTTGGGTGGGCGTGTTCGCGCCGGCGGGCACGCCGAAGACGATCATCGACCGCGTCAACGCCGAAATCCGCAACGCGCAGAATGCGCCGGACATGAAAGCGCGGCTGGAGCCGTTCGAGCCCTGGACCATGACGCCCGAGCAGACCGCGGCGCGGATCAGGTCGGATTACGACAAGTACGGCCTGCTGATCAAGCTGACCGGCACGAAACTCGAATAACGGCCGGTTCGCCACGCGCACCGCACGCCGCATGCCTGCCGCCGGCAAGTACAACGCCCGCGGACCTATCTTCACACGCGCGACTCCGCATTTGCCGGTGATCGCCCATGACGGACTCCCCCTCACGCCTCCGGCGTGCCCGTATCCAGCAGCCCGCGGGTCAGTTCCCTTCTGGCCGCGGCGGCCAGCGCCTCGTACTTGACCCGGAACGCATCGAGGTTCTCCTCCTCGAGTTCCTCCAGATCGAGCAGCGCGTTGTGCGCCCCCTGCGTGGCGCGGATGAGCTCATCAAGCTTCAGCTGGATCGCCTGCGTGTCCCGGTTCTGCGTGTTCTGAATCAGGAAAACCATCAGGAAGGTCACGATCGTGGTGCCGGTGTTGATGACCAGTTGCCAGGTGTCGCTGAAGCCGAACATGGGCCCGGTGACGATCCACACGACAATGACCCCGACGGCGAGCGAAAACACCCTCGGTCGGCCGCAGAAATGGGATGCCGCTTTCGCGAACCGGGTGTACCAGGCGGAATTCTGCATCGTAGTACCTCTTTCTTTTGCGATTGCTGGTGAACAGGCAGCCCATGCTGACACAGAACCTCCGGACGGGATCGCACGGAGATTCGCAGCCCTGACTGGCAAACGCATTGGCCGCCGCTCCGCTTCCCGTTATGATGTCTGCGCCCTTGCCATTGGCGGCGGGCGAACACGACGCCCGTCCTTACCGCCACGCCCATGAATACTGGCGCCACGCACTCACCGCCCTGGCACTACCGCTCGACCGTGTCGGGCGCCGACTGGCCCGCCGTGCCGGACCCGCACGGCGCCAACCTGCTCGCGCTGCTGTTCCAGTTCGAGCGCACGCAATGGCTGCCGCCCGCGGAACTGCGCGCGTTGCAGGATCGGCAACTCACCGAACTGCTGCGGCACGCCTGGGAGACAGTGCCGTATTACCGCGAATGCTGGCGGACCGTGTTCGATCCGGCCCGACCGCCGACGACGGCGGGTCTTGCGCGCCTGCCGCTGCTCACCCGGGCGCAATTGCGCGACCGCTACGCCGATCTGCAGAGCACCCGCCCGCCGCCCGCGCACGGCCGTCACGGGCATCTGCGCACCTCGGGTTCCACCGGCGTACCGCTGCGCACCGTCAATACCGAGGTCAACGAGCTGCTGTGGTCCGCGATCACCCTGCGCGAACACGCCTGGCAGGGCCGGGACCTCGGCGGCAAACTCGCCGCCATCCGGCAGGGCGTGCAGGCCGGGGAGACG
This sequence comes from Burkholderiales bacterium, assembly GCA_050741255.1. Taxonomy (GTDB): domain Bacteria; phylum Pseudomonadota; class Gammaproteobacteria; order Burkholderiales; family SG8-41; genus CAZXNF01. The sequence goes on along the minus strand of JBOIEQ010000154.1, from coordinate 6,250 downwards.
CCCGGCTGGGGGCCCTCGACCGATGCGGTGGTCGTCACCGGACCCTGCGTGCTGTTGCCGGTCAACACCCCGGTCAACGTGCAGCTCGAATGGCTGCAGCGGGAGCAGCCCGACACCCTGCTGTCGCACCCCTCGAACATCGCGGAACTCGCGCGGCAGTCGCTCGCGCGCGGCCTGCGCCTGCCGCGGCTGCGCGAAGTGCGCACCAGCGGCGAGATGCTGCCCGAGGGTCTGCGCGAACTGTGCCGCGAGGCCTGGGACGTGCCGGTAACCGACATGTACTCCGCCAACGAGGTCGGCTACCTCGCGCTGCAATGCCCGAACCACGTGCGTTATCACGTGCAGGCGGAAAGCGTGCTGGTCGAGGTCATCGACGCCGCGGGGCATCCCTGCGCGCCGGGCGACATCGGCCGCGTCGTCGTCACCACGCTGCAGAACTTCGCGATGCCGCTCGTGCGCTACGAGATCGGCGACTACGCCGAAGTGGGCATGCCCTGCCCCTGCGGCCGAGGCTTGCCGGTGCTGGAACGCATTGTGGGCCGGGTGCGCAACATGCTCGTGCTGCCGTCGGGCGAGCGCGCCTGGCCCGCGTTCGCGCTGCGCGCCCTCATGGATGAGATTCCGCTGCTGCAGCACCAGTTCGTGCAGAAGTCGCTGGACCTGATCGAGGCGCGGCTCGTCACCGCGGCACCGCTCAGCGCCGCCCAGGAGAACCGGCTGCGCGAGCACCTGCTGGCGAAGCTGCCGCCGGGATTCCGCATGAACTTCGTCTACTGCGAGTCCATCCCGCGCAGCGCCGGCGGGAAATTCGAGGACCTGGTTTCCGAAGTCAGCTTCCCCAGCCACTGATCCGGCTCAGCGCCCCGGCCACGATCCGGCTTAACGCCGGATGGCGATCAACGTGAAGTACTGTTTGGTCGCACCGCGCAGCGTGGGGCCGCTCACACCGGGGGCGCCCGCCGCCACGTTCTCGACCGCCAGCCGGCGCAGCTCGAAGCCGCCGCCCTCGAACAGCCCGCGCACGTCCTCCACGCTGCGCACGGGGTAGGCGCGATGCCACGCGGCGTAGTCCGCGGCGAGGTCCGCCAGCGCCTCCGGCCCGGCCGGCAGTACCGCGCCCGGCGTGACGGCGCGTTCCAGCACGGACGCGCGCAATTGCGCGATCTGCGCGGGCGAGAACTCGATGCGCGCCGCCGCGTGCGCGGGATCGTCCGCCGGGCGCAGCCCGTTGGCCGTTAGTGCTACGCCGCCCGGACGCAGCAGCGACCGCCATTTCGCCACCAGCGCCGCGCGGCGTTCGGGTGCGATCCAGCCCAGAAAGAAATCGGTGCACACGATGTCGTAAGGCGCGCCGGGCACGAACTCGAGGATGTCGCCGCGCACGGTTTCGATCGCGCAGCCGGCCCGCTCCGCGTACCAGCGGTTGAGAGCGAGCGGCGTCTCGCAGACGTCGGTCACCGTGACCTCCGGAACGAGTCCCCGCGCCTGGAACGCCGCGAGCACGAACTCCAGCATCGCGTAATCCGCCGCGCCGGAGATGAGCACCCGCGGTGGACGGCCATCTGTCCCGGTCGTGTCCGCCAGCGCTTTGAGATAGAAGTCGCGGCGCGACTCGATGGTGCCCAGCAGGCCCAGACGCCGCAGGCACAGCCAGACGCCGTGCATCCCGGCACAGCTGCCGCCGGCGGCATCGGCCTCGCACAATTGCGGCGCAAGCTGCCAGGCCATGGCGGCACCGGCCGCGAGCGTGTCGTCAGCCGGCGTCATGCGCCGGCGACCCTCATGCTATTTCCCGCGACGTTTCTGAAGTTCATGCCCCGGCCTACTCCTGCGCGATCCCCGCCTGCTTCACGACTTTCGCCCAGCGCACCAGTTCCGTTTCGATCATCGCCTTGAACTCCGCGGGCTGGTTACCCACCAGTTCCAGCGCCATCGTCGAGAATTTCTCGCGCACATCGGGTGCCTGGAGCGCCTTGACCGCTTCCGCATGCAGCTTCGCGACGACGGGCGCGGGAAGCTTCGCCGGCCCCATCAGCCCGAACCAGTTCGACACCACCATGCCTTGCACGCCGGATTCCGCGAAGGTTGGCGCCTCGGCCAGCGCCGGCACGCGCTTCGACGATGCCACGGCGAGCACGCGCAGCCGGCCCGCGCGGACATGTGCCACCGTCGGCGGCAGGCTCGGGAACGCGGCCTGCACCTGCGCGCCCAGCAGATCGTTGACCGCGAGCCCGATGCTCTTGTACGGAATCGCAACGAGATTGACCTGCGCGGAACCCTTGAACAGCTCTCCCGTCAGGTGCGTGATCGACCCGTTGCCGCCCATGCCGTAATTGATTTTCCCGGGTTGCGCCTTCGCCTGCGCGATGAAGTCCTTCAGGTTCTGCGCGCCGGTCGGATGCACCGCGAGCGCCATCGGCGAGTCGCCGATCAGCGTGATGAAGGTGAAATCGTTCACCGGGTCATAGGGCACGTTCTTCAACACGTGCACGTTGATGGTATGCACGGCGTCGCCGAGCAGCAGCGTGTACCCGTCGGGCGGTGCTTTTGCAGCGAGGTCGCGCCCGATCACGCTCGCCGCGCCGGCGCGGTTGTCGATGACGAGTTGTTGCCCCATCGCCTCGCCCATCTTCTGTCCCAGGATGCGGCCGATGGCATCGGACGACCCGCCGGGCGCGAACGGCACCAGCAGCCGGATCGGGCGGGTCGGATACCCGGTCGTCTGCGCATGCACGGCGGCACTCGCAATCCCCAGGCCGAACAGCAACGCGGCCGCCCGGCAAACCTGCATTTCCCGATGCTTCATCGTCCCCTCCTCGTGGTCCTGGCTGTCGAAGCGCAGCGGGCCGTCTTTTTGCCTGCCGGATCAGGAACGCGCGCGTTCACTCCCGGCGCGGCGGCGCGGCGGGATCGCGGATCACTTCGCCCTCGATGATGCGCCCACCGGGCGGCAGGTCATCCCGCATGCCGCTCATCGTGCCGCCGCCCTGCGCTTCCATCTGCTCGCGCAGATGCCGGCGCAGCGCGCGCGTCTTCCACCAGAACCAGACCCACACGCCCAGCCCAATGATGATGAGCGCGCCAAACAGCGCCAGCGAGAACATGAAACCCGCGACGAGCAAAGCGACGCCCGCCACAAAGCCGACGATCCGGGTCAGCAGGTTGCCGGCGGGACCGGCGAGGCGCGGCTGGCCGCGGGGAGGCGATTCTTCAGGGGGCATGATTTTCAGCCGTCGGCTGGGAGGCGAAGCAGGATGCTCCAGACCGGAAATGCGGGCATCGGGCGAAGTTTCAAGATCAGCCCGCCGCCCGCCGCACGTCCCCGCCGTTCATCAGGAACACTTCCCCGGTAATCCAGCGCGTGTGCGGCCCGCACAGGTAGCGCACCATTTCGGCGACTTCCTCCGGCTTGCCCGCACGGCCGACCGGAATCGCGGCGAGACGCTTCTCCCAGCGGCCTGGCTCGCGCAGCATGTCGATGCGCGAAGTGTCGAGCAGGCCCGGGGCGATCACGTTCGCGGTAATGCCCTGCGGCCCCAGTTCCGCCGCCAGCGAGGAATTGAGCGCGTGGATGCCGGCCTTGGATGCCGCGTAGGCCGAGAACGTCGCGGGCGCCTTGACCGCCGCACCGGAGGAAATGCTGATGATGCTGCCGCCCGGCCCCTGCTTCAGCATCTGGGCGGAAACGAACTTGCAGCACAGCATGGTGCCCGTCAGATTGACGTCCATGATCCGGCGCCAGGTCGCCTCGTCGAGTTCCTGCAGCGGCACGCGGTCGTTGCCGCGCGACACCGCGGCGTTGTTGACGAGGATGTCGATGCGACCGAACTTCGCCACGGTCTGCGCGACCAGCCGCTGCACGTCGGCGGACGAGCTGACATCCATATCGACCGCCAGCCCGCGTGCGCCCAACGCTTCGATCTCCTTCACCACGTCCGCAGCACCCCGCCAGACGCCGTCCTGCTCGTCGTGCGGCAGATCGCTCTTGGGCTTGGACGGCCGGCCGGTGACGACGACATCAGCGCCCGCGCCGGCCAGACACAGCGCGATCGAGCGGCCCAGGCCGCGCTTGCGGGTGGCGCCGGTGACGATGGCGACTTTGCCGGTGAGTTCTTTGGTGGTCATATTGGAAGATCCCTCAGTTATAGGCCTTGGAGTGCGAGGTCAGGCGCACTCTCAAGCTTCTCCAGCTTATTCCACAACGCACCCGCGTTTCCACCCGCCAGCAGCATGAACTTCTCCTTCAGCCCCGCCCGCGGCAGTGGATTCGTCGGCATGCCCTGATAGGTTGTCGCCTCGCGCGTGAAGCTGCGGCCGTCCTTCAACTTCACTTCGATGCGCGTGGCCCAGGTCGACGCCAGTACCGGTTTGGCGACCGTCATCGAGATGAGCGAACACGCGGCGCGGATCGCCGGATCGGCCAGCGCGCTGTCGTCCCACGACGCCGGGTCGATCGGGTCGCGATAGAGCGCCAGCGCAGTGCAGAACGGCGTCGAGTATTGCGCCTGCATGATGTCGCGCGGCGCGGGGATGTTGTGGTGGGAAAGCAGCTTCTCGCCGCCGGCGATGGTGATGGAGGCGACATCGCTTCCCTTGAAGCCGTGCTCGGCCATCAATTCACGGACCGACTGCACGGGCGTATGCGAGGTGATGTGGCAGGGATAGCGCTTGAGGCAGATCGCTTCCGTCTCCCAGCGTTCGCCCAGCGCTTCCGTCAGGCGCACCGGCGCAGCCTCGCGGCAATAGGTTTCGAGAAAACCATACTTCCCTTCCAGGATCGTCTCGGGCCCGGCGAAGCCGCTCTGCGCGAGCCGCGCGGCCAGCACACCCGCTTCCGAAGCGCGGCCCATGTGCATGCGCTTGACCGCCGCGCCGGTCTGCGACTTGGTGAAGGCCAGCAGGCCGCCGCCGAGCGAACCCGCGATGCCGAGCGCAGAGGCCATTTGCCCGGCGTCGAGCTTCAGCAGCTTACCGGCGACCATCGCGGCGCCATACGGTCCCGTGAGACCCGGTGCGTGGAAACCCAGCGCTTCGCTCGTGTGCCGCGAGGCGAGGCCGATGCGGAACATCACCTCGCAGCCGGCGACGAACGCCGTCAGCAGCGCCTTGCCGTCCGCGCCCTCTTCCTGCGCCACGGCCAGGCCTGGCGGCAGCAGCGTCGCGCCCGGATGCACACCGGCGCCGGGGTAGCGCAGGCTGTCCTGCTCGAACGCATGCGCCAGGGATCCGTTCGCCAGCGCCGCGGCGGGCGCCGTCACACGCAACTCCGGTCGCCCGAGCACGGAACATTTTCCACCCTGCCCATACCGCTCCGCGTAGGCGATGACCGCCTGGCTCCACGGAAAGCGCGCGCCATAAGTGGCCACGGCAACGGTATCGAGGATGCAATCCTTGGCGCGCTCGACCGCGCTGGCGGGGATGCGATCGAACGTCAGGCCCGCCGCGAACGCGCCCAGGGTCCGTGCGGCGGTGGCCGTCCGCTCGGTGACATCCATCAATCGACCTTGGCGCCGGAGGCCTTGGCGATCGGCCCCCATTTCTCGTACTCGGCCTTGAGGAAGGCCGCGAACTGCGCCGCCGTGCCGGGCATCGGGTCGGCGCCGCGCGCGATCAGCTTCTGCTTCATGTCGGGGTCGTTCAGGGTCCGGTTGAACGCCTCGTTGATCTTCGCGATCACCTCGGGCGGCGTCTTCGCCGCGACCTGGATGCCGTACCAGTTGACGGCCTCGACCTTCGGCAGCCCCTGTTCGGTCATGGTCGACACCTCGGGGAAAATCGGCGAGCGCTGCGGCGCGGCGATGCCGAGCGCCTTCAGTTTTCCGCTCTGCACGTGCGGCTGTACCACCGGCAGGTCGGCGATGACGCCCATCACCTGCCCGCCCACGCTGTTGGCGACCGCCGGTGCCGCGCCGTTGTAGGGCACGTGCAGGATGTTCACCTTCGCCTCCATCTTGAGCAGTTCCAGCGCCAGGTGCGGCAGGCCGCCGCTGCCGGTGGAGGCGATGTTGATTTCACCCGGCTTCGCGCGCGCGATGGCGACCAGATCCTTCACGTTCTTCACCGGCAACGAGGGATGCACGACCAGCAGCTCCGGCGTGCTGGTCACCAGCACGACGGGCGCGAGGTCCCGTTGCGCGTCGTACGGCATCTTGGGATAAAGATGCGGGCTGATCGTCGCGGTGCCGGTGCTGATCAGGATCATCGTGTAGCCATCGGGCGCGGACTTCGCGACCGCATCCGCGCCGATGAG
>JBOIEQ010000153.1:0-9954 GCA_050741255.1 Burkholderiales bacterium | reverse complement strand
GCGCCGCCGCCGGTGCCGGCCGGCACCACGAACTCGACGGGTTTGGTGGGTTCCCAGCCCGCGGCGGACGCGGGACCCGCGGTGATTCCGGCGAACATCACGGCAAGCAGCGCACAGGTACCGCGCGCGACAACGGGGACAACAGCGGCAAACGCTGGCGTTTTCATTTCACCCTCCTCATGTGGCCCTGCGGGCCATTTGGTTTCGCCCTGCGACACCCGTGCATCGCGGGCATCTTGGTCTTGTTGATCACGGTTGGACAGCGGCAGTCTGACAGATTTGTTCCGTCCCGCCACAGTCATCATGCGCGAGACGGCGTCTATTTTAATTGATCGCGGTCAAGTGCAGGCCTACCGTCCGGCAGGCGGCGCGGATTGGGCGGGGGGCGGGACGGCGCCCTTGGAAGGGGCATGGGGCTGCCAGCCGAGCACGGCCAGCATGAAGAAAAAGCCGATCGCGTAGGCCACAGCAATCCACCAGCCATGACGCAACCAGCGCCCGACGGACTTCGCCTCCGGAAACATGTTCGACAGCGCGACCCCGGCCGACGAGCCGAACCAGACCATGGAACCACCGAAACCGACGGCGTAGGCGAGAAAGCCCCAGTCGTAGCCTCCCTGCTTGAGGGCGAGCGCCGTCAGCGGGATGTTGTCGAACACCGACGACACGAAACCGAGCCCAAGCGCCGACTGCCACGACGCCAGCGGCAGTTTCTCCACCGGCATCAGCGAGGCGCACAGGATCAGGCACAGCAGGAACACGCTGCCTTTGAACGCCTCGGGCAGCAGTCCCCAGTCCGGCTTGCGCAGCGGCGCAGCGAGCAGGATCGCCACCCACACCGCGGCGCCGAGGAAGGGGAAATGATCGGAGCGTTCGCTGAAATTCAGATTGACCGTCACGTTGGTGGCGATCGCGGCGAACAGGATGAAGCCGACGATGCCGACGCGCAGCCAGTCGACATGGACGTCGCGACGCGCGTCCCGCGTGATCGGTGAATAACGCTGCTGCATCCGGGCCGCGGGCACCGCGAAAATGACCAGCGCCACGGCCGCCGCCAGGTACGCATGGAGCACATCGAGCGGGTCCACCCCGGCGATCCACATCATCGTCGTGGTCGTGTCGCCGACCACGCTGCCCGCGCCGCCCGCGTTGGACGCGGCGACGATGGCGGCGAGGTAGCCGATATGCACCTTGCCACGGAACACCGTCATGGCAATGGTGCCGCCGATCATGGCGGCGGCGATGTTGTCAAGAAAACCGGACAGCACGAAAATCATCACCAGCAGCACGAAGCCGCCCTTCCAGTCGTCGGGCAGGAAGCGCGGCAGTACCGCCGGCACATGGCTTTCCTCGAAATGCTTGGCGAGCAGCGCGAAGCCCAGCAGCAAGCCCAGCAGATTGGCCAGGATCACCCACTCGTGATGCAGGTGCCAGGCGAGGCCGGCGAATCCCTCCCCGGTTTTGAAGCCGGTGAACAGCAGCTTGTAGACGACGATGGCGGCCAGACCGGCCAGCGCTACCCGCAGCGTGTGGTGATGGAACAGCGCCACGCCCAGCAGGGTGAAGGCGAACAGCACAAACTCCACCGGAACCCCGAACAGGGCCGGCCCGTCGGTGGCCGCGAAGGCGGGCCCGGCGAGCAGCGCCGCGAACACCGCGACGAGCGCGCGAGCACGCACGGGTGTGGGGACTACTTGACGAGCAGCACGGGTACCGGCGCGCGCTGGATCACCTTGCCCGCCACCGAGCCCAGCAACGCGGTGCCCATCTGCCCGCGTCCATGCGTACCGATCACGATCTGGTCGACGCCCTTCTCTTTCGCATATTGCGCGATCACCTCGGCAGGATCGCCCACGCCGATGTGGAAGTGATAGGCGACCTTGGCGGCATCCAGCTTCGCACGTGCCGACTTCAGCGCTTCGATACCCTCGTCGTGGTAATACTGGTTGACCTTCTCCTTGCCGAGGGCGGCGATGGCGTTCTGGTAGGGAATCGGCGGGTGCACCGTGAGCAGCAGCAACTCCACCGCTTCCCGGTAAGTCCCGGCATTCCGGATGACAAAATCGACCGCACGCAGCGCGCACTCGGAACCATCCACCGGCAACAGAATTTTCATTGCGGAATCTCCTCGGCCCTCTAGCGCGGCGCGCCGGGCTGTTCGTCCTTGGTCGCCAGATCGATCACTCCGGGCGGCGCATGCGATTTGCGCATCGCTATCCACTTGCCGGCCGCGAGCACGAGCGCCACGCCAGCCGCCGGGCCAACCCAATGCAGCCATCCCGCGTTCGCGTCCACCCAGTCCTTGATCAACGGATCGGTCACCGCCATTTCGCCGGCGACCCAGCCGAGGAGCGCGGCGCCCGCCGTGATGATGAGCGGAAACCGTTCCATCAGCTTCAGCAGCAGTGTCGCGCCGAAGATCACCAGCGGAATCGAGATCGCCAACCCGATGATCAGCAGGGCCATGTTGCCCTTCGCGGCGGCGGCGACGCCGATGACGTTGTCGAGGCTCATCACCAGATCGGCGATGAGGATCGTCTTGATCGCAGCCGCCATGGTGGAGGCCACGGGCTCGCCGTCCTCGTCGTGACCCTCGGGCACCAGCAACTGGATCGCGATCCACACGAGCAGCACGGCGCCCACCAGCTTGAGATAGGGCAGCCGCAGGAGCTCCACCGCCACGATCGTGAGCACGATCCGCATCACCACCGCGGCGCCGCTGCCCCACATGATGGCTTGTTTCTGCTGGCGCGGCGGCAGCGAACGGGCCGCCAGCGCGATCACGACGGCGTTGTCGCCCGACAGCACGATGTTGACCAGGATGATCTGGCCGAGGCCGATCCAGAACGCCTGGTCACTCAGCATTTCAGTCATTGTTCTCGCTCCTCAGGGTCGGCGCCGCGCCAAAGTAACACGCACGCCGCAGCCGGTACGTAAAAAACCGCGAAACTATACACGGGCGGCCCGCGAGCGGCCAGCCGCGCTAGAACAATCCCACGACCTTGCCGTCTTCTGTCAGGTCGATTTTCTCGGCCGACGGCACTTTCGGCAGTCCGGGCATGGTCATGATATCGCCGCACACCATCACCACGAACTCCGCGCCGGCGGCGAGCCGCACTTCACGGACGTTCACCATATGGCCCGACGGCGCGCCGCGCAGGCTGGGGTCCGTGGAAAACGACGATTGCGTCTTCGCCACGCAGACCGGGTAGTGACCGTAGCCGCCCTCCTGCAACTCCTTGATGCGGTTACGCACCTTGGAGTCGGCGCTGATGTCGGCCGCACCGTAGACGCGGGTGGCGATCTTCTTCATCTTGTCCCACAGCGTGTCGCTGTCCTCGTACACGAAGGTGGGCTTCGACGGCGTGTCGCACAGGCCGACGATGACCTTCGCGAGTTCCGCCGCGCCCTTGCCGCCTTCGGCCCAGTGGTTGGCGACGACCACCTGCACGCCCAGCTTGGCGATGCGGTCGGTCAACAGGTCCATCTCGGCCTTGGTATCCGCGGTGAAACGGTTGATCGAGACTACACACGGGATGCCGTAGACGTCCTTGACGTTCTTCACATGGCGCTCGAGGTTTGCGAGGCCTTTTTCCAGCGCCGGCAGGTTCTCGACGTTGAGCTGCGTCTTGTCCACGCCCCCGTGGTGCTTGAGTGCCCGCACCGTCGCCACGATCGCCGCCGCTGCGGGCTTGAGCCCCGCCTTGCGGCACTTGATGTCGAGAAATTTCTCGGCGCCCAGGTCGGCGCCGAAGCCGGCTTCCGTGACCACGTAATCGGCCAGCTTCAGCGCGGTCTGGGTCGCGATGACCGAATTGCAGCCGTGCGCGATGTTCGCGAACGGGCCGCCGTGGATAAACGCCGGGTTGTTCTCCAGCGTCTGCACCAGGTTCGGCGCCATCTGGTCCTTCAGCAGCACCGCCATCGCGCCGTGCGCTTTCAGGTCGCGCGCACGCAGCGGCTTGTTGTCGCGCGTATAGCCGAACACGATGTTGCCGAGCCGTTCCTTCAGGTCCTTCAGCGAGGTCGCGAGACAGAAGATCGCCATGACTTCGGAGGCGACCACGATGTCGAAGCCGTCCTCGCGCGGGTAGCCGTTCGCGGTGCCGCCCAGCGCGATCGTGATGTCGCGCAGGCTGCGGTCGTTCATGTCGAGCACGCGCTTCCAGGTGATGCGACGGACATCGATGCCGAGCTCGTTGCCGTGGCTGATGTGGTTGTCGATCATCGCCGCCAGCAGGTTGTTGGCGAGCTGGATCGCGCCGAAATCGCCGGTGAAGTGGAGATTGATGTCCTCCATCGGCACCACCTGCGCGTAACCGCCGCCGGCCGCGCCGCCTTTCACACCGAACACCGGCCCGAGCGAAGGCTCGCGCAGGCAGATGATCGCCTTCTTGCCGATGTGGTTGAGCGCATCGCCGAGCCCCACCGTGGTCGTGGTCTTGCCCTCGCCCGCGGGCGTGGGACTCATGGCGGTCACCAGGATCAGCTTGCCGTCGGGCTTGCCCTTGAGCGTGTCGATGTAGCCGAGCGAGACCTTGGCCTTGTAGTGGCCGTACGGCTCGAGGCTGTCTTCGGGGATGCCGATCTTCTTGGCAACCTCTTTGACCCGCACCATTTTCGCGGCTTGCGCGATTTCAATATCGGACAACGACATGACAGCTCCTCTCTCAAACGTTTATTGCCGCCAAGACGCCAAGAGCGCCAAGGAAGCGAAAATCACCGATAAAACAAAATTTCGTTTCTTGGCGTCCCTGGCGTCTTGGTGGCGGACGGGCTTTTAATTCTTGGCGAGTGCCGCCAGCGCCTGGCCGCCGCCGTAGCTCGAGCGCGGCATGAGTTCGCCGCCCCGGGTCATCTTCACCGCGCAATACTTGAACTCCGGGATCTTGCCGATGGGATCCAGCGCGGGATTCGTCAGCAGGTTGGCTGCCGCCTCGTAATAGCAGAACGGGATGAACACCGCGCCGCGCGGCATGCCGTCGTCGGCGCGCGCGTGCAGCGACACGATGCCGCGCCGCGAGGCGATGCTGATCACGTCGCCGGGCTTGGCCCCGATCGCGTCGAGATCGAGCGGATGCACCGACGCCACCGGATCCGGCTCGATGGCATCGAGCACCGTGGCACGGCGCGTCATCGCGCCCGTATGCCAGTGTTCCAGCTGGCGGCCGGTAATCAGCACGAGCGGGTATTCGTCGTCCGGTCGCTCGGCCGCGGGAATGATGTCCGCGGGCACCAGCCGGGCCTTCCCGGTCGGCGTTGGAAACTTGTCGACGAACACCACCGACTGGCCGGGATCGCCCTCTTTCTCGCAGGGATAGGTGACCGAGCTTTCCTGCTCCAGCCGCTCCCAGGTGATGCCCGCGATCGAGTTCATCGCGAGGCGCATTTCGTTGAACACTTCCTTCGGCCCGGGATAATTCCAGTCGAGTCCCATGCGGCGGGCCAGCTCCTGGATGATCCACAGGTCGGGCCTCGCATCGCCCGGCGGCTCGATGGCCTTGCGGCCGAGCTGGACCATGCGGTCGGTGTTGGTGGCAGTCCCGTCTTTCTCCGGCCACGCGGTCGCCGGCAGCACGACGTCGGCGTGATAACAGGTTTCCGTCAGGAAGATTTCCTGCACCACCAGAAATTCGAGTTTCGCAAAGGCTTCCCGCGCGTGGTGCGCGTCCGGATCGGACATCGCGGGGTTCTCACCCATGATGTACATGCCACGGATGCCGTCGGCGAGAATGTCGTTCACGATCTCGACCACGGTCAGCCCCGGCTTGGGATCGAGTTTCGCGCCCCACAGCTTTTCAAAGCGCGCGAGCGCCTGCGGGTTGTCCACGCGCTGGTAGTCGGGGAACACCATCGGGATCAGGCCGGAGTCGGAAGCGCCCTGCACGTTGTTCTGGCCGCGCAGCGGATGCAGGCCGGTGCCGGGGCGCCCGATCTGCCCGGTCATCATGCACAGCGCGATCAGGCAGCGCGCGTTGTCCGTGCCATGCACGTGCTGCGAGATGCCCATGCCCCACAGGATCATGGAACCCCTGGACGTCGCGAACACGCGCGCGACTTCCTTGATCGTTTCCGCGGGAATGCCGCAGACCGGCGCCATCGCCTCGGGGCTGTAGCCCTCGACGTTCTTCTTCAGCTCCTCGTAGCCAATGGTGCGGCTCGCAATGAAGTCCTCATGCACCAGGCCTTCGTGCACGATGGTGTGCATCATCGCGTTCAGCAACGCAACGTCGGTGTCCGCCTTGAACTGGAGGTAGTACTCGGCATGCCGTGCCAGATCACCGCGCCGCGGGTCGGCGACGATCAGCTTGGTGCCGTTCCTGACCGCGTTCTTGATCCAGGTGGCCGCGACAGGGTGGTTCACCGGCGGATTGGCGCCAATGACCATCACCACCGCGGCGTGCGCGACGTCGCTCACCTGGTTCGACACCGCCGCCGAGCCGACGCCTTCCATCAGCGCGGCGACGCTGGAGGCGTGGCACAGGCGCGTGCAGTGGTCCACGTTGTTGGAACAGAAACCCGTGCGCACAAGCTTCTGGAACAGGTAGGCCTCTTCGTTCGTGCCCTTGGCGGAGCCGAAGCCGGCCAGCGCCTTCTTGCCCGGCCGGTCACGGATCTCGCGCAGCTTGGTCGCCGCCAGATCAAGCGCCTCTTCCCACGTTGCTTCGCGGAAGTACTCGAGTGGATTGGCCGGGTCCATCGTGAACTCGGCGGACTTCGGCACGCCGGCCTTGCGGATCAACGGCTTGGTCAGGCGCTGCGGGTGGTGCGCGTAGTCGAAGCCGTAGCGGCCCTTCACGCACAGTCGGCCATGGTTCGCCGGCCCGTCGCGGCCGTCCACCGTCAGGATTTTGTTGTCCTTGACGTTGTAGGTGAGCTGGCAGCCGACACCGCAGAACGGGCACACCGAATGCACCTGCTTGTCCGGCACCGGCAGGGCGGCGTCGCGCGCCGGCATCAGCGCGCCGGTCGGGCAGGCCTGCACGCACTCGCCGCAGGCGACGCAAGTGGAAACGCCCATCGGGTCATCGAAGTCGAACACGATCTTCGAATGTTCACCGCGGAACGCGTAGCCAATGACGTCGTTGACCTGCTCCTCGCGGCAGGCCCGCACGCAGCGCGTGCACTGGATGCAGGAATCGAGGTTGACCGCGATGCCGTGGTGCGTAATGTCGGCCTGCGGTTGATGCCGCGCCGCAAACCGCGGCTTGCCGACCTGCAGCTGCGTCGCCCAGTGGTCGAGCTCCGATTCCCGCGTGTGGCGTTCCGCCGGCATGTCGGAGAGCAGCAGCTCCACCACCATCTTCTGCGACGCGACGGCGCGCGGGCTGTCGGTGGTGACCTCCATGCCCTTCGCCGGCGTGCGGCAGCACGACGGGGCCAGCACGCGTTCGCCCTTGATCTCGACCATGCACGCGCGGCAGTTGCCGTCGGGACGGTAGCCTTCCTTGTAGCAAAGGTGCGGGATATCGATGCCCTCACGCTTGGCCGTCTGGATGATCGTCTCGTTCGAATAGCCGGTGACCGGCTTGCCGTTCAGCGTGAACGGGACGGCTTCGGGGACGACTTCGCTGAGTTTCGCGGGGGCATTCATGACGTCACCTTCACTCGACTTCGTGGCGGAAAAACTTCACCACGGTCCGGATGGGATTCGGCGCGGCCTGTCCGAGACCGCAGATCGAGGCATCCACCATGACCTGACTCAGTTCTTCCAGCAGCGGCTGGTTCCATTGCGGCGCTTCCATCAGCGCTTCCGCCTTGGCGGTGCCCACGCGGCAGGGCGTGCACTGCCCGCAGGACTCGTGCTTGAAGAAGCGCATCACGTTGCGCGCAGCCTCGGCGGCACGGTCCCGGTCCGACAGTATGATCACCGCCGCCGAACCGATGAAGCAGCCGTGCGGCTGGAGCGTGTCGAAGTCGAGCGGGACGTCGCCCAGCGACGCCGGCAGGATGCCGCCGGAAGCGCCGCCCGGCAGGTAGCCATATAAGGTTTGGCCGTCGAGCATGCCGCCGCAGTATTCGGCGATCAGTTCCTTGACCGTGATGCCCGCCGGCGCGAGATGCACGCCCGGCTTCTTCACGCGGCCCGACACCGAGAACGAGCGCAACCCCTTGCGACCATTCCGGCCCTGCGCGGCAAACCAGTCCGCGCCCTTCTCCACGATGTCGCGCACCCAGTAGAGGGTTTCCATGTTGTGTTCGAGCGTGGGGTAGCCAAAGAGCCCCACCTGCGCCACGTACGGCGGGCGCAGCCGCGGCATGCCGCGCTTGCCCTCGATCGATTCGATCATCGCGGACTCTTCGCCGCAGATGTAGGCGCCGGCGCCCCGCCGCAGGTGGATGACCGGCAGCGGGCAGGGCGGATTCTTTTGCAGCGCCGCGAGCTCGCGCGTGAGCAGTTCGCGCACGCCGGCATATTCATCGCGCAGGTAGATATAGACCTCGGAGATCTGCACTGCCCAGGCGGCGACGATCACGCCTTCGAGAAAGCGGTGCGGATCGCGTTCGAGGTAGTAGCGGTCCTTGAAGGTGCCCGGTTCGCCCTCGTCAATGTTGACCGCCATCAGGCGCGGACCCGGTTCCTTGCGCACGAGGCCCCACTTGCGGCCCGTCGGGAAACCCGCACCACCGAGGCCGCGCAACCCGGAGTCCTCCATGATCTTCGTAACCGCTTCCGCATTGCGCTGCCCGGCGAGGCAATCCGCAGCCAGCTGGTAGCCGCCGCCCGCCCGATAATCACGGTAATTCACGCTGCGGCTTACGGTGCAGCGCGTCTGCTTGCCCGCCACCGCCAGCGCCACCTTCTCGGCGGTCGCGTCGGCAACCGGGTTCTGGTGCACCACCGCTACCGGCGCCTGTTCGCAGCGCCCCACGCACGGCGCCGGGATTACGCGCACGTCGGCGCCGAGCGTCGTTTTCAGCCGCGCCAGCAGGGCTTCGCTGCCGGCCATCGCGCAGGCGAGCGAATCGCACACGCGCACGGTCAGCGCCGGCGGCGCGGTTTCGCCTTCCTTCACGATGTCGAAATGGTGGTAGAAGGTCGCCACTTCGTAGACTTCGGCCTGCGCGAGCTTCATTTCGCGCGCGAGCGCCGCGAGATGCGCGGCGGACAGGTGGCCGTAGCGATCCTGCAGGAGGTGCAGGTGTTCGATCAGCAGATCGCGGCGGCGCGGGGCGTCTTTCAGCAGCGCGCGCACGTCCTCCAGCGCCTGTGCGTCGACCGGGCGGCCCTTGGCCTGCGCGCGACGGCCCTTGCCGCCTCCCCGCCCTCCCCGTGCTGACTTGATCCCGCCGTCCACGCCTTCTCCTCGTTCACTGCGGCCCGCGGGCGCCGCGGGGTTACTTCTTCCAGACCGACTTCAGCAGCTTGCCCATCTCCGCCGGATTTTTGGTCGTGCGGATGCCGCAGGCTTCCATCGCGGCGAGTTTCTCGTCCGCCGTGCCCTTGCCGCCGGAAATGATCGCGCCCGCGTGGCCCATGCGCTTGCCGGGCGGCGCGGTGACGCCCGCGATGAAGCCCACCACCGGTTTGCGCATGTTGGTCTTGACCCAGCGCGCGGCGGTTTCTTCGTCGTCACCACCGATCTCGCCCACCATGATCACGGCTTCAGTCTGCGGGTCGTCGTTGAACATTTTCAGCACGTCGACGTGCTTCAGTCCGTTGACCGGATCGCCGCCGATGCCGACGCAGGACGACTGCCCGATGCCCAATTCCATCAACTGGCCGACCGCCTCGTACGTCAGCGTGCCCGAGCGCGACACCACGCCGATCGGGCCCTTCTTGTGGATGTGGCCCGGCATGATGCCGATCTTGATTTCCTCCGGCGTGATGACGCCCGGGCAGTTCGGGCCGATGAGGACGGTGCGCTTGCCGAGCATCTTGTATTTGGTCTGCACCAGGTCAAGTACAGGGATGCCCTCGGTGATGCAGATCACCAGATCGAGATCGGCTTC
>JBOIEQ010000152.1:0-10026 GCA_050741255.1 Burkholderiales bacterium | reverse complement strand
GTGGTGTCGCAGCCGATCCCCGCCCGTCAGGCGGCGAGCAGCGTCCGTGCCGGCGTCAGCACCTGCCCGCTCACCGCGTCGATGCTGTGCCCGGGCTCGGCGATGATCACTTTCGCCTTGGGCAGCCGGCGTTCGACCGCCGCCTTGAATTCCGGCCACGGCCGGCTGACGGCGCCCATCATGCGGTGGAAGTGATCGTGCGGCGGATACAGAATGACCACCTTGGGATCGAGCGCCGCGGCGCCGCGGGCGACGTCCTCGGTGAAGTCCAGCTGCATGCCGGCGAGCAGAACGTCCGTGCGGAAGCGCCGGCCGACGTCCTGAATCTCGGCATCGGTCATCTTCGTGTTGAAGCCCTCGTTGTAGTTCAGCACCGTGAGGCCGCCCGGCAGTTCGACATGAAACCCGGTGTAGGCCGAATAGAACGGCGCGTTGGTGGCGCTCGACCAGGCCCACGACAACTGCGTCGCATTGCCCTGGAACACCGCCTTGGTCAGCGCCTTCCACAGGTTGATGTCGCGGTGTTGCCAGTTGAACGTGGTGATGCGGAAGCCGCACACCTCGATCGGCGAAAACGGCTCGACGGGATGCAGCTTTTCGCGCGCCATCCCGCGGCGGAACCGCAAAAAATTGCAGATGGCCGGCGTCCCGACCACGTCAGCGCCGCTGCGCGCGGCCACGGACGGGATGTCGAGAAAATGCTCCTCGTGGCCGTGCGTCGCGCAGACCACCTTCGCCTGCGCGAAATCCTCCAGGCCGAACCACTGCGCGCCGCAGTAAGGGCGGAAGAACGGATCGAAGAACAAGGACCCCGCGGGGCTGTCGATCGATAGCGCGGACCAGCCGTAGTAGCGGATGACCGGGGACGCGGCGGTGTTCTGCATAGCCATGATGTCTTTCTGCAACTCAAAAAAATGCGGCCGGCCGCGCACGTGGCACGCGGCAGCCGCCCCTGTTACGCGACCTTCAGTCGCCGAAAGTCGTCGGCGCGCGGTCCGTCCTGACCCGCTTGCCACCCGGCTCGAACCCCGCGCTGTTGCGGAAGATGTTCGGCTTGCGGTAGATCGCGAGGATCACGCAGCCTTCCGCGCTGTGGGTCTCGTGCATCGAATCGGGCTTGCGCCACACGTACTCGCCGGCCCGCGCAATGCCGTCGTGGTCCGAGAACGAACCGGAAATCACCCAGCTCTGCTCGATCTCCGGATGCTTGTGGAAGGGCAGCGTGGTGCCCGGCTGCCAGCGCAGCAGGCAGGTCATCTCGCCGCGCGCCTTGTCCTCGTAGAGCACCTTGATCTCGATGCCCTCGAACTGCGAAGGCTTCCAGTCCATTACCTCCGGATTCACATACACGGAGCCGTCCGGGGTCGGTGCCAGGCGCCCGTGCAGGCGCTCCGCCGTCGGTGCGGCATTGCTGGCCGTTGTCGATGCCATGGCGCTTCCCCCGTTCGTCAAAGTTAACGCTGGTAACGGCCGCGCTTCAGCCGATCGGCCCCTTGCCGAAGTAATGGGTGTAGGCGGACTTTACGTCCACCTGCACGCCGTTGTGCCAGAACATCACGCGTTTCGCCCACGCCTGCTGCGAGGCGACCACCTTCGCGAACAGCGCGTTCTCGGCCGAGCGCCGCTTGATCACTGTATCCCAGGCCTTGAGCTGCGCGGTCAGGATCGGTTGCGGCGTGCGGTACACGTTGACCTTCTGCACGGTCTGCAGTTCGATGAAATCCTGCGACATGCGGTTCATGCTCTTCCACGTGGCATCGGCGCTCGCGGCATGGCTTGCGTACTTGAGGAGCGTTTTCAGCTCTTCGGACAGCGCCTCGTATTTCTTCTTGTTGATCATGACCTCGCAGAAGTTGTTGGCCATGTGATAGCTCTGCTGCAGGTAATACTTGGCCACGTCCGGGAAGCCCATCGTGCGGTCGTCCGTGGCGCTCGCGAACTCTGCGCCGTCGAGCACGCCGCGGTCGATGGAGGGCACGATTTCACCCGGCGCCAGTTGCACCGTCGTCATGCCGAGCGCATTGAACATGTCCACGGCGAGGCCCGCGGTGCGGAACTTCAGCCCCTTCAGGTCGGCCACACCCTTGATCGGCTTCTTGAACCAGCCCATGGGCTCGCACGGCACCGGCGCGAACAGGAAGCTGACGATATCGAGTTGCGCCGCCGCCTGGATCTCGGCGTACAGCTCCTTGCCGCCGCCGTATTCGATCCAGCCCAGCATCTGGTTGCCGTCCATGCCGAAGTCGGGACCGGCACCGTAAAGACCGAACGCGGTGTTCTTGCCGAACCAGAAGCCGGGAATGCCGTGGCCGCCGTCGAGCGTTCCCTTGCTCGTGGCCTCGACGATCTGCAGCGGAGGAACGACCGCGCCGGCCGGCAGCATGTCGATCTTGAGACGCCCGCCGGTAATCTCGCCGACCTTCTTCGTCCAGTCGACCGCGAGCTCGTGGTAAATGAATTTCGCCGGCCAGGTACTCTGGAAGCGCATCGTGATCGGCGGAGTTTGCGCGCGGGCGATCATCGGGAAGCCGATCGCGGCCGTCGCGGCAGTGGCCGCCACCGCACCGCCCTTGAGGAAACGGCGGCGACCGGACGGGGCGGGCAGCGCGCTCGCCGGAGTGCTGGTGGGCGCCTGCGTTGCGCGCGTGGAAGATTTCGCTTTCATTGATGCCTCCGCTGTTGAGTGACGACTAACCTGGACGGTGCGGTGGTGCATCCCCCGCCTTGCTCTGGACCTTTTTGTAATGCCGTGAGCCGCTCAAACAAGACCCTGTCATTGTTGCCAACAGGAAACTTATTGTCAATTTGTTTCCCATTGGTAACATTCTAGGTAACAAATGATATTTATCCTATTGTTTTAAATGAGATAAGTTTCCTGGCATTGTTCACTGGCATAATTTTTCGGGAAACTCACCCATGAAAGCCGCCATCCTGCTCTACCCCGGCGTCGAGTCGATCGATCTCGCCACCTTCGGCGTGCTGTCGATGGCGCGCCGCGTCGCCCCGCAGATCGCGATGTACACCGTCGCGCGTGAGGCCGGCGTGGTCGCGCTCGCCAACGGCCTGAAAGTGATCGCCGACCACGGGTATGCGGATGCCCCGGATGCCGATGTACTGATCGTCACCGGCGGGCCCGGCTGGCAGGAGGCCGCGCGCTGCGAGGCAACACTGGCCTTCGTGCGCGCGTGGTCGTCGCGCGGCGTCACCGCCTCGGTGTGCACCGGCGCCATGATCCTGGCCGCAGCGGGCGTGCTCGACGGGCACACGGCCACGACCAAGCAGGAGGTGACGGGCAGCGAAGCGCCGCCGCTCGGACTGCTGCGCGAACGCTACCCGGCGGTGGACGCCGTTTCCGCGCTGGTGGTGGACGACGGCCGCGTCGTCACCGGCGGCGGCGTCACGCTGTGCATCGACGCCATGCTGTACCTGATCGAGCGCTTCATCGGCGCCGACGCCGCACGTGAGACCGCGCGCATCATCGAATACTCGGCCGCCCGCGACGCCAACCGTGCGCGCCTCGCCACCCGGATCGCCTGAATGGACGCAGCCCCGCCCCCGCCACCGCCGCTGGAACAGGTGATCGGTGAACGCATCGCCGAGCGCCGCGCGCGCGCCGGACTGACGCTCGAGCAGCTCGCGGGCGCCACCGGCTTCACCAAGGGCTATCTGTCCAAGATCGAGAACTCGAAGAAACTGCCGCCGATCGGCACGCTGTCACGCATCGCGCAGGCGCTCGGCACCGACATCACCGACCTCCTGCAGGCCGCGTCCGCGGACAACGGCCGCGGCTTTTGCGTCGTGCGCTCTAACGAACGCAAGTCGGTGGTGCGCGGCGGCACGGCGTTCGGTTACGACTACGCGAGCCTCGCCGACAAGAAGGCCGACAAGAAGATGGAACCCTTCCTCTTCACCTTCCCGCGTGACCTCGACAAGTACGTGTTCTTCGAACACGACGGCGAGGAGTTCCTGTTCGTGCTGGAAGGCCGCGTCGAATGGCAGGCCGGCAGCGAGAAGGTGGTTCTGGAACCCGGCGATTCCATCTACCTCAACGCCCGCATCCCGCACCGCGGCCGCGCGCTGGAAGGCGAAGCCAAGGCGATCGTGGTGGTCTACAGCCCGGACAAGGACGGCTGATTTCCAAAGCAGATTGGCCGCCAAGGCGCCAAGGACGCCAAGAACTGCGGAAGGTCAACTTGCCACTGCGTATAAGGACGCGCAGTCAGCATGACCGTCAGGACACCCTGATTTTTGTTCTTCTTGGCGTCCTTGGCGTCTTGGCGGCGAAAGTGACTTTGACGTAGATCAGCCCCCGCCCTGCGTCTGCCAGCGCCACGTATCGGCGCACATCTCCTCGATGCCGCGCGTTGCGCGCCACTTCAACAGTTCAAGCGCCAGCGACGGATCCGCATAGCACTGCGCGATGTCGCCCGGCCGGCGGCCGACGATCTTGTACGGAATCTTGCGGCCGCTCGCCGCCGCCAGCGCGGCCACCAGCTCCAGCACGCTGTAGCCGCGGCCCGTGCCGAGATTGACGGTCAGCACCCCGGGCGCGCGATCGAGCGCCTTGAGCGCCGCCACGTGCCCGAGCGCGAGATCGACAACGTGGATGTAGTCGCGCACGCCCGTGCCGTCGGGCGTGGGGTAATCGTTGCCGAACACCGACAGTTCGGCCAGCTTGCCCACCGCCACCTGCGCCGCGAAGGGCATCAGGTTGTTGGGGATGCCGCTCGGGTCCTCGCCGATCAGCCCCGAGACATGGGCGCCCACCGGGTTGAAGTAACGCAGCAGCGCGACCCGCCAGGCCGGATCCGACTTCGAAAGATCGCGCAGGATCTCCTCGATCATCAGCTTGGAGCGGCCGTATGCATTGGTCGCGGACAGCGGGAAGTCCTCGCGGATCGGCACCGCGTGCGGATCGCCGTAGACCGTGGCCGAGGAGGAGAACACCAGGCGCTTCACGCCCGCCTCCCCCATCGTCTCGAACAACGCAACGCTGCCGGAGACGTTGTTGTCGTAGTAGAGCAGCGGTTTGGCGACCGATTCCCCCACCGCCTTCAAGCCAGCGAAATGGATGACGGTGACGAAGGCCTGCGCCTTGAACAGCGCCCGCAGCCCGGCGCGGTCGCGGATGTCGAGCTCCGCGAAGTCCGGGCGCCGGCCCGCGATCCGTTCGATGCGGTCGAGCACCCCGCGCTTGCTGTTGCTGAGGTTGTCGATGATGAAGACCGCGTGGCCCGCGGCCAGCAGTTCGACCACCGTGTGCGAGCCGATATAGCCGACGCCGCCGGTGACGAGAATGCGGGAGGAGGAAGTCATGGGAGAACGGAAAGCGCCGCGCGACGAAGCTCACGCCATGGCGCGATCATAGCGCACTGCGGCGCCTGCGAATTTCCCTGCGCCCCGCTCAGGACACCGCTTGCAGGAGCGCCTTCAGGTCCCGGGACAGCAAATCCGCCTCGGGCTCCGCGCGGGCATCGCTCCAGATCCGCGGCGCGCGCGCGTCCTCGACGTGGATGGTGTGGCCGGAGCGCGCGACCGCATAATTGCCGCAGACGATCGAGTCCTGCAGGTCGCTCGCAGCCTCCACGCAGGTGTATTCGAACAGCACGCTGCGCGACACCCGGCCGCCGGAACGGACCCGGCTGCCGTGCCCGATCCAGGTGGGTCCGACGATCGTCGCACCCGCTTCGATCGTGCAGCCGGAGCCGATGTAGACCGGCCCCTCGATCGTCGTGCCGTTCCAGTCGACACTCGTATTGAGTCCGGCCCACACGCCCTTGCGGATTTCCCGGCCCGGAATGTTGAAATCGGCGACTTCGCCCTGCATCACCTTCTGCAGCACGACCCAGTAGTCCGTCACTTTGCCGATGTCGATCCAGTTGAAGAAGCGCCGCTGCGCGAAAAACGGCCGGCCCTGCTGCACCAGCAGCGGGAACAGGTCGCCGCCGATGTCGAAGGTCTTGCCGGAGGGAATCAGGTCGATCACTTCCGGCTCGAAGATGTAGATGCCGGTGTTCGCCCAGTTCGACAGCGCGTCCTCGGGTTTGGGTTTCTCCTGGAACGAAGTGATGCGGCCGTCGGTGTCCATCACGACGATGCCGTAGTCCGATACCTGCTCCGGCCGCACCTCCTTCGCCACCAGGCTGGCCTGCGCGCCGCGCCGCTTGTGTTCGTGCAGCGCGGACTTGAGGTCGAGGTCGATCAGCGCATCGCCGCACAGCACGATAGTCGTCTCGTCGAAGAAACCGCTGTGGTCCTGGATCTTGCGCACGCCGCCCGCCGAACCCACCGGGCGCGGCACCACGGCGCCCTTCTCCATGGCGCCCTCGAACGAATAGCCGATCTCGACGCCGAAACGGCGGCCGTCGCCGAAATAGCGCTCGATCCTGTCGTTGAGGTAGCTGACGTTGATCATGATCTCGCGCACGCCGTAGCGCGCCAGATGCTCGATCAGGTATTCCATGACCGGCTTGCCGAGGATGGGGATCATCGGCTTGGGCAGTTCGTAGGTCAGCGGCTGGACACGGGTGCCCTTGCCGGCGGCGAGAATCATGGCTTTCATAGCGCACTCTCGAGTTGCTGCCCTGGCAGCGGCTTCACCAGGCGCGGAGGCTCCGCCGCCACGGACGGGCCGGCGGCGGGTTGAAGTTCGGCCAGGCACAGGTGCAGGCACCATTCCCACGCCGGCATCTCCAGGCCGTAACGCTGCGCCAGGCGGTCGCCGGCCAGCCGGGAGTTCGCCGGCCGCGGTGACGGCAGCGGATACTCGGCAGTGGTAATCGGAATGACCTCGCGGCATTGCAGCGGCATGCCCTGTTCGCGCGCTGCGTCCACGATGGCGCTCGCGAAGCCATGCCAGCTCGTCGAACCCGCCGCCGTCAGATGGACGAGCGCGCTTTCGAACGCACCCTCGTGGCGACGCGCCAGATCCTGCTGCAGCGCCAGCGCGGTCGTTTCGGCGATCAGCCGCGCCCACGTCGGCGCGCCGAACTGGTCGACCACCACGCGCAGTTGTTCCCGTTCACGGGCCAGCCGCAGCATCGTCAGCAGGAAGTTCTTGCCGCGGGCCGCGTACACCCAGCTCGTCCGGAAGATGACGTGGTCCGCGCCGCTCGCGGCCACCGCCTCCTCGCCGGCCAGCTTGCTCCGGCCATAGGTGCCGAGCGGGCCGGTGGGATCGGTCTCCCGGTATGGGCTGTACTGGCCGCCGTCGAACACGTAATCGGTCGAATAGTGGGCCAGCAGCGCCCCGTGCCGCCGCGCGGCCTTCGCGAGTTCGCCGGGGGCCTCGGCATTGACCGCCATCGCCAGCGCCGTCTCGTCCTCGGCCTTGTCCACCGCCGTGTAGGCGGCGGCATTCACGATGACATCGGGCCGAACTTCATCCACGGCGGCCGCGAGCGTCCGCGGCTGCGCGAGGTCACAGCGCGTACGATCGGCGATAATTACCTTGCCCAGCGGCATCAGCGTGCGCGCAAGCTCCCACCCCACCTGTCCGGTCGCGCCCGTCAGCAGGATGCGCATTACTCGAACACTTCCGCCGCGTCGAAGGCCACTCCCTGGCCGTCCTTGGCCGACACGCGCGGCTCGCCGTCCAGCGGCCAGCCGATCGCGAGTTGCGGATCGTTCCAGCGGATGCAGCGCTCGTGTTCGGGCGCCCAGTAATCGGTCGTCTTGTAGAGGAACTCCGCCGTCTCGGACAACACCACGAAGCCATGCGCGAAACCTTCGGGGATCCAGAGCTGCCGCTTGTTCTCGGCGGACAGGTGCACGCCGGCCCAGCGGCCGAAGGAGGGCGATGTCCGGCGGATGTCCACCGACACGTCGTAGACCTCGCCCGCCACCACCCGCACGAGCTTTCCCTGCGGCTGGCGGATCTGGTAATGCAGTCCGCGCAGGACATTCTTCTGCGAGCGCGAATGATTGTCCTGCACGAAGTGCGCGCGAAACCCGGCCAGTTCCTCGAAGCGGCGCGCGTTGAAGCTCTCGTAGAAAAAGCCGCGGTCGTCGCCGAAGACCTTCGGCTCCATCAGCAGCATGCCCGGCAACACCATCGGTACGGAATCCATCAGAACACCCTGTCTTTCATGAGGCCGAGCAGGTACTGGCCGTAGGTATTCTTGGCCAGCGGCTGCGCCAGGCGCGTGAGGTCTTCGTTGTCGATCCAGCCCATGCGCCACGCGATTTCCTCGGGGCAGGACACCTTGAGCCCCTGGCGCTTCTCGATGGTGCTGATGAACACGGACGCATCGATCAGCGACTCGTGCGTGCCGGTGTCCAGCCACGCATGGCCGCGCCCCATCACCATCACGTCCAGCGCGCCCATGTCGAGATAGGCCCGGTTGACGTCGGTGATCTCGAGTTCGCCGCGCGCGGAGGGCTTGAGGTTCTTCGCGATGTCCAGCACGCGGTTGTCGTAGAAATAGAGCCCGGTCACCGCGTAGCGCGACTTCGGCTGTTTGGGCTTTTCCTCCAGGCTGATCGCCACGCCAGCGGCATCGAACTCCACCACGCCGTAGCGCTCAGGGTCGTGCACCGGATAGGCGAACACCGTCGCGCCCGCGGCGCGCCCGCAGGCGGCCTTGAGATCGTTGGCGAACTCGTGCCCGTAGAAAATGTTGTCGCCCAGCACCAGCGCCGCCGTGTCATTGCCCACGAAATCGCGGCCGATGGTGAAGGCCTGCGCGAGCCCGTCGGGACTCGGCTGCACGGCATAGGAAAGGTTCAGGCCCCACTGCGCACCGTCGCCCAGCAGGTGCTCGAAGCGCGGCGTGTCCTGCGGCGTCGAGATGATGAGGATGTCGCGGATGCCGGCGAGCATCAGCGTCGACAACGGGTAGTAGATCATCGGCTTGTCATGGATCGGCAGGAGCTGCTTGGACACGGCGATCGTCACCGGAAACAGCCGCGTGCCCGAACCGCCGGCCAGCACGATGCCCTTGCGGGCGGTCACGCGCGGATTCCGTAGTTGCGGTCGATCCATTGCTGGTACGCGCCGCTCAGCACGTTGCCGACCCACTCTTCCCGCTCGAGGTACCACTGCACGGTCTTGCGGATGCCGGTCTCGAAGGTTTCCGCCGGGTGCCAGCCGAGCTCCCGCTCGATCTTGCGTGCGTCGATCGCATAGCGACGGTCGTGCCCGGGCCGGTCCTTGACGAAAGTGATCAGGCGCTCGTAAGGGCCGGCAGCATCGGGCCGCAATTCGTCCAGCAGTCCGCACAGGGTCTTGATGATCGTCAGGTTCGGCATCTCGCTCCGGCCGCCGATGTTGTAGACCTCGCCCGGCGTCCCTCTGGCCAGCACGGTACGGATCGCGGCGCAATGGTCGGTCACGTACAGCCAGTCGCGCACGTTCATGCCGTCGCCGTAGACCGGCAGCTTCTTGCCCGCCAGCGCGTTGGCGATGACGAGCGGGATGAGCTTCTCCGGAAACTGCCAGGGGCCGTAATTATTCGAGCAGTTGGTGGTGATCGTCGGCATGCCGTACGTGTGGTGCCAGGCGCGCACCAGGTGGTCGGAGGCCGCTTTCGACGCGGAGTACGGACTGTTGGGCTGGTACTGCGTCGTTTCGGAGAACGCGGGCGCGTCGGGCGCGAGCGAACCGTAGACCTCGTCGGTGGAGACGTGGATGAAGCGGAAGTCGTCCTTCTCCGCGCCTTCGAGCTCGGTCCAGTAGGCGCGGACGCATTCCAGCAGCGTGTAGGTGCCGCGGATATTGGTGCGAATGAATTCGTCCGGACCGTGGATCGAGCGGTCGACGTGCGATTCGGCCGCGAAATGAATCACCGCGCGCGGCGCGTGTTCGCCCAGCAGGCGATGCACCAGCGTCGGATCGTCGATGTCGCCGCGCACGAACAGGTGCCGCCCGTCGTCCTGCAGCGAAGCGAGGTTTTCGAGATTACCGGCGTAAGTGAGCAGGTCGAGGTTGATGACGGGCTCCCCGACTTCGCGCAGCCAATCGAGCACGAAGTTGGAGCCGATGAAA
Organism: Burkholderiales bacterium; assembly: GCA_050741255.1. Classification (GTDB taxonomy): domain Bacteria; phylum Pseudomonadota; class Gammaproteobacteria; order Burkholderiales; family SG8-41; genus CAZXNF01. Next base: position 41 of record JBOIEQ010000152.1, on the reverse strand, counting down.
CCGGCGCCGCCGGTGACGAGAATCATGGGGTGTTCCTGGGG
>JBOIEQ010000151.1:0-10060 GCA_050741255.1 Burkholderiales bacterium | reverse complement strand
GGGTGGCACCTGGATGGGGTACTCGCAACGCGGGCGCTTCGCCGCGGTCACGAACTTCCGGGAAGGCGGCAGCCGCGGGATTGCTCCGCGCTCGCGCGGTGGACTGGTGGCCAATTTCCTGCGCGGGACAGCCGGTGCCGGCGACTACGCGCGCGAGGTACTCAGCCGCGGCGCGGACTACAACGGCTTCACCCTGCTGGTCGAGGACGGCCGGGAAATGTGGGCGGTTTCCAACCGCGAGCCGACACCACGCCGGGTGGAACCCGGCGTGCACGGCCTTTCCAACCATCTTCTCGATACCCCCTGGCCCAAGGTCACCGCCGGCGTCTCCGCCGTGCGCACGGCCGCCGCGTTGCCAGACACCGCGCAGACCGTGGCGGCGCTGTTCGAGGCCCTGGCGGGACGCACGATCCCCCCTGACGAACAACTGCCCGCGACCGGCGTGGGACTGCCGCGCGAGCGCGTGCTGTCGCCGCCCTTCATCGTTTCCGAGGGTTATGGCACCCGCGCCTCGAGCGTGCTTCTGGTGCCCTACTCGGGGGTCGCGGAATTTCACGAGAGGGGCTACGGTCCCGGCGGAGTACCGCTGGGACGCAGCAGCCACCGCATTCCTGTCGCGCAGGCGGCCGTGACCGTTACTTGAGTTCCAGCGTCATCCCCCGATGCGGAATGCCCGCATCATCGAATACCGGCCCCGACGCGACAAAACCGAAGCGCGCATAGAAGTCCAGCGCATGGACCTGCGCGTTCAGGCGCGCCTGCGCATGGCCGGCCTCGCGTGCGGCGGCAACCAGTTCCGCGAGCAGCGCACCCCCCACGCCGCGCCCGCGCCAGTCCTTCAGCACCGCCATGCGGCCGATGTGACCGTCCGGAAGCAGGCGGCCGGCGCCGACAGGGGTGCCGTTCAACACCGTGGCGAGCGCATGCACGCAATCCGCGTCCAGGCCGTCCCATTCCAGGGCTTCCGGCACCCGCTGCTCGTCCACGAACACCGTCCTGCGGATCGACGCCAGCTGCGTTTCTGCCGTGCGCCATTGCACTCTCGCCACGATAAACGGTCGTTTTGCATCCAACATCATCGCCATTCGTAAATTATAATCAGCCCCGGTTTGCGCCTTCGCCCGTCTTGCTCTTTCGCCTCACCCCTCACCCCTCACCTCACCACATGCAAAGCCTCTGGAACGACGCGGAAGCCGCCGGCTACGCCGGTGACCTCGCGCAGCGCGTCTATACCTCGCGCCTGCTCGGCCGCGACAAGTCGTTGGTGCTGCACGGCGGTGGCAACACCTCGGTGAAGATCCGCGAGCGCAATCTCGTCGGCGAGGAAGAGGACATTCTCTACGTCAAGGGCAGCGGCTGGGACCTGGAATTCATCGAGGCGGCGGGCCTGTCGCCCGTCCGCCTGCCGCACCTGCTCAAGCTCGCGCAACTGCCGGCGTTATCCGACCCCCAGATGGTGAACGAGCTGACGACGCAGCTCACCCGCTCGTCCGCGCCCGCACCGTCCGTGGAGACGATCCTGCACGCGCTGCTGCCATACAAGTACGTCGACCACACGCATTCCGACGCGGTGCTGGCCGTGACCGACACCGCGGACGGCGAACAGCGCATCCGGGAAATTTACGGCGATCGCGTCGTGGTCATTCCGTACGTGATGCCCGGCTTCGATCTCGCGCGCCTCTGTGCGGAACGTTTTCCCCGCGACGCCGGGCCCAACACCATCGGCATGGTCCTGCTGAAGCACGGCATCTTTTCGTTCGGCGCAACAGCGCGTGAATCCTACGAACGCATGATCCAGCTCGTCGATCTCGCGGAACAGTACCTCGCTCGCAACCGGGCCTGGAAACTGCCCGCGACACCTGCCGTGTCCGCGGTACCCCTGCGCCCGGCGCTGGCCGAACTGCGCCAGCGCGTATCGCGGTGCGCCGGCTTCCCGTTGATCATGACCGCGCAGCGCGACGCCCGCGCACTCGCGTTTGCCCGCCGCGCGGACGCGACTGCGCTGTCCCAGCAGGGTCCGGCCACGCCCGACCACGTCATCCGTACCAAGCGCGTGCCGATGCTCGGGCGCGATGTCGATACCTACGCCGCGGGGTACCGCACGTACTTCGACACGCATGCCCCGCAGTCGAAAGCGCCCAAGACGATGCTGGACCCCGCGCCGCGCATGGTTCTCGACCCGGAACTCGGCCTGTGCACGCTGGGCCGCACGGCCAAGGACGCCGCCATCGTTGCCGATCTCTACAACCACACCATGGACGTCATCGAGCGCGCCACGCTGCTGGGCGGCTACCAGGCCCTGCCGGCGCAGGACATCTTCGACGTCGAGTACTGGGACCTGGAGCAGGCCAAACTGAAGAAGGTCGGCAAGCCGCCTGCCTTCGCCGGCGAAGTGGCCCTCGTCACGGGTGCCGCCTCGGGCATCGGTAAGGCCTGCGTCGAGGCGCTGCTCGCGCGCGGCGCGGCGGTCGTGGGACTGGACCTCGATCCCGCCATCGCAATTATGCACAAACGTCAGGACTTCCGCGGCATCGTGTGCGACGTGACGTCGGCCGAGGCCATCGCGACCGCGCTGGAAGCCACCGCCATGGCCTATGGCGGCCTCGACCTCCTGATTCTGAATGCCGGCGTTTTTCCCGGCGGTACCGCGATCGCCGCGCTCGACGACGCGGCGTGGCGGCAGGTGATGCAGGTCAACCTCGACGCCAACCTGATGCTGCTGCGCGAATGCCACCCGCTCTTGAAGCTGGCGCCGCGCGGCGGGCGCGTCGTCGTCATCGGCTCGAAGAACGTACCCGCACCCGGCCTCGGCGCCGCCGCCTACTCCGCCTCCAAGGCCGCGCTGACGCAGGTGGCGCGCGTCGCCGCGCTGGAATGGGGCGGCGACGGCATCCGCGTGAACACCCTGCATCCCGACGCCGTGTTCGACACCGCCCTGTGGGCGGGCGGCGTGCTGGAAGCGCGCGCGGCACACTACGGCATGACCGTCGAGCAGTACAAAACGCGCAACGTGCTGAAAACCGAGGTCACCAGCCGCGATGTCGCGGAACTGGCCGCCGAGTTGTGCGGACCGCTGTTCGCGAAAATCACCGGCGCGCAGATCCCCGTCGACGGCGGCAACGAGCGCGTGATCTGATGGCGCTGGCCGAGACTCTACGCTGGCGCGACAACCGGCTGGAGCTGCTCGACCAGCGGATCCTCCCCAACCGCGTGGCGTTCGTGGCCTGCGACAGTGCCGCCTCGACCGCCGATGCCATCCGCACCATGGTCGTGCGCGGCGCACCGGCCATCGGCTGCGCGGCCGCCTACGGTGCTGCGCTGGAAGCGCAACGGCTCCTGCGCGCGAATCCCGCCGAACTGAAGGCCGGCCTCGAAGCCGGGTTTGCCGTGCTGGCCGCCAGCCGCCCGACCGCAGTCAACCTGTTCTGGGCGCTGACCCGCATGCGCGAGGCCTGGCAGCGCGCCGAAGCACAGCACCGGGCGGTCGCACCCGCCTTGCTGGCGGAAGCGCAGACCATCCACGAAGAGGATATCGCCACGAACCGCCGCATGGGTGCGCACGGTGCCGCGCTGCTGCCGGATACCGCCTGCGTGCTGACGCACTGCAACGCCGGCGCGCTGGCCACCGCCGGCCATGGCACGGCCTTGGGCGTGATCCGCTCCGCGGTGGAAGCCGGTAAGCAGATCGCGGTGATCGCGGATGAGACCCGGCCCTTCCTGCAGGGCGCGCGGCTGACCGCGTGGGAGCTGCAGCAGGACGGCATCCCGGTGACGCTGATCGCGGACGTGGCGGCAGCGTCGCTCCTCGCACGCGGAGAGGTCGATGCGATCATCGTCGGCGCCGACCGCGTGGCCGCCAACGGCGACGTCGCCAACAAGGTCGGCACCTACCCGCTCGCGGTCATGGCCCAGCGCCACGCCGTGCCGTTCTACGTGGCCGCGCCCTGCTCCACGATCGATCCGTCGATCCTGTCCGGCGCGGCGATTCCCATCGAGGAGCGCGGCCGCGAGGAAGTCGCGGGCTACGGCATGGAACGCTGGGCGCCGGACGGCGTACCGGTGCGCAATCCGGTGTTCGATGTAACGCCGGCCGCGCTGGTCACCGCGCTCATCACCGAGCGCGGCGTGGCGCGGGCCCCCTTCGCGCCCGCCATTGCCCGCCTTCTGGCCGGCGGCCAATAAAAAAGCCGCCACAGGCGGCTTGCACATCCGTCACACCGGCGTAGGCCGGTGTCCAGTCAGTTGAGTTCTCTGGATTCCGGCCTCCGCCGGAATGACGAATGGATTTTCCTGAAAACCTTGTTCAGCAGACGAGTCCGCCGCTGACCTCGATCACCGCGCCATTGATGTAGCTCGCTTCGTCGGAGGCAAGAAACGCGAAGGTGTTCGCGACTTCCTCGGGTTTGCCCAGCCGGCCCATCGGCACCCGCTCCTCCATCGCCCGCAATACGCGCTCCGGTATCGACTGCAGGATCGGCGTGCCGATGAAGCCTGGGCACACGGCATTGGCGCGGATCCCCTTGCGGCCCAGTTCGCGCGCCCAGGTCTTGACCATCCCGATCACGCCGAACTTGCTGGCGGCGTAGTTGGTCTGGCCGAAGTTGCCGTAGAGGCCGACGATGGACGAGGCGTTGAGGATCACGCCGGACTGCTGCTTCAGCATCTGGTCGACCACCGCCTTGGTGCAGTTGAAAACGCCCTTCAGGTTGATCTCGATGACGCTGTCGAACTGTTCTTCCGACATGTTCTTGAACTGGCTGTCGCGCACGATGCCGGCGTTGTTGACCAGCACGTCCACGCTGCCCCAGGTGGCGACGAGATCGTCGACCATCACGTTCAGGGTGTCGATCTTGCGCACGTCGGCGACGTAGCCCTTGGCGGTGCCGCCGGCCTTCGTTACCAGGTCCACGGTTTCGGCGATCCACTCGGGTGTCACATCCGCCACGGCGACTTTGGCGCCTTCCTGCGCAAATTTCAGCGCCGTCGCTTGGCCGATGCCGCGGCCGGCACCGGTGATGATGGCAACCTTGCCCGCGAGCCGCTGGTGACTGTTGCTGTTCTGCATGAAAGCGCGTTCCTGTAGGACCAAAAGTGCCGCGAATTTACAAGAAAATGGCGCAATGCACAAATTCAGGGCATGGCGAAAACGGCACGGAATTAGCCAGTTAGATCAACAACTCAGCAATGATCCTGCGTTGCGCAAGACCCGCGGCGCTCAGGCTTCCGCGATCTCCACGGGCGTACCGGGCGGCACCCGCTCGAACAAGTCCATAACATCCTGATTCCACATGCGTATGCAGCCGATCGAGCCCGGGCGGCCCATCTCGGCCGTATCCGGGCTGCCATGGATGTAGATGTAGCGCCGCATCGTGTCGACCTCGCGCAGCCGGTTGAACCCCGGTTCGCAGCCCGACAGCCAGAGGATGCGCGTCAGGATCCAGTCGCGGTTGGGATGGCGTTCGGCCAGTTCCTGGTGATAGGTCTCGCCCGTCGGCCGCCGGCGCACGAACACCGTGTTCGGCGGCTCCCCGGCGCCGATCTTGGCGCGCACGATGTGGCGGCCGCGCGGCGTGCGGAAACTGCCGTTCTGCTCGCCCGCGCCGTTCTTCGCAGTGGAGACCGGATACGACTTCACCAAGGCGCCTGCATCATCAAGCAGGTCGAGGCGCTGGGCGGCCAGGCTCACGTGAATGCGCATGGTCAGCCCGCCGCCCGCCGCCGCGCGGCGAAAAAATCCGACAGCATCGCGCCGCACTCCGCGGCCAGCACGCCCTGCACCACCTTGGCATGGTGATTCAGACGCGTTTCGGCGAAGAGATCGACCACGCTGCCGCACGCACCGGTTTTCGGGTCCGTGGCGCCGTAGACGACCCGTGCAATCCTCGCGTGCTGAATCGCGCCGCCGCACATCGCGCAGGGCTCCAGCGTGACGAACAGTTCGCAGTCGGTGAGCCGGTAGTTGCCGAGACGCGTGGCCGCATCACGCAGGGCGACGATCTCGGCGTGCGCCGTGGGGTCGTGCGCGGAGATCGGGTGATTGTGACCCCGGCCGATGACCGCCCCGTCTTTCACCACCACCGCCCCCACCGGCACTTCGCCAAGGACCCGCGCCTGCTCCGCCAGCCCCAATGCCTCCCGCATGAAGTCTTCGTCAGTCATTGCCGCTCGACTAGTGATGAGCGGCTCGGTTCGCCGGCGGCACGGTCGCGGCGAACGACGGGCGCGCGACAAGGCGATCGAACCAGCCCACCAACCCCGGATGCCCGGGACGCCACTGGAAATCGGGAAGCCGGGCGCCGAAATCGAGCGCGCAGGCCAGCGTGATCTGGACCATGTTCACCGCGCCTCCCATCAGCGCATGGCCGACTTCGCCCTCCCACAGATCGACCAACCGCCGGCTGCGCTCTCCTTCGTGCAGCAGCGCCGTGGGCGAGCGCTCCTGCGGCGGCCGGGCCAGTTCACGGACCGAGACCGCGAGCCCGTCCATCAGGCTTCTCGCGAGGCCTTCGAGGCGGCGCGCTTCCCATTCCTGATCTCCCGCGGGGAGTTTGAACACCGCCTTGCCTTCGAGTTGATCGAGGTAGGCACAAATGGCTGCGGACTCTTCCAGTCCGACGCCGTCGTCACGGATCAGATAGGGAACGCGGCCCGAGGGATTGATACGGTAGTACGGGCTGTCCGCGAGACGCGTCTGCGCGGCAATGGCGTCGACCCGGCTTTCCAGCCCTTTCTCGATGATCACCACGCGTGCGATCCGTGCGTAAGGGGAACCGGGGGTGATGTAGAGTTTCATGGAAATGGGGCCTGCCGGGCCTTGTCGTCGTCGGGCCTCAATGGGCCGCGCCGGCCTCGGCCTGCCGCAGCAGGCGCGCCGCCGATGCCCGGAGTTCATCGACCCGCTTCGATAGCCCCTGGAAGCCGAGCTTTCCGTTCTCTTTCACGATGCGGCCGGCCACCATGACCAGGTCGACGTCGCTCGGTTCGGCGTAGGTCACCACCGCTTGCACGGGATCCTGCGCGGAAGCGATATGCAGCGCATCGCGCCTGAGCATGATCAGGTCGGCCTGCTTGCCCGGCGTGAGCGAACCGATGATCCCGTCCATGCCCATCGCCCTGGCGTTGTTGATCGTCGCCCATTCCAGGACCTCGCGGGTTTTGAACGCAACCTCCTTGATCGGCGAACCGCCGGTGCCGATGGTCTTCAGGTTATTCCGCAGGAAATCGGTTGCCTCCTTGCTCTGCGTCGCCTCGGACAGCCGGATCGTCTCCTGGTTGGCGACGAAGCGCTGCATGCGCAACGTCGCGCGCATCACCTCGAACATGTCCCCCTTCCCGCCCACCTCGCTGTCGATGCCGATCGACGGGTAGCCACCGAGCCGGCGCACGCGCCCGCAAAGGGAAGGACGGATGTGATTGTTCATCTCGCCGGCGGTGGTCGAGGTGATCGAGGCGCCATGGTCGATCAGCACCTGGATCTCGTCGTCTTCGAAGTAATTGGCATGCACCGCGTTGTGGCCGGGCTTGAGCAGGCCCTCGGCGGCGAGCGTCCGGTAACCCTCCGGTATCAGACGGTTCGGGCGCCCCCACACGTGCGCGCTCGACGGCAGCCCAAAATCCATGGCGGCGCGGAAATCCTGGCGGCACACCTCCAGCGTCGAATAGTCGGGCCCGAGGATGCACATGGACAGCGTGACCAGGGCGTCGTCCTTCGCCAGGCGGCCGGCACGCAGCCGGCGAATTTCCCCGAGCGGATGCGGCACCTGGGAGAAATGCGGCTCGCCCGGCTTGGGATGCGGCTTCACCGTGCCGTGGCCGAACAGCGCCCGCGCACCGGAAGCGAACAGCGCATCCACCGCGGCATCGGTATGCGCGGGCGTCGAGTTGTTGTGGCACCAGTCGTACACCGTCGTCACCCCGGCATCGAGCTGACCCAGGGTGCCGACCAGGGTGCCGATGAAGGTGTCCGCCGGTGTATACAGCGGCGCCACCTTCGCGTGGAAGAAATTGAAGTAATCCGATCCTGCCCAGTCGGCGCCGATACCGCGCATCGCCGTCTCCCAGGTGTGGATGTGGGCATTGATGAGCCCCGGCAGCACGATCGCGCCGTCCGCGTCGATGGTGCGGTCAGCCGGCGCGGCGATCGTCGGCGCAACCTCCGCGATCCGATCACCGTCGATCAGGACTTCTCCGCGCGGGAGATCTCCGATGGACGGATCCATGGACAGAATGCAGGCATTCCTGATGAGGGTACGTGGCATGGCGGACATCACTTCTGCGACGGCTGGGTCAGGCCGGCCTTCGTCATCACGCGCGCGATGACAACGTCTTCCGATGCCACCGACTTGGTGAAAGCCTCGCTCGGCAGGAACGTGGGCTGGAAGCCCGCCTTCTCGCCGATCTGCCTGAACTCCGGACTGTTCACCACCCTGCCCAGCGCCTCCTCCATGCGCGCCACGACCGCCGGCGGCGTGTCTTTCGGCATGGCGATGCCGCGCCACAGGTCGGACTGGAACTTGAAGCCCTGCTCGTTCGCAGTGGCGACGTCAGGCAGCACCGGATCGCGCGCCGATGCGAACACGCCCAGCACCTTGAGCGGCCCGCCCTTGGTGTGCTGCGACACGGACGCCGTGAGGGTGACGATGGCGTCGATCTCGCCGCCGATCAGGCTGGTGACGTGGCCGCGCGTGGGGTACGGCACGAGCGTCACGTCCACGCCCTGCTCGCCGAAAAAGGCCGCGGCGGTCAGGTGCATGTGGCTGCCGATGCTGGTGGAGCCTACGCGCAGACTGCCCGGGTTCTTGCGGGCATAGGCAACGAGGTCCTTGAGATTGGCGTACGGCGCGTTGGCGCGCACGGCGAGCACCGGGTATTCCGCGCATACCCGGGCGACGTGCGCGAAGTCCTTGTACGTGAGGGGCATCATGCCCGCGTGAAACCCGGTCGAAATCGAATTGGAGCTGTGTACCATCGAGTAGCCATCTGGCTTCTTGCTGTCCAGGTACTTGTAGCCGATCGCGCCGCCGGCGCCGGGTTTGTTTACCACGATGATCTGCTGGCCGAGTTGTTTGCCCAGCCCTTCGGCCAGACCGCGCGCCACGATGTCCGGGGCATTGCCGGGGGCGAACGGCACGATCAATTCGATGGAACGGGCGGGATAGGCCTGGGCTTGCGCCGGTGCGACCGGCAGAATGGCGGCAATGACGGAAAGCGCGCCGAGGAGGCGGCGCATTGCGGAGGACATGTCAGAACTCCCTGCTGAGATGAATGGACATTATTGATGTGTGATGAGGCTGCTCCTCCATGACGCGCAGATTACACCGGCACGCGTTCCGGGTGGAACCCGCCGCCCGCCTTACTTCAACATCAGCCTGACGAGCGCGTCGGCACGAGGGTGACGGTCGAGATCCCGGCAGCCTTGGATGATCGCCTCGAACTGCGATTCGGGAATCGGCAGACCCGAGGTGACCGGCCGGATGCGCTTCGCCTGTTCGTCAAAATTCCAGATGAACTCGCAGCCGGTGCCCTGCACCGTGTGGCTCTTGCCGTTTTTCAGGAAGATGGTGATGCGCGGCCCGAACAGCGTCATTTCGTGCGTGGGGATGATCGTCACGCGCTGCATGAGTTCCAGCGCCTCCGGCGGATCGTCCGCGCTCGCGGTCTGCGGTGCCCATTCGCGGAGCATGGGAAAAGCCCGGGTGACGGCGGCACAGGCCAGGTAATAAGAGGTGCTGCCCGGCTTGTGGATCTGGTCCTCCCGGCGCACCGGGAATGCCGGGCTTGGATACTGTGTCTCCAACCAATTTACCAGCGCCTCGATCCGGTCGATGTCCTCGTACTTGATGTCGTGGTCCTGGCACAGCTTCGCGGCCAGCTCCACGTGCGCGATGTTGTAGCCGGAGATCGAATAGATCCGGTAATGCGTCTCCAGCATCATCCACTCGGACCCCAGATCCTTCGCGACCGCGCCCAGGTCCGTTTTAATCTTGCCGTCGAAACTGTAGGTCAGCTCGCCGCGGTTGTTGCCGACGAACGCGTGGTAGAAACCGGCCTCGCCTTCCAG
>JBOIEQ010000150.1:0-10448 GCA_050741255.1 Burkholderiales bacterium | reverse complement strand
CGCCGCAGGTCATGAAACGGGCGCGCGGCTGTGACTTGATGTACGCCGTGAGCCGGTCGAGCATCGCGAGCCGGCCGGGATGGCCGATCAGCTGCACGTGCAGCGTCAGGTGGAAGTACGCGCCGGGCCAGCCGTAGGCGCCGTCGAATTCCTCGCGCCACAATTCTTCCACCTCGCGGGCGGTGCGCACCACGCGGCCGATCTGGCCGCCGTACATGAAGTACGGCGCGTCGGCGAGGTGCCACTGCACGGGCAGTTCCACCAGCGGCAGCGGCTGGCCGTCGCGCACATGCCGGTACGGCCGCACGCGGTCGAAGTAATTGGCCGAGACCGTGATGCCCGCTTCCAGCAGGTAATCCAGCGTGCGATCCGACCATTCCCAGGACGGCGAGCGCCAGACGACGGGCTTCACGCCCGTGATGTCCGACAGGGACTGCATGCCGCGCAGGAGCTCGGATTTCTCCTCCCCGGCGGACAGGGTGGCCGGCGGCTTGTGGCCGTGGCCGTGGCTCGCGAGCTCGTGGCCGCGGCGGTGAATTTCACGAATGGCGTCGGGATAGCGGTCGGCAGTGATCCCGGGCACGAAGAAGGTCGCCCGCACCGCGTGGCGGTCGAGCAGGTCGAGCAGCGGCGCCAGGCCTTCGCGGATTTCGTAGGTGCCGTGCGACAGCAGCACCGGGCGCTGCGCATTCTCCGGCGCCTTGCCGAGCCAGATCGCTTCGGCGTCCAGGCAGATGCCGTAGATGACGGGAAACGTCTCCGTCATGTCAGTTTTCCCTGGCGCCGGCGATCTGCACGACCTTCGCCATGCGCTCGAAATCGACGGCGAGCAGCTTGTTCATCTGTTCGGGGGTCAATGCGCGGACTTCGATCCCCTGCTTCGCCAGACGCTCGGCCACCTCCGGATTGCGGAGTTGCTTGCCGATCTCCGCGTTCATGCGTTCCACGATTTCCCGCGGGGTGGACACCGGCGCCACCAGCCCCAGCCAGGAATCGAATTCGTAGCCGCGCAGGCCGCTCTCGGACAGCGTCGGCAGATCGGGCAGGAACTTGCTGCGCGTGGCGGTGGTAATGCCCAGCAGGCGCACGCGGCTGTCGTTCGCGTACGGCATGACGGCGATGTTCGCCCCGATCATGGCGCCGCCGCGGCCCGACATGACTTCGAGCACTGCGTCGCCCGTGCTCTTGAAGGGCACGTGCAGCATGTCGATGCCGGCAAGGTTGACGAGCAGCGCCATCGACAGGTGCGTGGCGCTGCCCTTGCCCGCGGAAGGATAGGTCAGGCCAGGCTTTGCTTTGGCAAGCTGGATGAACTCGCCGACGTTTTTCACGCCCAGGGACGCCGGCACCATCATGATGTAGCCGGTGCTGCCCACCGACGCGACCGCCGTGAAATCCTTCAGCGGATGGTAAGCAAGATTCGAGTACACCGACCCGTTGATGTTGTGGCTGTTGGCCGCGATCAGGAAGGTATAGCCGTCGGCCGGCCCCCGGGCGACGGCCAGGGTGCCGATGGTGCCGCCCGCGCCGGGGCGCGATTCGATGATGATCGGCTGGCCGAGCGCCGCCGAGAGTTCGTTCTGCATCGCCCGCATCATGGTGTCGAGTACGGAGCCCGTGCCGAATGGCGCGACGAGCCGCACCGGCTTCGCGGGCCACGCCTGTCCTGAGCCTGCCGAAGTGGCCTGCGCGCCCGCGGCCATCGGCAGCAGCGCCGCGATCGCCAGCATCACCCCCTGCATGCACTTTCCCTTCGCGAGCGTCATCATGGCCGTCACCCCACCAGTGTCTTGAACGTGCGAAACCAGTTGCCGCCCATGATGCCGGCGATCTGGGGCTCGGAGTATTTGCGGTCGTACAGCGTCTGGGTCAGGTTCGGCAGTTCGCGGATCTGGGTCAGGCCCTCGGGGTAGCTCAACGTCAGGAACTCCTCCACCGTGCCGAACACGTCCGGGCGCAGCGTGCGCCAGCGCTTCGAGGCCGGCAGGATCTGCCCGCTCGCCTTGTAGGCCGCCACGAAATCGCAGCCGAAGCCGATGTTCTCCGGGCCGATCAGCTTCTGGTAATAGTCGATGTGATCGGCGATCCGGTCCAGCGTCGCGTCCTGCGGCCAGACGGTCTTGGCCAGCCCGCACACGCCGAGCATGCCGCCCTTGGCCACGATCGCCTTCGCCGTTTCATCGGTCGTGTTGCGGTCGTTCGCGTTCAGCCCATAGGCATTCGAGTGCGTGCACACCGGCGCGCGGGCGAGCGGCACGGCTTCGGCCCGGGTACGGTGCCCGCAGTGTGAAAGGTCGAGCCACATCGGCAGTCGGTTGACCATGTCGATCAGTTCGCGGCCGAGGAAGGACACGCCAGCATCGCGCACTTCGCCACAGCCGTCCGCATGCAGCGTGCCGCCCGTATAGGCAAGGCCGCAGATGCGCAGGCCGAGGCGATACAGCAGTTCGACCCGGTACAGCTCCTTCTCGATGAACGACGAGCCCTGCGTGCCGATGACGATCGCGAGCTTGCCCGCGGCCTTGGCCTTGAGGATGTCATCGGCGGTCAACGCCAGCGTCAGCAGCGGGCTTTTCTCGATCTTCTGCAGGCCCAGCTCGAAATTGCGGAGCACCGTTTCCCACTCGTCCTCGGTGCCGAAAGTGACGTTGGCGACGTTGACGCCGCCCTCCAGCGCCTGCTGCGCGTACGGTTCGTCGATCAGGTAATACAGCGACAGGCAGTCCCACACCAGGGTGGACTGGTGGAAGGCTTTGGCCTTGTCCCCGGCAAACACTTTGGGGGCGGGCTGTGCAATGGCGCTCATGGTCTCGGTCTCCAGCCTGCGGCTATTGCGGCGTGATGCCCATCTTGTTGAACAGCGTCTTCCATTTGAGGCCGCTCGCTTTCAGGTACTCCGCGTATTCGGCCGGCGTGCTGCCGATCGAGTCCGCGCCGAGCCCCTGCATGCGTTCGCGGAAGTCCGCGCTCTGCGCGATGACCGTGATCTCCTTGTTCAGGCGATCGACCAGCGCCTTGGGTGTCGCCGTCGGCACCATGATGCCGTAGACGCCGGTCGCCGCGTCGTAGCCCGGCACGGTTTCGGCGACGGTCGGCAGATCCGGCATGATGGGAGTGCGCTTCGGCCCCGTCACCGCCAGCGCGCGAATGCGGCCGGATTTGATCAGCGGAATGGCCGACGCAAGGCTGGGCGGATAGATCGGGATCTCGCCGCTCATCAGGTCCGTCACCGCCTGCGAGGTGGCCTTGTACGGGATCTCCTCGAGGTCGATGCCCGCCATCGACTTCAGCAGTTCCAGCGTCAGGAAGGCGGAACTGCCGCGGCCGGACGAGCCGTAACGCAGTGAACCCGGCTTGGCCCTGGCCAGTGCGATGAGTTCCTTGATCGAGGTGGCCGGCACCTTCGGATTCACCGCGATCACGTTCTGCGTCAGCACGAGCAGGGTCACCGGCGCCAGATCCCTGGGATCGAAGGGCAGTTCCTTGTAGAGCAGCGGACTGACGACCAGGCTGAGCGTTCCCATCAGCAGCGTGTGGCCGTCGGGATTCGCCCGCGCCACGATCGCATTGGCGATGCCGCTGTTCGCGCCCTCGCGGTTCTCGATGACCACCTGCTGGCCCAGTCGCTCGGTCAACTTGATACCGAGCGCCCGTGCCGTGATGTCGGTCGTGGTGCCCGGCGTGAAGCCGACCACGATGCGGATGGGTTTGACGGGAAAGTTCTTCGCGGCAACCTGGGCCGCGACCGGCGCCATTAGCACGAGCGCTGCCACGGCACTGCCGGCGGTCACGATGGTTCGTATCATACTGGCACTCCTTTACCCTTCACGGGCCTCGCCGATCACGATGGGACTGGACTCCCTGGGCACGAAACGCCTGAGTTCGCTCAGGCTTTCCTTTTTGAGGATGTCGCAGGCATGCCCGGCGATCTCGCGCGGCAACTCGCCGAACTCGCCTGAGCGTACGATAAGGTACAACTGGCGCGAAAAACGGGTTTCGGGAAACGCCCGCACCCGCACGTCCACCGTGCGCGCACGCGCCTGGAGCAGACACAAGGGCGTCGCGATCGCCCAGCCCAGGCCCGCGGCGACCATGGCCACCAGCGCGTCCGAGGCGTCGACTTCCAGCAATTGCGGCGCCCGCACGCCAAGCCGGCGCAGATGCCGCTCGATCTGGGCGCCGATCTGCGAGCGCGCCGAGAAGCGAATCAGCGGATAGCGGGCCGCCAGCTGCCGCAGGTCACCGCCAAGGTCCGCCGCGCTCCACCCCGGCGGCGTGACCAGCACGAACGGTTCGTTCAGCAGGGGATAGTGGTCGAGGCCGTCGACATCGTCCATGGCGTCGCCGCTGATGATCATGTCGAGCTGGCGGGACAGCAGTCCCTGCACCTGATCGTGGGTCAGACCGGAACGGAAGGACAGCCGGGTGGCCGTGTCGAGCAGGCGGCGAATCAGGCTGGGGCCGATGGTGGAGGCGAGCGAATCGATGATCCCGAGCCGCAGTTCCTGCACTTTGCGGCTGCCGGCCTGGCGCACCACCGTCGCCAGCATCAAGGCATCGTCCACGATCGGCGCCGCATGCCGCTGCAACAGGCGCCCGGCCGGCGTCAGCGCCAGCGGTCGTTGCGAACGGTCCAGCAGGACGGTACCGAGCATGTCTTCCAGTTGTCTCACGGCCTGCGACACCGCGGACTGGGTCAATCCCAGGCGGCGCGCGGCCTGCGTCATGCTGCCGGTGGCGCCCACGGCGAGAAAAGCGCGCAGCGCCGGCAGGTCGAGCGGCAGGTGCTGTGTCTCCCGGCGCCCCGCCATCACGCCCTGCCGGGGACGGTAGGCAAGTACGCGGGGCAGCGGACGCCGGGGTCACAGCAGGGACAAAGTGTAATCACCGGCACCTCCGTCCACATCGTCGTCACCCTATCATTAATAGAACTAATATTCATGTGTAATCGCGCTTATCTTCCCTGCGCCGGGATGCAGCCGCTGCGCCGGGACACGCCCAAGGCCGGTGCATGCCGGTATCCTGTGACGATCCTCATCATTAGGCAGCTTTATTGTTGTCCCGTATCTTGCTGATGGCAAGCCGTTCGCCATTGACGCTGCGCGGCAATCTTGATTTGATGCAGGCCGGATGAAGTATTCAATTTTCTCGCTCGCGCGCCAGGCCCTCGGCTATCACGAAGGCTGGACCCGCGCCTGGCGCAGTCCGCAACCGAAGCCGGAATATGACGTCGTGATCGTCGGCGGCGGCGGCCACGGGCTCGCCACCGCCTACTACCTGGCGAAGCACCACGGCATCACCAACGTCGCCGTGATCGAAAAAGGCTGGCTCGGCGGCGGCAACACCGGCCGCAATACCACCATCGTGCGCTCCAACTACTACCTGGAGGCGAACGCGCACTTCTACGAGCATTCGCTGAAGCTGTGGGAAGGCCTCTCGCAGGATCTCAACTACAACGTGATGTTCAGCCAGCGCGGCGTGCTGAACCTCGCGCACTCCTTCGCCGACCTCGACGGCTACGCGCGCCGCGCCAATGCGATGCGCGCGAACGGCATCGACGCCGAACTGCTCGACCGCGACCAGGTGACGCGCCGGGTACCGCTGCTCGACACCTCGCCCTCGGCACGCTTCCCGATCATGGGCGGCCTGCTGCAGCCGCGCGGCGGCACGGCGCGGCACGATGCCGTGGCCTGGGGCTACGCGCGCGCAGCCGACGCGCTGGGCGTGGACATCATCCAGCAGTGCGAAGTCACCGGCTTCCAGCGCGCCGGCAATCGCATCACGGCGGTGGAAACCAGCAAGGGCACCATTCGCGCCAGGAAATTCGGCCTCGCCGTCGCCGGCCATTCCGGCCAGGTCGCCGGTCTCGCCGGACTCAAGCTCCCGATCGAAACGCACGTGCTGCAGGCGCTGGTATCCGAACCGGTGAAACCCATACTCGACACCGTCGTGACCTCCGGCGCGGTGCACTTCTACGTCAGCCAGTCCGACAAGGGCGAACTGGTCACCGGCGGCGACATCGACGGCTACAACTCCTACGGCCAGCGCTCCAACCTGCCTATCCTCGAACACGTGGTGCAGGCCATGCTCGCCCTCTTTCCCGCCTTCTCGAGACTGCGCATGCTGCGCACCTGGGGCGGCGTGATGGACATGAGCATGGACGGCAGCCCCATCATCGGCAAGTCGCCGATCGACAACCTGTATCTCGACTGCGGCTGGTGCTACGGCGGCTTCAAGGCCACGCCCGCTTCCGGCTGGTGTTTCGCGCACACGGTCGCTCACGATGCGCCGCACGAACTGAACGCCGCCTTCACGCTGGACCGCTTCGAGCGCGGCGCGACGCTCGACGAAAAGGGCGGCGGCCCCTACCCCTGGGTGCATTGATGAAAAGCGGGATTCGGGATTTGGGATTTGGGATTCGAAACCAGTTGGTGTGGCGAACGCTTGCGGCTTTGTTTTCCAATCCCAAATCTCGAATCCCCAATCCCGCCTTATGATCTTAATCCCCTGCCCCTACTGCGGCATCCGCGACTACACCGAATTCACGTACGCCGGCGACGCGAAAGCGCTCCGCCCGGCCGACCCCGCCGCGGTCAGCCTGCAGGCGTGGTCCGACTCCGTGTATGTGCGCGACAACCCGCGCGGCCCGCACTGGGAACTGTGGCAGCACGGCACCGGCTGCCGGCAGTGGATCGCCGTGCACCGCGACACCTATACCCACGACGTACTGGATGCCGTGACGATGGATGATTTTCGCGCGCGCGCAGGCGCCGCTTCGGAGGCCGCGAAGTGAGCCAGGCGTTCCGGCTCGCCACCGGCGGGCTCATCGACCGCGGACAACCGCTCGCCTTCCGCTTCAACGGCGAGCGTCTGCAGGGCTATGCGGGCGACACGCTCGCGTCGGCGCTGGTCGCGAATGGCGTGCAGCTGATCGGCCGCAGCTTCAAGTATCACCGCCCCCGCGGCCTGGTCGCCGCCGGCGCGGAGGAACCGAACGGCCTGGTCCAGCTCGACACGGGCGCCAGCACCGAGCCCAACCTGCGCGCCACCCAGATCGTGCTGCGCGACGGCCTCGTTGCCGCCAGCCAGAACTGCTGGCCCTCGGTCGGCTTCGATCTCCAGGCCGTCAACAACCTCTTCTCGCGCTTCCTGCCGGCCGGCTTCTATTACAAAACCTTCATGTGGCCGGCATCGCTCTGGCTCACCTACGAGCGCCTCATCCGCAAGGCCGCGGGCATGGGCCGCTCCGCCACCGCGCCCGATCCCGACCGTTACGCCCACTACCATGCGCACTGCGACGTGCTGGTCGTCGGCGGAGGGCCAGCCGGCCTGGCCGCGGCGCTCGCGGCCGGTCGCACCGGCGCGCGCGTGATTCTCGCCGAACAGGATTTCCGGCTCGGCGGCGCGCTGCTGCACGAACGCGCGGACATTGCGGGCGAACCCGCGCTCAACTGGGTGGACGCCGCCGTCGCCGAACTCGCCGCGCTGCCGGACGTGACGCTGCTCGCCAGCACCACCGCCTTCGGCTACTTCGACCAGAATTTCCTGGGGCTGCTCGAGCACACGCACGCGGCCGACCGCATCGTTCCCCGCCAGCGGCTGTGGAAAGTGCGCGCGAAGGAAGTCGTGCTGGCCACCGGTGCGCTCGAACGTCCCATGCCTTTCGCGAACAACGATATCCCGGGCGTGATGCTGGCGGATGCCGCCCGCGCCTACGCCAACCGCTACGGCGTCCGCGCCGGCTCGCGGGCGGTGGTCTTTGCGAACAACGACTCCGCCTATGCCGCGGCGCTGGACCTGCATGCGTCCGGCATCGAGATCGCGGCGATCATCGACGTGCGCGAAGGCAGCTTCGGCTACGCGGTGCAGGAAGCCGCGCGCGCGGGGCTCCCCGTCCGCTTCCAGCACGCCGTCGTGCGCGCGCACGGCCGCAAACGGGTCAACGCGGTCGACGTCGCCGGCGTGACATCGACAAGCCGCCCCGAGCGCATCGCCTGCGACCTCGTGCTCACCTCCGGCGGCTGGAACCCGGCGGTGCACCTCCACACGCAGGCCAAGGGCAAGCTCCGTTACGACGAGGCGCTGGCCGCGTTCGTGCCGGACGCCGCCATCCAGCGCGCGCGTTCCGCCGGCGCGGGACGCGGCACGTTCACCCTGGCACAAGGCATCACGGAAGGGTTCGCGGCCGGCGCGGAGGCCGCGGGTGGCGCCGGTTTCGCGCCAGCACCCGCGCCGGCCGCGCCCGCCACCTCGCCGGATCACACGGCGCCGCTCAAGACGTGGTGGCTGCCGCATCCCGGCGTACAGCGCGGCGAGAAATGCTTTCTCGACTTCCAGAACGACGTCACCGTTGCCGACCTGCGCCTCGCGGCCCGCGAGGGCTACACCTCGGTCGAACACGTCAAGCGCTACACCACGCTCGGCATGGGCACCGACCAGGGCAAGCTCAGCAACATCAGCGGCCTGGGCGTGCTGTCCGACGCGCTGGGTGCGGCCATCCCCGCGATCGGCACCACCACCTTCCGCGCGCCCTACACGCCGGTCACCTTCGGCGCGATGGCGGGCACGGAAACCGGCGAGCACATGGCGCCGGTGCGCCGCTCGGCGATGCACGAATGGCACACGCTCGCCGGCGCGCGCTTCGTCACCGCCGGACTCTGGCTGCGGCCGCAACTGTATCCCGGCCGCCACGAGGGCGACCTCGACTGCATCAACCGCGAAACGCTCGCGGTGCGCAACGGCGTGGGCCTCGTGGATGTTTCCACGCTCGGCAAGATCGACCTCCAGGGCCCCGACGCGGCGGAGTTCCTCGAGCGCGTCTATGCGAACCGCTGGAAATCCCTGGCGGTCGGCAAAGTGCGCTACGGCGCGATGCTGCGCGAGGACGGCACGGTGTTCGACGACGGGACGACGACGCGGATCGCCGACCAGCGCTACCTGATGACGACCACCACCGCCAACGCGGTGCGCGTGATGTCGCAGCTCGAATACTGCCTGCAGGTGCTGTGGCCGGAACTCGACGTCTACTGCACGTCGGTCACCGACCAGTGGGCCGCCCTTGCGCTCGCCGGCCCGCAATCGCGCGCGGTACTGCAGAAGCTGGCGCCCACCGGGGACTGGTCGAATACGGCGCTGCCGCACATGAGCTATCGCGCTGCGACGCTCGCTGGCATCCCTGCGCGCGTGTTCCGCCTGTCGTTCTCCGGCGAGATCTCGTACGAAATCAACGTCGCCGCCGACCATGGCGACGCGATGTGGCGCGCCACGCACGACGCCGGCTACGACTTCGGCATCACGCCCTACGGCACCGAGGCCATGGGTGTGCTGCGCATCGAAAAAGGCCACGTCGCGGGCAACGAGCTCGATGGCCGCACCACTGCCGATGATCTCGGGCTCGGCCGCATGGTGAAGACCGACCGCGATTTCATCGGCCGGCAAGCCATTGGCCGGCCGCTGCTGAAGGCGCCCGACCGCAGGCAACTGGTCGGCGTGATTCCGGTCGACGGCAAATCCGCCATCCCCCGCGGCGCCCAGTTGCTGCTCGATTGCGACGGCCAGAAGCCGCTGCCGATCGACGGCCACGTGTCCTCGACCTGCTACAGCCCTACCCTTGGCCACCCGATCGCTCTCGCCCTTCTCAAGCGCGGCCGCGAACGTCACGGCGAAATCCTGTGGGCGTACGCGCCCGTCGCCGGCGTCCAGTTGCAGGTGCGCGTGACCGACCCCGTATTCGTCGATCCCGCCGGAGAACGCGTCCGTGGCTGAAATCACCTCCCTGCGACGGCATGCGCTGACCGCGATCTACCGGACGCACGCGTTCGGCCGCGAACCGGGCGCGCCGGGTGTGACACTGGCCGTGCGCCCGCAGGTAGGCATCCTGTCGCTGCGCGGCAATGCGCGGGACGCGCGGTTTCTGCTCGCCGCGGAGCAACTGACCGGGAGCGCGCTCTCACTGGACATCGGCGCGGTCCGTCCCATGACCACCGGCCACGTATTCACGCTCGGCCCCAGCGAGTGGTGGCTCGTCACCGCCGGGACATCCGTGGCGGAAGCGCCGGGGCTGCGCTGCGTAGAGCAGTCTGAAGGCCGCACCGTCATGCGCCTCGCCGGCCCGCGCGCGCGCGATGTGCTGGCGAAAGGCTGCGGGCTCGACCTGCACCCGCGGATGTTCGCCGTGGGCCGTTGCACGCAGACGCCAGTCGCGCACATCGGCTGCGTGCTGCACCATGTGGACGACGCCACCTGGGATTTCTACGTGCCGCGCAGCTATGCGCGCCACTTCTGGGAATGGCTGACCGAGGCGGCGTCCGAATTCGGCGGCGACATTCGTCCGGCGTCCGCCTGACACGCGCCCGGCGCTGACCGGTATCCCCGTATAATTTGCAGCGTCGGCGCCGCCTGTGCGGCGCCGCTTTCCTTTGCCTTTCCTTCGCCTTTCCTTGTTAGCC
>JBOIEQ010000149.1:0-10545 GCA_050741255.1 Burkholderiales bacterium | reverse complement strand
GGATCGCGCGGCCCTCGCGTTGCGCGAGCGCGATGTCGCCGCGCGCTGACGCGGAGGTGGCCAGATCGGCGACCAGCGGCGGGCGGCCTGCGCGCGGCACCGCGAAGCACAGCGGGTTGGTACCGAAGGCGCGGCCCTGTCCGTCGAACACGCTGACCACGGGGCGCGAGACCACCATCGCCAGCGCGAGGTAGCCGGCTTCGGCCACCGCCTCCACGTCCCACCACAGGGCGTGCAGGTGATGCGTGTTGCGCAGGCGCAGCATGCCGCGCCCGTGTGCGCGGACCGCGTCGATCAGCAGCGGGCGGCCGAGTGCCACGGCGGGCGCGGCGTAACCGCGGCCGCCGTCGATCTCGATGATGTCCGCGCATTCCGGTGCCGCCAGGAACGCCACCGGCCGCGGCACGGCGCCCGGATCGATGCGTCCGGTGCGCGCACCGCGCACGTAGCCCGGGATGCGCATGAGCCCGTGCGAACGGGCGCCGTCGCGCTCGGCGGCGGTGACCACGTCGGCGATGACCGCGGCATTGGCCGCGGAAAACGCGTTGCGTTTGAGCGCCGCGACGGCGATCCGGTGGATCGCCCCGAGGCCGAGGCGCCGCGTTTCTGTGTTGTTGTCGGGTGACACGTTGAACTCCTGACCCATGCCGAAGGTATCATGCGGGCAACGACCGTCCATCCCCCCGAGAGACCCTCGATGCAGCCGATCCGCCACCCGCTGGGCCTGTGCGCCGCCCTCTTGCTGTGCAGCGCCGTACACGCCCAGCCCTACCCGTCGAAACCGGTGCGCATCGTGGTCGGTTTCACGCCGGGCGGCGCCGTGGACGTCACCGCGCGGGTGCTGGCCGAGCGGCTCGCGCCGGCGCTGGGCCAGCAGGTGCTGGTGGACAACCGCGCGGGCTCCTCGGGCAACATCGCCGCCGAACTGGTGGCGAAGGCCCCGCCCGACGGCTACACGCTGCACCTCGGCACCTACATCATGGCCACCAGCCCGAGCCTGTTCCGCAAGCTTGCCTACGATCCGGTGCGCGACTTCGCCCCGATCTCGCTCAATATCGTCACCCCCTCCGTGCTGATCGTGCATCCGTCCCTGCCGGCGCGCGACGTGAAACAGTTCGTACAGCTCGCGAAGGCACATCCCGGCAAACTCAATTACTCGTCGGCCGGCGTCGGCGCCGCGTCGCACCTGTGCGGCGAAATCTTCAACCAGATGGCGGGCATCCGCACCAACCACGTGCCGTACAAGGGCGCGGTGCAGGCCGCGACAGACCTCATCGGCGGCCACATCGAGTTCACCTTCTCCACCATCCTGGTCGCGATCCCGCACGTGAAGAGTGGCCGCCTGCGCGCGCTCGGCATCACCTCGGCCGCGCGCAACACGCAGATGCCGGAGGTGCCGACCATGGCGCAGTCGGGGTACCCGGATTTCGTCTGGAACGCGTGGTGGGGCATGTTCGCGCCCGCCGGCACGCCGCCCGCGGTGGTGACCCGCCTGAACGCGGAGATCATCAAGGCGCTGGACCGCAAGGACGCGCGCGACCTGCTCACCACGCAGGGCATGGACGTGGAAACCAGCACGCCCGCGGAGCTCGGCGAGCGGCTCAAACGCGACATCGGCCTCTACGCCGAACTCATCAAGCGCGCCGGCATCCAGCCGGAATAGCGCCGCAGGGGCGATACCCCAGTGGCTGAATCATCGAATCAACCAGGAGGAGTGCCATGCATCTCAAGGGAAAAGCCGCCGTCGTCACCGGCGCGGGCCGCGGTATCGGGCGCGAAGTCGCGATGCTGTTGGCGCAAGAAGGCGCATCCGTTGTCGTCAACGACCCGGGCGTGGGCCGCGGCGGCGAAGCGACCGAGGAACGGCCCGCCGACGACGTCGTCGCCGAGATCGTCAAGGCCGGCGGCAAGGCCGTCGCGAACTACGATTCCGTCGCCGATTACGTCAAGGCCGGACTGATGATCAAGCAGTGCGTGGACAGCTTCGGCAAGATCGATCTCCTGGTCAACGTCGCCGGCAACCTGCGCGAGCGCATGATCTGGAACATGTCCGAGGACGATTTCGATTCGGTCGTGAGCGTGCATCTCAAGGGGCACTGGAACATGTGCCACCACGCGATCAAGTACATGCGGCAGGCGGGCCATGGCCGCATCGTCAATTTCTCCTCCGACGCCTTCAAGGGCTCGGTCGGCCAGTGCAACTACAGCGCGTCCAAGGCCGGCATCATCGCCCTCACGCGCTCGATCGCCAAGGAAGCCTCCAAGTTCGGCATCACCGCCAATGCGATCTGCCCCTCCGCCGACACGCGCATGACGCTGACCGACACCGTGAAGGCCAACCGCGAGCGCAAGTTCAAGGCCGGCCTGATGACCAAGGCGGAATACGAGCGCACCCTGCAGCCGCGCGGCCCCGAGTACATCGCGCCCATCGTCGCCTACCTGTGCCTCGACCAGGCCGACTTCATCAACGGCCAGGTCTTCCACGCCGAGCGCGGCCGCATCAACACCTATTACTTCGGCGAGGACTACAAATCGCTGCACAAGGGCGGGGACGGCCTCTTTACCGTGGATGAACTGATCGAAACCGTGCCCGGCTCGCTGATGAACGGCATCACGCCCGTGGTGCCGCCGGTGAAGATGAGCGAGGCCATCAAGTCCGGCGATGTGAAGAAGGAAAAAGCGGGCTGACGGAGTGCCGGAGCGGCGGCGCGTCAGTCGAGCCGGATCTTCAGCGGCTCGATCACGCGCCGCATGACTTCCGCATCGTCGTTGATGTATTTCGCGAACGCTTCGGGCGACAGGTCGCCGCGCGCGCGGTCGCCGTCGGCGGCGGTCTTTTCCAGAATCGCCCTGCTCCGCGCAAACGCATTGATCTCGCGGTTCAGCGTCAGGATGATCTCGCGCGGCGTGCCCGCGGGCGCCAACACCCCGTACCAGGTGCTGCTGGCCACGACCGGGTAACCGGCCTCGCCGATGGTCGGCACGCCGGGCAACGCCGTCAGCCGCTCCGGCGTGTTCACCGCCAGCGCACGCAGTTTCTTCGCCTGCAGATGCGGCATCGCCGTCGCGGTCGCCGCCATTGCGAACTGGACCTCGCCGGCCAGCACGGCGATCGTGGCGGGTGCCGCGCCCTTGTAATGCACGGCCTCCGAGACCACGCCGGTTTCTCCCCGGAACAGTTCGGCGACCAGATGCGTCGCCCCGCCCGGCCCCGTTGTGGAATAGCTCAGCTTGCCCGGATTCGCCTTGCCATAGGCAATCAGCTTCTGCACCGTGTCGAACTCCGAGGCGGCCGGCACCACCAGCGCCGTCGACGAATTGAACACCAGACCGACCGGGACGAGGTCTTCCATCTTGTACGGCAGGCTGGCATGCGTGAAGCGGTTCGTCGCGACGTTCGTCACGCAGAAGCACAGGGTGTAGCCATCCGGCTTGGACGTCGCGACCGTCTGGATCGCCAGGATGCTCGCCGCCCCGGGCTTGTTCTCGACGACGAATCCCTGGCCCCACAGTTTCTGCAGATGCGCCCCCAGCAGCCGCGCATAGACGTCGGTGTTGCCGCCCGGGGCAAATCCCACGATGAACCGGACCGGACGCGCCGGATAAGCGTCGGCTGCATGGACCGACCCCAGCAGCATTCCGCACGACACCACCGCAAGCCCCGTTCGCCACCCCGCTGACCTCGCCGTCATCGCCGTCATCGCCGTCATCGCCGTCCTTTGTTCCGTGAGCGCTCGAATATAATCGCCGGAGCATTTTACGCATGCAACAGCGCCCGTAGCGCGCAGGGGATCGGCATGAGCACCAACGCCCGGCAAGCCGGGTTCGTCCGGCGGGTGGAAATTTCCGAGCGAGTCTCGCCGTGTTTCGACGGTCTGCAGTTTGACGCCCGCGGCCCCTACGAACGCCTGCACGGCACGGCGTACTGTGAAGTCGACCCTGAACACCCGCTGAATGCGGGCATCGTCAATCTCGGCTTCGCGCCGCGCAACGCCCACGGCCGGGTGGAGTACGACTTCGATATCTGCATCGTGAAGCCGGTTGACCTCACCCGGGGCAATGGCTGGCTGTTCTACGAGATTCTCAACCGGGGCGGCAAGCGCTCCGTGCCCCGGATCAACCACGCGCCGAACAAAAATCTCCCCCTTTCCGCGGCGGACGCCGGCAACGGCTTTCTCATGCGGCAGGGCTACAGCATGGTCTGGGGCGGGTGGCAATCCGACGTCAGCCCCGGCAACGGCAGAATGGTCGCCCGCTATCCGGTCGCCCGCGACGGCAACCGGAAACTCACAGCCCTGTGCCGCGAGGAGTACATCAACGAGACGCCGGCGGAAACATTCACCGGCCAGCTCAGCTACCCCGCCGCCAACCAGGAGGCTGCCAAGGCGACGCTGACGGTACGGCTGCGGGAACGCGACCCGCGGCAGACGCCGCCGGATCTGCGGTGGCGCTACCTGAACGACCGCCAGATCGAGATCACCCGGTCACGGGACCCGCGGTTCGATCGCGGCGCCATCTACGAGTTCATCTACCCCGCCTGTGACCCCGTCGTCACGGGCCTCGCCTTCACCGGCACTCGCGACTTCGCGACGTTTCTGCGCCACGACGCGCACGATGCCGAAGGCAACGCCAACCCGCTGGCGGTCGACGGCGTTCCCCACGCACGACGGGCGCTCGTCTTCGGGCTGTCGCAGTCGGGCCGTGCCGTGCGCGACTTTCTCCACCAGGGCTTTAACGAGGCGCCGCGCGGGGGCAGGGTCTTCGATGCCGCGATCCCGCTCATCGCCGGGTCCCGCCGCACTTTCATCAACCACGCCTTCGCCCAGCCCGGACGCTATTCACGCCAGCATGAGGATCATTCTTACCCCGACGATCAGTTTCCCTTTACCTACGCCACGCTCACCGATCCGGTCAGTGGACGCAGCGGCGGCATCCTCGACCGGTGCACCCGCACCGGGACGGCGCCGAAGATCATGCATCTCGATACGGATTCCGAGATCTGGTCCGCCCGCGCCTCGCTCGTCGCCACCGACACGCTCGGCCACGACATCGCCATGCCGGAGAACGTCCGGCTTTATCTCGCGGCGGGCCTGCAGCACGGGTGGTCGGAACCGCCGCCGCCCGGGGTCGGGCAGTTCCCCGACAACCCCGTGAGCTACGGCTGCCTCGCGCGGGCCCTCATCGTCGCCATGCGGGAGTGGGTCGAGGCGGGCACCGAGCCGCCGCCAAGCTGCTTTCCCTCGCGCGCCGCGGGTACGCTGGTGGAATCTGATCCGGCCCACAGCGGCTTTCCCGCAATTCCCGGCGTGCGCTATACGGGGATCAAGAACGAGCTGCGGCTGATGGACTATTCCCATCAGCCCCCGCGCGAGGGACCCGCATACCCGGTCTATGTCGTGAAGTTTGACCCCGATGGCAACGCCACCGACGGCATATGCCATCCTTTGATTGCCACCCCGCTCGCCACGCACACCGGCTGGAACCTGCGTTCCGCCGGGCACGCGGAGGGCGACCTCTTCAGCGTCATCGGCGCGATGCTGCCGTTCGCGCGGGATGCGGCCAGCCGCGACCCGGCCGATCCCCGTCCGTCTCTGGTAGAACGCTACGGCACCCATGCCGCGTGGCGCGCGCAACTGACGGATGCCGCGCGCGCGCTCGTCGCGGCGCGCTACCTGCTGCAGGAAGACGCGGACCGGCTCATCGCCGCCGCCGGCACGTCCTGGGAAACCGCGCAGGACGTGTTTACGGCGGTCTGAATACGCATCCTCCGGTGACGTCCGCGTGCCAGAATGCGCTCGGGTCGCATCGGGCCCCACACTTCGAGTCACTCACCAGAAAGAAACAACAACACCATGCATCCATGGACGAGAATCGCCGCCCTGCTGGGCTTCCTGCCGCTCGCCGCCTGCGTCGGCGTGCAGGAGACCGTGCTTCCCGCGCGCATCGATTACACCTGCGCCGGCAACAAGACCATGCAGGTCGAACGCGCCCCGGATGCGCGGAATGCCGCGGTGCTGGTGGACGGCAAGGTGGTGGTGCTGCCGCGCGGCGACAGCGCCGCCCAGGAGAAGTACAGCAACCGCAGCTATTCGCTGTACCTCGACGGCCAGCGCGCGATGCTGGAGCAGGATGGCGTCGTCCTGTTCGGTCCGTGCGAATCGCGGAACACCCTGCCGACCGCCACACGCATCCGCGACTGACCGCCCTGTCACACTGACTTTTCATCCTCGGAGATACGCATGCTGAAGCTGTACGGTTCCGCCAACTCCCGCGCCCTGCGCGTGCTCTGGATGCTCGGCGAACTCGGACTCAAGTTCGAACATCTCGACTGGCTGCCGCGTGCCCCCCAGACCCGCACACCGGAATTTCGCGTCATCAACCCCAACGCCCGCGTGCCGGTGATCGACGACGACGGCTTCGTTCTCGCGGAATCGATGGCGATCAACCTGTATCTCGCCAAAAAGCACAAAAGTGCCCTTTACCCCGCGGACACCAAAACCGAAGCACTCGCCTGGCAATGGAGCCTGTGGGAGACCGACCGCCTCGACCGCCAGCTCGTCGATTTCGTCCGCCACAGCAGTGCACTGCCCGCCGCCGAACGCAAACCCGAGATCGCGGAAAAGGCGTTCAAGGAAGTCGCGCCCGCCCTCGACGTGCTGGAAATCGCGCTCGGCAAATCGCCGTGGCTCGCCGGTTCCGCCTTCACGGTGGCCGATCTCAACGTCGCCGGCGCACTCTATCGTGCGCTGACGATCGAGCTCACCCCGTGGCCGAAGGTGAAAGCCTGGCTCAATACCTGCTGGGAGCGTCCCGCCGCGAAGCACGCCCGCACGCTGCGGGAAAAATCGGGCGGCTGACGAAACCCTTGCCGCCGCTCAGCGCGGCAGGCGGGCTTCGGTCCAGTGCGCCCACGCCAGCAACTCGCTGTCCGTATCGAAGGCACCGACGAGCTGCACACCCAGCGGCAGTCCCTGCGGGCCCCTGCCGCAGGGCAGCGTCACGCAGGGCACGCCGAGCAGCGTCCACATGCGGTTGAAGACGGAGTTGCCGGTGGTGTCGAGCCGTCCAGGCGCTTCTCCCGCCGCGCTCGGTGTGAGCAGAAAGTCGTATTTCTCCATCATCGCGCCGAATTCGCGGCGACCCGTCCGCGCGTGTGTGCGCACCGTATCGTAGGTCTGGCGGGGCACGGCCCAGCCCTGCTTGAGCCGCGGCTGCAAGGACGTGCTGAGCAGCTCGAAGTGATGCGCGAACTCCCACGCGAGCGCGCGCGCCGACTCGAATCCCATGACGTCGTTGTGCTCGTCGAACAGGCCCGCGATGACCGGGGCCAGTTCCACGTCCTCGACTTTCGCGCCGGCCTTCGCCAGCGCACTCGCGACCGCTTCGAGTTTGGCCTGCATCACGCCGTCCGCTTCCTGCCAGCGCGAGGTCCGGCAAAAGCCGATGCGCGGCGCGCGGCGCGCCTGCCTGAAGTCCGGCACGGCGCGTCCCGACAGCACGTGCACGCAGAGCGCCGCATCTTCGGCGCTACGCGCCATGATCCCGATCGTGTCGAGCGACTCGGCGACGAACTTGAGACCCGCGCGGTTGATGGTGTTGAAGCTCGGCTTGTAGCCGAGGGCGCCGCAGAACGCGGCCGGCCGGATCGTCGAGCCGCCCGTCTGCGTGCCGAGCGCGAGCGGCACCATGTGGTCCGCCACCGAGGCCGCCGAACCGCTCGACGAACCGCCGGGCGTATGCGTCAGCTTGTGCGGATTGTGCGTGTGCGACGGATGGTTGTTGGCGAACTCCGTGGTCACCGTCTTGCCGAGAATCACGCCGCCCGCCGAGCGCCACTGCGCGACGCAGGCCGCGTCCCATTTCGGCCGGTAGCCCTTGTAGATCGGCGAGTTGTATTCGGTCGGCAGGTCGGCGGTGTCAATCACGTCCTTCACGCCGAGCGGCACGCCGTGCAGCGGGCCGCGCGGCGGTTCGCGATCGCAGGCACGCGCCTGTTCAAGCGCGAGGGTCCGATCGACGAAGGCCCACGCCTGCACGTCCTTCTCCCGCTCGGCGATGCGTGCGAGGCACGCTTCGACAAGCGCCACGCTCGTCAGCTCCTTGCGCGCGATGCGCCGCGCCGCTTCTGCGGCAGTCAGCTGGTTGAGGGGGGTGTTGTCCTTTGCCATTGCGTTCTCCAGTCAATATTCGGTCTCAGCGGGTCATCTGGTCGGCCACTTCCGCGTCGAGCAGGTCGAGCAGATTACGCACCCAGGACTCACGAATGTTGCGGCCGATGAACACCAGCCGCGTGCGCCGGTCATCCGACGGCCAGCGGTTCAGCCATACCGGCGCGTGATAGACGTGCTGGACGCCGTGGATCACCGCCGGCCGGTCGGGTTGTTCCGCCACGCGGACGATGCCTTTCATGCGCAGCAGGTCGGCGCCGCAATTTTCGGCGAGCGCCGACAAGAACAGCGCGAGCGTCGCCGCGTGCACCGGTGTCTCGCGGACGATGCAAAAGGTCTGCATCACCTCGGGATGATGATCGTGCGCGTGACTGGCGCCCGCAACGGCCTCGTGCGCGAGCCAGGCCTGCACGTCGGGATGCTTGCCCGTCGCGCTGTAGAGTCCCGCGTCGAACAGCGCGGCGGGCGCGATCGCGCCCTGTACCGCCGGCAGTACCGGCGCGCCAGGATTGAGGGCCGCGAGGCGGTCCATGACGGCGGCGGCCTGCGCGCCCGGCAGGTCGGTCTTGGTCAGCACGATACGGTCCGCGACCGCGGCCTGGCGCAGCGATTCCGCATAGCGGGCTAGCGTCGCGAGGCCGTTGACCGCGTCGACGGTGGTGACCACCCCGTCCAGCGCGTACGCCTCGCCGACCGCGCGGTCCGTCATCAGCGCCTGCAGGATGGGCGCGGGATCGGCCAGCCCCGTGGTCTCGACCACCACGCGCTCGAAGGCGGGCACATCCCCCGCCGCGCGGCGGGCGGCAAGATCGCCCAGCGTCAGCACGAGGTCGCTCCGCACGTTGCAGCACAGGCAGCCGTTCGACAGACGGACAACGTTCTCGTCGCTGGTTTCGATCAGCTCGTGGTCGAGGCCGATGGCGCCGAACTCGTTGATGATGACCGCCGTGCGGCTCATCGCGGGATCGCGCAGGAGACGCCCCAGCAGCGTGGTCTTGCCGCTGCCCAGAAAACCGGTGAGAACGGAGACGGGGATCATGCGTTGACGGGTGCGGGCACGACCTGCACCGCGGCGCCGCGTTCCACGCCGAACGCCCCGCGCAGCGCCTTCAGCAGACCGACCAGCGAGGCGCAAGGCCGCGGTCGTTCCTCTCGCGGGCCGCCGGGCGCTTCACCCGCAGCCCGCCAGCGCACGGTCCAGCGGAACGGCACGTCAGCAGCGGGGCGCTCGATCCAGGCGATCGCCCCGCCGTCGGTGCGGATTACGGCGACAAGAGGGGATGCACCAGCTTCAACCGTTCCGGTGACTGCCCACAACGCGAGACTGTCGGCGAGCAGCTCGCGGATACGCGCGTCCGCTTTGACGTCAGAACTCACAGCAACGCGCCGCTCCGGATTTCGTCAGCGAGCTTGCGATAGAGGTACTGACCGTCGGCGAGATCCCCCGCGAACTTGCCGTCCTCGACCACGATCTTGCCGCGCAGCACCGTCAGCGACGGCCAGGCGTCCACCGCGTGACCCTCCCACGGCGTGTAGTCCGATTCGTGCAGCATCTCCTTGCGGATCGTGGTCTTCCGCGCCGGATCGAGCACCGTAATGTCCGCGTCGGCGCCGGCCGCGAGCGCGCCCTTGCGCGGATAGAGGCCCATGATCTTCGCGGCGTTGGTGGACACCAAGTCGACGAACTTCTCCAGCGACCAGCCGCGCCGCCCGACCATCTCGGTGTACATGAGCGACACGCGCGGCTCGACGCCCACGTTGCCGCCGGTCGTGTCGTCGATGCGCTTGCCCTGCACCTTGTCCTTCAGCGAGCAGCACACCGCGTCGGTGGCGACCGTGTGGATCGTGCCGTCGCGCAACGCGCCCCACAGGGCGTCCTGATCGGCCTGCGACTTGATCGACGGGTAGGTGTGGTACATCTGGCCGTTGGGCCGTTTGTAATCCTCGGACGTGTACAGCAGGTACTGGTGCAGCGTCTCGCCGTAGATCGGCAGCCCCGCGGCGCGCGCCTCGCGCACAGCCTCCGCGCCGAAGGCCGCGCTGATGTGCATGAAGTACAGCGCGATGCCCGGCACGCTCCTGGCGAGGCCGAGTACGCGGCGGAACGACAGGTCCTCCGACAGCGCGTTGTGCACTTCCGCCAGGTTCTCGAAGCCGGTGCGCCCCTCGCGGATCAGCTTGTCGTACATGTGCATCACGATGTCGTTGTCCTCGCCGTGGATGACGCACATCCCCCGGGCGTCGGCGACGACCTTGAACACGTCCCAGATGTCGCCGAAATCGACCATGCGGCCGCGCCGGCTGGGCGTGATGTCGGTGGTGAAGATCTTCACCGTGGGATAGCCCGCACGCACCGCCTCGCCGATCTGGCCGAACA
>JBOIEQ010000148.1:0-10555 GCA_050741255.1 Burkholderiales bacterium | reverse complement strand
GGCGGTGACTTGCCCGGCAGCCGCTCCGGGGCAGGAGGAGGGGACCCCGGAGCTGGAGACTGCTGCTTAGTGCTTGAGGCTGGGCTGCAGGGCGAACCGCGCCTTCAGCTGCTCGAGGCCGGACTTGGCGGCGAGAATCAGGTTCACCAGCCTGTCGGCGGCGTCCAGCGCGGCCACGGCTTGCGCCTGCTCGCGGCTGGAAAGGCGCGAATTCCGAATCATCTCAAGCACTTCCTGGTTTGAATTTTTCTTTACAATGTTGGTCATGACTTTTCTCCGGCTGAGGTCTGTATCTCCCGTCTGGCTGATCCGGCGGCCCCGCCGAACCCATATGCCGTAACGGGTTATCTGATACTGTGAACACATTTTATGTTATTTGTTGCACCGCAACACCTGAGATATAATACCCTACTAATTTAGTATTATTTAACTAGTAAATAACCACACACTGCCATGGCCGTCCGCCTGCCTCCGCTCAATGCGCTGCGCGCATTCGAGGTCGCGGCACGCCTGAAATCCGTGAAAAAGGCAGCCGCCGAGCTCAGTGTCACGCCGGCCGCGGTCAGCCACCAGATCCGGCAGCTCGAGGAACACCTGGGCGTCGAACTGTTCCGGCGCACCGCGCGCAGCATCGAGCTCACCGACGCCGCACGCATCGCGCTGCCCAAGTTCACCGCCGGTTTCGATCACTTCGTGCAGGGCGTCGCGGCGCTGCGCGCGCGCGACGATTCCTCCGCGCTCTCGGTCAGCGTCGCGCCGTCTTTCGCCTCGTGCTGGCTGATGCCGCGGCTGCACCGCTTCTTCAAGCAGCATCCCGGCGTGGACGTACGGCTCACCGCGCGCACGCGGGTGGCGGCGGGGCCCGACACGATCGCCAGCGAGGAGCGCGTGGTCGACGGCTGGCTCGCGGATTCCGATGTGGCCATCCTCTACGGCCACGGCCAGCATCCGGGGCACGTGGTCGAGCGCCTCCTCCCGCTCGACATTACGCCGCTGGCCGCGCCCGCGCTGATGCGCGGTCAGCGCCCGCTCGCCGTGCCGGCGGATCTCGCGCGGCATACGCTGCTGCACGACGACACCGGGCAGCACTACGACAACCGGCCGTTCTGGGCGCGCTGGCTGCAGGCCGCCGGCGCCGCGGGCGCCGGAACCGAGCGCGGGCCGCACTTCAGCCACGCGGTCCTGGCATTGGAGGCCGCGCGCGAAGGCCTCGGCGTGGTGGCCACGATGCCGGTGCTCGCCGCCGACGACCTCGCGGCCGGCCGGCTGGTGATGCCCTTCGCATTGCGTGAACCCCTCGAGTCGAGCTACTACCTGGTGTGCGCCGAGACCGCGGGCGACCGCCCGGCGGTCAAGGCTTTCCGGGGCTGGCTGCGGGCCGAGATCGCGGCCATGCCGTCGCTGCCGGCGGCGGCGAGTGCGGAGTCCTTGCCGAACACAACGCCCATCCCCAGTTAACCCGGATGAAATACAAGGACTATTACGCCACGCTGGGCCTGAAGCGGGACGCCACCCCCGAGGAGGTCAAGCGCGTCTACCGCAAGCTCGCGCGCAAGTACCACCCCGATGTCTCCAAGGAAAAAGGCGCCGAGGACAAATTCAAGGAAGTCGGCGAGGCCTACGAAGTCCTGAAAGATCCTGAAAAGCGCGCGGCCTACGACCAGCTCGGCCACTACACGCCCGGCCAGGACTTCCGGCCGCCGCCCGACTGGGCGCGCCAGCACGGGAACCACGCTGGCGGTTTCTCGTCCGGGCCGGAGATGGACTTCGGCGACCTTTTCGAGGGCCTTTTCGGCGGCGGCGGAGGCGGTAGTCGTGCGGGCAGCCCGCGCGGGCGACGCGGCGGCATGCGGATGGCGGGCGCCGACTTCGAGGCCGCGGTCACCGTCACGCTGGAGCAGGCGCTGGCCGGTTCCGAGGTGTCCTTCGACCTGCCGCGTGGCAACGGCAGCGTGCCGCTCAAGGTGCGCATCCCGAAAGGCATCACCGACGGCGAGAAAATGCGCGTGCCGGGCAAGGGCGGCGAAGGCGCGGGCGGCGGTCCGGCGGGCTCGCTCTACCTGACCGTGCGTTTCGCGCCGCACCGCTGGTTCCAGCCGCGCGGGCACGACCTCTACCTCGAACTGCCGGTCGCGCCGTGGGAAGCCGCGCTCGGCGGCGCGGCCGAAGTGCCAACACTGGGCGGGCGGGTGCGCGTGAAGATTCCCGCGGGCGCCGCGCCGGGCCAGCAACTGCGACTCGCGGGCAAGGGCCTGCCGAAACGCGACGGCCACTCGGGCGACCAGTACTGCACGCTGCTGATCGTGGTGCCGCCGGCGCTGTCGCCGCGCGAGCGCGAGCTCTACGAGGAACTGCAGAAGGCTTCCGACTTCAATCCGCGCAGCCGCTTCGCGGGCTGACCGACCGCAAGCCCGTGGGACGACTGCGCGCGGGCCGGCGGCGTGATACGGTTGCTCCTCCGATGGGATCCGGGCGGGGGAGGGTGTCGTGAGGACATGCAGACGATGGGCCGCGGTGGCCGCCGCGGGAATGGCCGCGGGGCTCGCGGGATGTTCCGGACTCGGGCCGGACATCATCCGCAGCGGGCGCCCGGCCTACAACGACGCCATCCTGCAGACCAACGACGAGCAGTTGCTGCAGAACATCGTGCGGCTGCGCTTCGGCGACAGCCTGGGTTTCCTGACGGTGTCCTCCGTCACCGCTAACGTGTCGGTGTCCGCCTCAGGCAGCGTGCAGGCGGGTATCGGTACGGCCTCCAATTACGCCGGCAACCTGGTGCCCTTCACCGGCACCGTGACCACCGAGCAGAACCCGACGATCAGCTACCAGCCCGTCAGCGGCGACCGCGTGCTGCGGCAGTTGATGAACGAGACTCCCCTCGACATCGCCATCCTGCTGATCAACGCCGCGCACGACCACAAGGAAGCCTGGCGGGCGATCGTCCGCCGCGTGAACAACCTGCGCAACCCGGACTTCATCGACCCGCCGGCGCTCGTCGCCGATCCGCGCTTCGACGAAGTCATCACGCTGGCCAGCGTCCTGCAGCGCCGCGGCAGCCTCTACTGGGTGCGGCTGACCGGCGCGCAGACGGGCTACGCGATCGTGCTGCACACCTATTCACCCACCAGCACGCGCGAGGCGCGGCGGCTGCTGGAACTGCTGAACGTCACGCAACCGGTACGGGAGGGCGACGACGTCGTGGTGCCGGTGCTGCTGTCGGCCGGCATGCCCACCTCCGGGGCCATCGCCATCGAGACGCGCTCGCTGTTCAACCTCATGCAACTCGCGGCCGCCCGCATCGACCTGCCCGACGGCCTGGCGGCGAACAGCGTGAAATATCCGCATCCGGGCCCCGGCGCGCGGGGCATCCACATCCACGTCGCCGCCACCCGGCCGGCACCCGCCCAGACGCGCGTCGCCGTCGAGTTTCGCGGGAGTTGGTACTACATCGACCAGGCCGACGAATCGAGCAAGCACTGGTTCACCATGCTGCAGTTGCTCGCCAGCGCCCAGGTGCCGGACACCAGTGTGGTGGGCCCCGTGCTCACCATCCCGGTGACCGGAAGGCGCTAGGCCCATACCAGGCTCCGGGGGCCGCCATGGGCGCCATCTTCCTGGCGGGGCCTCTCGTACTAGTGGCGGGGTTGATCGCCACGATCGTCGGCTATGTCGCCTGGCGGCGCGCCCCCGAACCCAAGCGCCAGCCCTCGTCCGGTCTCTACTGGCTGGGCGTCGTCCTGGTCGGGGGACTGGCCTTCCTCGGCGGCGCCGCCGCCGGCATCTGGGCGGCCTGTTCCGCGGCAAGAGTGGGCAATCTGTGCGGCTTGGTCGGTGTTTTCGGGTTCGGACCGTTGCTGGCCGGGCTGGCCCTGGCGGCCTACGCCTGGTGGTGGTCGGGTACGGCCCGCCGCGCGCCTTAGACCCGGCCCGGTCGGCCCCGCAGTCAGGGCTGGCATTAGGGTCTTTACTCCTTGATCTTGAGCACTTTTCAGCCTCACGGGCGCGGCGTAGTATGCGCACACGCCCGGTGCTGCGTTGTACCGCTCGTGCAGTCAGGGACCAGAACAGAACAAGCCATGCAGCTTTGCAAAGCCCCAGAGGAGTCTGTTTGAAGCCCACTGATATCGGCAACCCTGACTACTTCCACAAAGTCGTTGACTGCCAATGGGCCTGCCCGGCCCACACCCCCGTTCCCGAATACATCCGCCTGATCGCCGCCGGCCAGTACGCCGACGCGTACATGATCAACTGGGAATCGAACGTGTTTCCCGGCATTCTCGGGCGCACCTGCGATCGTCCCTGCGAGCCCGCGTGCCGCCGCAGCCGCGTCGAGGACGAAGGTCCTGACGGCAAAACCCGGAAAGAACCCGTCGCGATCTGCCGCCTGAAGCGCGTTGCGGCGGATTTCAAGGGCGACATCAAGGATCGCCTGCCGGCGCGTGCCGCGAAGAAAAACGGCAAGCGCATCGCCTGCATCGGCGGCGGTCCTGCCTCGCTCACGGTCGCGCGCGACCTCGCGCCGCTCGGCTACGACGTCACCGTGTATGACGGGGACAGCCGTGCCGGCGGCATGATCCGCAGCCAGATCCCCAAATTCCGCCTGCCGGAAGAGGTTATCGACGAGGAAGTCGGCTACGTCCTCGAACTCGGCGTGCGCTTCCAGGGCGGCGAATACGTCTCGTCGCTCAAGTCCCTGCTGGCGGACAAGACCGACGGCGGCTTCGACGTCATCTTCGTCGGCACCGGCGCCCCGCGCGCGCGCGACCTCGAAATCCCCGGCCGCAAGGAAGCCGCGAAGAACATTCATCTCGGCATCGACTGGCTGTCGTCCGTGTCTTTCGGTCACACGACGAAGATCGGCAAGCGCGTGATCGTGCTGGGCGGCGGCAACACCGCCATGGACTGCTGCCGCTCGTCCATGCGTCTGGGCGGCGAGGACGTGAAGGTCATCGTCCGCTCCGGCTTCGACGAAATGAAGGCGAGCCCGTGGGAGAAGGAAGACGCGGCGCACGAGGGCATCCCCATCCTCAATTTCATGGTGCCCAAGGCTTTCGCGCACAAGAATGGCAAGCTGACCGGCGTCACCTTCGAGAAAGTCAAGGCGCAGTACGATGCCAAGGGCAAGCGCAGCCTCGTGCCCACCGGCGAGCCGGACGAGACGGTGCCCTGCGACGACGTGCTGGTGGCGATCGGCCAGGACAATGCCTTCCCGTGGATCGAGCGCGACATCGGCATCGACTTCAACAAGTGGGACATGCCGACGCTGAACGAGGCCACCTTCCAGTCCACGAACCCGAAGGTGTTCTTCGGCGGCGACGCCGCGCTCGGCCCCAAGAACATCATCTGGGCGGTGGCGCACGGCCACGACGCGGCGATCTCCATCGACTTGTTTTGCCGCGGGGAGGACGTCTCGCAGCGCCCGCCGCCGCTCGTCAACCTCGTCTCGCAGAAGATGGGCATCCACGAGTGGAGCTACGACAACGACATCTCCAACGACCGCCGCTTCCGCGTGCCGCTGAAGGACGTGTCCGCCGCGCTGAAGAACATCAAGGTCGAGGTCGAACTCGGCTTCGATCCAAAACTCGCGCTCCAGGAGGCCGAACGCTGCCTCAACTGCGACGTGCAGACCGTGTTCACGCCCAAGCTGTGCATCGAGTGCGATGCCTGCGTGGACATCTGTCCGATGGACTGCATCACCTTCACCGCGGACGGGGAAGAAAGTGATCTTCGGCAACGGTTAACAGCGCTCGCGTTGAACCTCACGCAGGACATCTATGTGGAAGGTGGCCTCAAGACCGGCCGCGTGATGGCGAAGGACGAGGACGTCTGCCTGCACTGCGGCCTGTGCGCCGAGCGTTGCCCGACCGGCGCGTGGGACATGCAGAAGTTCTTCCTCGATACCGCCAAGGCGGGGACGGGCTGCGGCAAGCCGCAGCGCAAGGCCGCGTGAGCAAGGCACAAAAAGGTTCGTCATCCCCGCGAAAGCGGGGATCCATTGCAATCCTGAAAATGGGTTCCAGCTTGCGCTGGAATGACGGGCATTGGAGCGAAGCGCCATCACCCAAGAACGGATCATGAAACGCCTCTCCGCCACCAACGACTTCGTCGTCAAGTTCGCCAACGTCAACGGCTCGGGTTCGGCTTCGGCCAACGAACTCTTCGCCAAGTCCATCCTGCGCATGGGCGTGCCCGTCAGCCCGCGCAACATCTTTCCCTCGAACATCCAGGGCCTGCCGACCTGGTACGAGGTGCGGGTAACCGAAGACGGCTACCTCGGCCGCCGCGGCGGGGTGGACCTGATGGTCGCCATGAACCCGCAGACCTGGGACAACGACGTCAGGGAAATCGAGGCGGGCGGTTACCTGTTCTACGACAACACCAAGCCGTTGCCGAAGTCCAAATTTCGCGACGACATCCACGTCGTCGGCATGCCGCTCACGGAGATCTCCAACACCGCCTACACCGATCCGCGCCAGCGGCAGCTGTTCAAGAACATCATCTACGTCGGCGCGCTGTCGGTGCTGCTGGGCATCGAGACCGACGTCATCGAGCAGCTTTTCACCGAGCAGTACAAGGGCAAGGAGCAGTTGCTCGACGCCAACAAGCGCGCGCTGCACCTCGGGCGCGACTATGCCGCGGCGCACCTCGCCAATCAGGTGGACATCAAGGTCGAGCGCCGCGACAACGTCGGCGATCAGATTTTCACGGACGGCAACTCCGCTGCCGCGCTAGGTTGCGTCTACGGTGGCGCGACCGTCTGCGCCTGGTATCCGATCACGCCCTCGTCCTCGCTGGCGGAGGCTTTCCAGAAATACTGCCAGAAGCTGCGCGTGGACCCGGAGACCAAGGAAAACAAGTTCGCGATCGTGCAGGCCGAGGACGAACTGGCCTCCATCGGTATCGTGACCGGCGCGGGCTGGAACGGCGCGCGCGCCTTCACCGCGACCTCCGGCCCCGGCGTGTCGCTGATGACCGAATTCATCGGCCTCGCGTACTTCGCGGAAATTCCGGTCACCATCATCAACGTGCAGCGCGGCGGCCCGTCCACCGGCATGCCCACGCGCACGCAGCAGGCGGACGTGCTCGCCTGCGCTTACGCCAGTCACGGTGACACCAAGCACGTGTTGCTGTTCCCGGAAGACCCCTACGAGTGCTTCGAGCAGTCGGCGCTGGCGCTGGATCTCGCGGACCGGCTGCAGACGCCCGTCTTCGTCATGACTGATCTCGACATCGGCATGAACCAGCGCCTGTCCAAACCCTTCGTCTGGGACGACGACCGTCGCTACGACCGCGGCAAGGTCATGACGGCGGAAGAACTGGACGCCGGCAAGGAGTTCGCCCGCTACAAGGACGTGGACGGCGACGGCATTCCCTACCGCACCTATCCGGGCACGCACGCGTCCCGCGGCGGCTATTTCACGCGCGGCACCACCAAGAACCCGCAGGCGCTGTATTCGGAGGCGGGACCGGACTACATCTACAACGTGCAGCGGCTGCTGAAGAAGTTCGAGTCCGCCAAGAACCTGGTGCCGCAGCCGGTGCTGACGCCGGCGGAACATCCCGCGCGCTTCGGCGTCATCTACTACGGCTCCACCAGCCCCGCCATGCACGAGGCGCTGGATGCGCTGGCGGAGGAGGGCATCTACGTCAACGCGCTGCGCGTGCGGGCCTTCCCCTTTCACGACGCCATCGCCGACTTCGTCACCACGCACAACAAGGTGTTCGTCGTCGAGCAGAACCGCGACGCGCAACTGAAGACGCTGCTGGTGAACGACGCGGGCATCAGTCCCGCGAACCTGATCTCGGTCCTGCACTACGACGGCACGCCGATCACCGCGCGCTTCATCGTCAAGGAAATCATGGAAGCGGCCTCGGCCCTGAACGTGCGGCCGATCCGCAAGGACAAGGTGGCGTAAGTGATCGTCGCGGTTGTCACCTTCAAACTGCCGAAGCCGTGGACCGTGGCGGAAGCGGCAGCCGTGTTCAAGTCGACCGCCCCGAAATACCTCGGCCGCGCCGGGCTAGTGCGCAAGCACTATTACGTGAGCGAGGCGGGCGATCGGGCCGGCGGCATCTATTTCTGGAAGACCAGGGTGGATGCCGAGGCGTGCTACGCCGGCGAGTGGCGCAAGATGGTCACGGAAAAATACGGCGTGGCGCCGGACATCCAGTACCACCACGTGCCGGTGTCCGTGGACAACGTGACGAACAAGATCGAAGCCGACTGACGGAAACCCTCCGATGACCTATCTGGCCAAACCGAAACTCCACCACCCCAGCCTCGAGAAGAACAAGGTCGGCTACACGCGCCGCGACTACGAGGGCAAGGTCTCCACGCTGTGCGCCGGCTGCGGCCACGACTCCATCTCCGCCGCCATCATCCAGGCGTGCTGGGAACTCGACATCGAGCCGCACCGCGTCGCCAAGCTGTCAGGCATCGGCTGCTCGTCCAAGACGCCGGACTACTTCCTCGGCAACTCGCACGGCTTCAACACCGTGCACGGGCGCATGCCGTCGGTGCTGACCGGCGCCAACCTCGCCAACCGCGACCTGATTTACCTGGGCGTGTCGGGCGACGGCGACTCCGCGTCCATCGGCCTCGGCCAGTTCGCGCACGTCATGCGGCGCGGCGTGAACATGGCCTACATTCTGGAGAACAACGGCGTCTACGGCCTGACCAAAGGCCAGTTCTCTGCGACCGCCGACCAGGGTTCCAAATCCAAGCGCGGCGTGGTCAACAGCGACAGCCCGGTGGACACCGTGAGTCTGGCGCTCCTGATGGGCGCCACTTTCGTCGCGCGTGGTTTCTCCGGCGACAAGGACCAGCTCGTGCCCCTCATCAAGGCGGCGATCGCGCATCCCGGCGCGGCCTTCCTGGACGTCATCAGCCCCTGCGTAGCCTTCAACAACCACCCGGGCAGCACCAAGAGCTACGACTACGTGCGCGAGCACAACGAGTCGGTGAACCGGCTCGACTTCTTCCCGAACCGGGACGCGATCACCGGCACCTACAAGGAAGGCGAAACGCTGGACTTGCCGCAGCACGACGGCACGATCATGCGCCTGCGCAAGACCCACCCCGAATACGACCCCAACGACCGCATCAAGGCGATGGCCTACGTCGGCGAGCACGCCGCCAAAGGGGAGGTGGTGACGGGACTGCTCTACGTCCACCCGGAGGCGGAGGACCTGCACGAGCACATGGGCACATTCAAGGCGCCGTTCAATCAGCTCGGGGCGAAAGAGCTCTGTCCAGGGGCGGGGGTGTTGGGGAAGATCAATGCTTCATTAAGGTAGGGTTCTTCTCCGAAAAAAAAGCCCGGCAAGTCTGCCGGGCTTTTTATATTGGACGGTGGCATTTCCCTAATTAATTGATTTGAAGTAAGAAATAACAAGGGTTTCGATTGCGCTATTGAAGAATCAGCATATTGAAAACTACCAAAACTTGAGTAAACACAATATATAGTGATAAATAATATATAAATACTACATATTGTGTAAGATATCTTGTGGACAAGCTGAAAATTGAAGCGGTAGCCCGCGACCTGCAAATCAAAATCTGGCGGGAACGTAGCCATATTTGGCCTGCAGGGACGCTGCGTCTCGCGGACCTACTTGACCCGGCAATTGCTGCAGCGGTCTTGGGTATTAATTTCGAGGAATACGATGAGCTTGGGCGGTTTGGAGATGGAAAGCAGCGGTATGAGATCGCAGGCTTGATTGATAGGCAAGCGAACAAGATCGCTGTGTCGCGGAAATTTCCTCCGGAAACGATGCGTTTTACCGGCGCGCACGAGTTGGGGCATTGGTTGATGCATTCCAAGGAGGTCATGCATCGCGATCGACCGATCAAGGGGCTGTCCAGTGATGGGGCGGCAAGATCCCCTCGTGAGCAAGAAGCAGACTACTTTGCGGCGTGTTTTTTGATACCCAAGAAACCACTTGTTGCGGCCTTTGAGCTTGCATTTAAAACCAAGACCCCATTTGTATTTAACGACACATCAGCATTCTGGCTGTGTGGGACGGATCCGGATTCGTTGCTGAGAGCGGATTCATCATCACTTGATCGGGCACTAGCGCTCGCTTCTGCCGAACATTACGCTGGAACGCACTTCATTTCTCTTGCAAAGCAGTTTCGGGTTTCGATCACGTCAATGGCAATTCGACTAAAGGAATTGAAGCTGCTTGAAGAATAGCGTCTAGCTTTGGCGGGATTACTTGTTCATGAATCGTAAACCGGCTTTAGCTACAGGCGGGTTGGTTTCTGGCCGAATTCAGCCCGTTCGATCTAGTTTTCTCAGCGAAGTTCTTAATATTTTTTTCATGCCCGAGTGTGGTTAGAAAGGGGATGTATGGCTGCGGTGCCTAGTCAAGATGTCGCTACTGAGATAGCCGGGCTAACGCCGAACACCCTTTATTACCTGGCTCTTTACGCCTTGGTAATCATAGTTAGGCTATTCAAACTGCGAAAACAGCAGGTGTGGAATAAAAAACAAATCTTTCATGTCGCGCTGGAGATAGTCTATACATCTTCTGGTTTGGTGATCCTGCTCTT
>JBOIEQ010000147.1:0-10566 GCA_050741255.1 Burkholderiales bacterium | reverse complement strand
CAATTGGTCTGTTGAGCCGACTCCTTGTTACTCCCGAGCAAGCTCAAGACATAGCCTTAGGCGCTTGGGTAGTTTGCGCGCTGCTGATCGGCCCGTGGCTATTCTTCAAA
This sequence comes from Burkholderiales bacterium, assembly GCA_050741255.1. Lineage (GTDB taxonomy): Bacteria > Pseudomonadota > Gammaproteobacteria > Burkholderiales > SG8-41 > CAZXNF01. The sequence continues at coordinate 10,456 of JBOIEQ010000147.1, read as the reverse complement.
TTACCCGGTTGAACCGTGTTTCAGGCTTGACGCTGATGCAGACCTTTAGGAGTGGGCCTAGGTCTTGGGCGGTGAGTCGCCCGAACTCACCTATTCCTTCTTCAGCCCCGCGTCCCTGATCATCTTCGCGTGGCGCGCGAGCCGGTCCTTCATGAAGGCGCCGAGTTCTTCCGGAGTGCCGTCTGCCGGATAGACGACTTCCTGCGCGATGCGCTTGCGGATATCGGGATCCATCATCGACTTATTGATGGCCGCGTTGAGCAGCATCACGATCTCGCGCGGCATCTGTACCGGTGCCAGCAAGCGGTACCATCGAGAATCAGGAATCAGGAATTTTGCTATAGTATTATTGCAACGTTTGTAAGGAAAAACCATGACTGGTGTTCAAGGTTTTTCCCTTTATCCCGCCCGAGACAACGCATGAACGCCACACACGGACATCCTATCCAAGGCCCTGCCGCCTGGACCAGCGATGATTTGGCGCGCAACGACGACTGGATCTGGAAACTCTCGGTGGATGAACTGGCCGAGATCGACTGTGCGGTCCGGCATGCCCGATCCCTCGGCAAACCCGTTCTGTGGATTGATCGCGAGGATTTCCCATTGCCGTCCTTCTCACGGCGCCTGCGCCGCATGAGCGAGGAGATGGAGAACGGGCGCGGCTTCGTCCTCCTGCGCGGCCTTCCTCCGACGTACAGTCGGGAGGAGATGGATTTCGCCTACTGGGGTATCGGTACGTATTTGGGGGTCGCCGTCACGCAGGGTGGTCGCGGCGAACTGCTCGGACTGGTGGAGGACGAAGGCGGCTCATCTGCAACCAAGACCACAATTCGCAGCTACAAGACCAATTTGCGCATCCGGTTCCACGCGGACCGCGCAGACTGGGTGAGTCTGCTGTGCGTGCGCAAGGCCAAGTCCGGGGGCGCGAGCCTCGTGGTTAGCGCCGCCACGGTTCACAACGCCATCCTCGCGCGTCGGCCGGACCTCATCGACGTGTTCTACAACGATTTCTATCACAGCCGGCAAGGCGACCAGGCCCCGGGAGAGGCGCCCGCGCATCCGAAGCCGATCTTCGGGTTCCGCGACGGATACTTCACAGGGCAGTTCTCGCCGGGTTATGTCCACTCCGCGCAGGAGTTTCCGGAAGTCCCGCGACTGACACCGCGGCAGACGGAAGCAGTCGAAGTCTTCGGAACGCTCGCCCATGAACTCGCGTTCAGCATGGACTTCGAGCCCGGCGACATGCAGTTCCTGAACGACCACCTGACCTACCATTCGCGGACGGCCTTCGAAGACCATCCGGAACCTGAGCGCAAGCGTCTACTCCTGCGGCTGTGGCTAGCGCCCCCCAACAGCCGGCCCCTTCCGAAAAGCTACGAGCGCCTGTGGGGTAGCATCGAGCCGGGCGTGGTGCGAGGCGGTGTTCCCTCAAAACACGGCTGGCGCGACATCTACGGCATGCGGGCGCATGAAGAAGGCCGTTTGAAGCCATCGGCTATCGCCAACTCTTAGCCTTCACCGTCAGGTTCAGGCGCGCGGCCTGGAGCACGAGGGCCCGCTGTGGCCGTCGCCGCTTATTCCTTTTTCAGCCCCGCGTCCCTGATCATCTTCGCGTAACGGGCGAGCTGGTCCTTCATGAAGACGCCCATTTCCTCCGGCGTGCCGCCCGCGGGGTAGGCGCCTTCCAGCGCGATGCGCTTGCGGATGTCCGGATCCGCCAGCGACTTGTTGATCGCGCCGTTCAGCAGAGTCACGATTTCGCGCGGGGTCTGCGCTGGGGCCAGCAGGCCGTACCACACCACGATTTCGTAGCCGGGCAGTCCCGATTCGTCCAGCGTGGGCAGGTCGGGAAACAGCGGCGAGCGCTTGAGGCTGCTCGTGGCGATCGGCCGCAGCTTGCCGGCCTGGATGAAGCCGTGCGAACTCGTCGCCCCCGTGAACGCGAGATCGATTTGTCCCGCAGCGAGGTCGCTCATGAACAGGGCCGTGCCCTTGTACGGGACGTGCACGATGTCCACCTTCGCGAGGGTCTTGAACAGTTCCGCCGCGAGATGTGGTGCGCTGCCCTGGCCGGAGGACGCGAAATTGAGCTTCCCGGGGCGGGCTTTCGCGAGCGCGACCAGTTCCTTCGTATTGGTCGCCGGCACGGAGGGATGCACGACCAGGATGTACGGGATCAGGTTGAACAGCGCGATGGGTGTGAAATCGCGCAGGGGGTCGTAGGGAAGCTTCGTCCCGAAAACAGGGTTGATCGACAGCGGTCCCGGACTGCCCCACAGCAGCGAATAGCCGTCCGGGGCCGCGCGCGCGACGATTTCCGTGCCGATGGTGCCGGCGGCGCCATCGCGGTTGGTGACGATGAATTGCTGGCCGAAGGTTTCGCCCAGCTTTTGCGCCGCGGCGCGGGCGAGGATGTCGGTGGCGGCGCCCGGCGAGAAGGGCACCATGATGCTGACGGTCTTCCGGGGATAGGCTTGTCCCGGGCTGGTCGAAGCGGCCTGTCCCCACGCTGTGCCCGCCGCCAGCAGCAGCGCCGGAAACAGGGCTAGCCGGCGGCGCATCATTTGGCCAGCCCGATGTCGGTCATCAGCACGCGCAGTTCCTCATTCTGCTGGTCGAGGAATTTGCGGGACTGGGCGCTGGTCATGTAGAAATCGGTCCACAGGTTGCGCTCGACCTCGCGTTTCCAGTCGTCGGTGCGGGTCATCTTCAGGAAGGTTTCGTCCCAGTACGCGACCTGCGCCGGCGTCATGGTGCGCGGCCCGATCATGCCGAACCAGTTGCCGTAGACGGCATCGACGCCGAGTTCTTTCCAGGTAGGCACGTCGGGCACCCCCGCCATGCGCGCGGGCGCGGTGACGGCGAGGGTGCGCAGGCGGCCGGCCTTCACCAGCTCGGCGACGTTGGACGGCCGTGTCGCCAGGATGTCGACGTGACCGCCGGCGACCGCGATCGCCGCCTCGCCGGTGGATTTGAAGGCGACGACCGTGACTTTGCGGATGTCCTCGGCGCTGAAGCCCGCTTTTTTCAGCACCAGGGCGAAGGCGACATGGGGCAGGGTACCCACGCTGGTGCCGGGCGTGATGCTGAGCGAGGTCGGGTCCTTCTTCAGCCGTTCGATGAGGTCCCTGCCGGTCTTCAGCGGCGAATCCGGCCGGACGTGGATGCCCACATACTCGTTGAACATCATCGGCAGGGCGGTGAAATCGGTGTACTTGGTCTCCATCTGCCCCATGATCTGCGCGCCAAGGATGGTGCCGGAGATGATCGAGATCGTATGACCGTCGTTGGGGCGCTGGTTGAGGTAGTTCCAGCCGATGGCGCCGCCCGCGCCGGGCTTGTAGATCGCGAGCACGTTGCTCGGTTCGACGAGCTTGCGCTCGATCAGGATCTTCTGCAGCGGGCGCGCCAGGTTGTCGTAGCCGCCGCCGGGCGTGGCGGCGATGATGAGCTCGATGTTGCGTTCGGGTTTCCAGGTGTCCGCCGCGTGGGCGGTGAGCAGTGGGCCTGCGGCGACGAACGCTGCGCACAAGCGAATCACGGTACGAAAGTGGGGGATCATCGGCATCGCAACTCCGGAAAATGATAAGTTTGCAGGGATGGTCGGTAATTTCACTTTAATCGGAACCAACATGCGTCTTCGTGTTTTCGTGCGCCTGGCGTGCGTCACGCTCCTGCTGTGCTCATCTGCGGCCTTGGCGCAGGATTATCCTTCCCGGCCGATCCGCTTCGTGGTGCCGTTCCCGCCCGGCGCCGCGACCGATGCGCTCGCGCGCATCATCGGCCAGAAGCTGGCGGAAGGGGTGGGGCAGCCGGTGGTCGTCGACAATCGGGCGGGGGCGGGCGGCATCGTGGGTACGGAAACCGTTGCAAAAGCCGTGCCCGATGGTTACACGCTGCTGATGGCCGGCGCGGCACATGCGATCAACGCCAGTCTCTACGCCAAGTTGCCGTTCGATCCGCAGCGGGACTTCAGCGGCGTGACGCTGGTGGCTTTCCTGCCCAATGTCCTGATTTCGCACCCTGGCGTGCCCGCGGCGAATGTGAAGGAGCTGATCGTGCTGGCGAAGGCGAAGCCGGGGCAACTCAACTACGCGTCCGGCGGCAGCGGGTCCACCGCGCACCTGGCGATGGAGTTGCTGAAGACGAACGCCGGCATCGATGTGGTGCACGTGCCCTATAAAGGGGGCGGCCAGGCGATGAATGACCTCCTCGGCGGGCAGGTGTCGTTGCTGTTCACCAGCCTCTATTCCGCCCAGCCGCAGATCAAGGCCGGCAAGCTGCGGGCGCTGGGCGTGGCGAGTGCCAAACGCACGCCGTTTGCGCCGGAACTGCCGACGATCGCGGAGTCGGGCCTGCCGGGCTACGAAGTCATTGCCTGGTACGGCGTGATGGTGCCGGCGCGGACGCCGCCCGCCACGGTCGCCCGCCTGCAGGGCGAAATCGCCAAGGGCCTCAGGACGCCCGACAGCGAGGCGCGCTTCGCGGCGCAGGGCGCGGAGCTCGTCGTCGGCACGCCGCCGGCATTCGATGCTCACGTCCGTGCCGAGATTGCCAAATGGGCGAAAGTGGTCAAGGCGACGGGCGCACGCGTGGATTAGGCTTCGACCTTAGGCGTTCGACCGCAGCACGCGGCCGGGGAATGCGCCGGTGTGCGTGCCTTTCTCGAACAGCGGTTTGCCGTTGACGATCACGCTGGCCACGCCGCTGGCTTTGGCGACCAGCCGTCCGCCGCCCGCCGGCAGGTCGTACACCATGCTGCCGCGCGTGGGCGAGTTCACCGTCGCGGGGTCGAACACCACGATGTCCGCGGCGAGCCCCGCCTTCAACCGCCCGCGATCGGCGATGCCCAGGAAGTCCGCCGGCTCGGAGGTCATGCGCTTGACGGCGTGTTCCAGCGTGAGCGCCTTCTTTTCGCGTACCCAGTGGCCCAGCATGTAGGTGGTGTAGCCCGCTTCGCAGAACATGTCGACGTGCGCGCCGCCGTCGGACAGCCCGATCAGCGTGCGGTCGGATTCACGCAGCAGTTCGGGAATGCGTTCGCGGTTGGTGTTGGCGCGCGGCAGGATGAACTTGGTTTCCAGTTTTTCCGACATGGCGAAATCGAACAGGCAGTCGAGCGGGTCGGCCTTGCGCTCCGCGGCAATCTCGCCGATGGTCCGGCCCTCGTAGGCCACGTTCTTCGGATCGGCGGCCTTGAACACGCCGACGTTCTGCGCCTGGTTGGTGAATTTGCGGCCGAGCTTCAGTTCCTCGCGGAAGGCGTCGCGGAACGCGCGGTCGCCGTAGAGCTGCATCTGCTTCTCGACCGGCTGGTTGAAGATGCCCTTGGCGGCAACGATTTCGGTGAACTGGAACGGCGATTTCAGCGTCAGTTCGGCGATCAGCGGGCGCGTCAGGATCTGCGGCAGGCCGCGGCGGCGGATCAGCGCATCGGCCTTGGCGAGGATTTCCGGCACCGCGTCCGGTTTTTCGGTCAGGTTGTGCAGGGACAGCCAGGTCACCGGTCGCTCGCTGTGGTCGAGCAGGAAGCCGAGCAGTTCCATCTCGTCTTCGTCGAGGTTGGCGAAGCGTTTGGTGAGGGCGAGTTCGATGATGCCGCGCTTGGACTTCTTGAGCACCTGTGCGTAGGCAGCCAGTTCGTCGCGGCTCGCGGCGCGCGCGGACAGCGGCTTGCCGTGGAAGCCGACGTGGGAACGGATGGCCGTGGTGGACCAGCCCCAGGCGCCGGCGTCCACCGCTTCGGTCAGCAGCCGGGTGATGGCTTTCGTTTCGTCCGCCGTCGCGGCGCGGTCCGGGCCTTCGAGACCCAGCACGTACGTGCGGGCGGGCGCGAGCGGCACCAGGAAGGCGAGATTGGGACCGGTGCCGCGTTTCTCGGCGGCGTCCATGTACTGCGGAAAAGTCTCCCAGTCCCACTGGATGCCGGCCTTCAGCACATCGGCCTCCATGCCTTCGACCGTGATCAGGTCCTGGCACAGCAGATCGTGGTGCTCGGGGCGGCAGGGCGCGACGCCAACGCCGCAGTTGCCGAGAACCACGGTGGTGATGCCGTGCTCGGATGAACTCTCCAGCAGACGGTCCCAGGAAATCTGCGGATCGTAGTGCGTGTGCGGGTCAATGAAGCCGGGGCATACCACCTGGCCGGCGGCGTCGATGATTTTCGCGGCGTCGCCCTTGGGCTTGCCGATTTCCAGGATACGGCCGTCCTTGACCGCGAGGTCGGCGGCGTAGCCGGGGGCGCCGGTACCATCGACGACAGTGCCGTTCTTGATCAGTACGTCGTAGCTCATGACTTCCTTCCGGACCTCGGGTGGTGACTGGATTAACGGGAACTGACGATCGTGCCAGTCCTTTCGCCGGTCGGCTGGCCGTCGCGGTAGAGCGTGCTGCCGTTGACGATGACGCGCGCGATGCCCTGCGCCTTGGCGTGCAGGCGTCCGGCGCCGGTGGGCAGGTCGTAGATGAAGGCGCCGCGTTCCGGCGAACCGATGGCCTGTTCGTCGAAGAGGACGACATCGGCGCCCTGGCCCGGCGCGAGGCGGCCGCGGTCCTGCAGGCCGAAGAAATCCGCCGGCTCCGAAGTGATGCGCTGGATCGCGTGTTCGAGCGTCAGCGTCTGCTGGTCGCGCACCCAGTGCGAAAGCAGGAAAGTGGGATAGCCCGCTTCGTACAGCATGTCCACGTGCGCGCCGCCGTCGGCGAGCCCGATCATGGTGCGCGGGTCGCGCAACATGTCGGCGATCTGCTTGCGGTCGCTGTTGCCGCGCTCATAGGCGAACAGCGTCTCGAGATTGTCCTCGAGGGAGATGTCGAGGAGGGTGTCGAGCGGGTCCTTGTTGCGTTCGGCGGCCACCTCGCCGACCGTGCGCATCTCCAAACCGCGCAGCGCCGGATTGCCGACCTTGCAGATGATGGTTTTCGGCGGCTGGCCGGTGAAGCGGCGGCCTTCGGCCAGCTCTGCCTTGACTGCCGCGCGGAACGCCGGCTCGGCGTAGATTTTTTTCTGCGCGTCCGGTGTCTGGTTGAACACGCGGCCCGCCGACTGCAGCTCCATGAAGGGGTAGGGCTTGATGAGGGTGAATTCGCGGAGCATCGGGCGGATCAGCATCTGCGGCGCGCAGCCGCGCGCGATGAGGGGCGCGCATTTGTCCAGCACGTCGCGGCAGCCGTTGGCCTTGTTGGGATCGTTCAGAAGCGAAATCCATGTCACGTTGCGGCCGCTCTGCGTGATCAGGTGGTCGAGCAGTTCGTATTCGTCATCCGCCAGCGTGGCGAAGCGATTGGTCACCGCGATCTGAACCACGCCGCGGCCCGCCTGCTTCAGCACGCCGCAATAGGCGGTGTATTCGTCCTTGCTCGTCATGCGCGCGGCGAAGGGCTTGCCCTGGTAGCCGATCTGCGACCGGTTGTTGGAGGAACTGAAGCCCGACGCGCCGGCGTTCATGGCGGCCTGCAGCAAACCCTTGATGACCTGCGTCTCTTCAGGGGTGGCGCCGCGCTCGCTGGCGTCGCCGCCCATTACGTAGGTGCGCAGCGGCGACAGCGGCACCAGAAAGGCGCGGTTGAGCGCGCAGTCCTGGCGACCGGCCATGTCGAGGTAGTCGGTGAAGCTGTCCCACTGCCACTGGATGCCTTCCTCCAGAACCGATTTCGACATGCCTTCGACGTTGATGAGATCCTCGATCACGCGGTCGTGGTCCGTCGGGCGGCAGGGCGCGACACCGACCCCGCAGTTGCCCATCACGATGGTGGTGACGCCGTGCTCGGAGGAGCTGTTCAGCAGGGGATCCCAGGAAATCTGTGCGTCGTAGTGCGTGTGCGGGTCGACGAACCCGGGGCAGACAATGAGGCCGTCGGCATCCACGGTCTCGCGCGCGGCATCCTTGACGGCACCGACTTCGACGATGCGGCCGTCCTTGATGCCGATGTCCGCGCGCCGGCGTGGTGCGCCGGTGCCGTCCACAACGGTGCCGTTTTTGATGAGAAGGTCGAGCGCCATGGCGGAATCCTGCGAGGGGAAACGGGGGAAGCCCAAAATATAGCACCACACGCGGTTGCACCGCTCATTCGTCTGCCGGGATGTTCCGCCGCCGCGCGGCCGTGTGTATCATCGAAGGGTTCCGAAAGGCATGAACGGGCGTCGCACGGCCTCGGCCGTCCCGGCGGCGTCGCGCTTTGGACCGGATTCGCAGTCGGAGGTGTGTGGTGACGACCTACAAGCCCTTTCCCGTTTACAGCATCGAAGGCGACGCGCACGAGTGCGGCGAGCAGTATGGCGAACAGGCCGCCGACCGCGTCGCGCGCACCATCGAGATCTACCTGTCCGCGTTCAGCCGCCAGGCGAAACTGTCCCTCGAGGAGGTGCGCGAGCGCGCGCGGGCGTACGCCGCGCAGATCGAGGCGCTCGACGCCGGCATCATGGCGGAAATCCGCGGCATCGCCGTGGGTGCGCAGCAGAAGCTGGAAGACATCGTGGCGGTCAATTGCCGCACCGAACTGCTGTACGGTTCGCTTGCCGGTACGAAGCCGGCGACGGAATGCACCACGATCATCGCGCTGCCCGAGGCCACCAGGGGCGGCGGCGTCATCATCGGCAAGAACTGGGACTGGCGCGATCCCACGGTCGACGCGGTCGTGGTGCTGCGCGTGAAGCAGAAGGGCAAGCCGGCGCTGTCGCTGATCGTGGAAGCGGGCATGGTGGGCCGCGACGGCTTCAATGAGCACGGCATCGTCGTCTGCGGCAACCTGCTGGTCTCCAACGAGGACAAGGGACGGGTGGGCGTGCCCATCCCCATCCTGCGGCGGCGCATCCTCAATTCGCGCCATTACTATGAAGCCATCGACACGCTGGTCAAGTCGCCGCGCGGCGCTTCCGGCAATTACGTGATCGCGCACCGCGACGGCGTGGGCATCGACTTCGAGACCACGCCCGACCACGTCTACATGGTGTATCCGGAGCGCGGACTGCTGACGCACGCGAACCATTTCCAGTCGCCGGTTGCGCAGGCCACTGGTGTCGCCAAGTATTACACCGGCGACAGCGTCTACCGCGATTTCCGGGCACGGCAATTGCTGGAACCGAAGATCGGTTCGATCACGGTGGACGACGTGAAGGCGGTGCTGAAGGACGAGTTCGGCGCGCCGCGCTCGATCTGCCGCTACCCGCATGAGTATGCGGGTGCGGAACCGACGATGACGATCGCGTCGCTGGTCTTTGATCTCGACGCCGAAGTGATGCATGTCGCGGCGGGGCAACCCACGCGGTCGAAATACGTGCCGGTGCGGCTGCCGGAAAAGGATGGCAAGAAGGTGAGGGTGGTGAATGCGCGGTAAATTCAAATGGCCCGAGGGCGTGCGCTGTGCGTGCATGATCACGGTGGATTTCGACGGGCCCTCGCACGAAATCGGCCGCAAGCTGCGGCCGCTGGGCGTCAATTCCTGGGGCCGTTACTCGGCACGGCGCGGCATTCCGCGCTACATGGACCTGTTCGAGAAGCACGGCATCCCCTCGACCTTCTTCGTGCCGGGCTATGACGCGGAGTATTACCCAGACACGGTCAAGGAAATCCATCGCCGCGGCTTCGAGGTGGCGGCGCACGGCTACCTGCACGAAGGCTGGGAACTGGGCGACGAGGAAGAGGAACTGCTGACCCGCACGCACCGCATCCTGACCGACCTCACGGGCACGGCCCCGGTCGGCTGGCGTTCGCCTTCCGGGCGCAAGACCGCGCGTACGATGCGGGTGCTGAAGAAGCTGGGCTACCTCTACGACTCCAGCGACAAGGATTTCGACCTCCCCTACATGGCGCGCATCGACGGCGTGCGCCTCACCGACATGGTGGAGATCCCGAACAACACCTACAGCCTCGACGACTTCCCGTGGTTCAAGTTCAGCATGACCCCGGCGTCGGAGGTGCTCACGCAGTGGAAGCAGGAGTTCGACTCGCTGTACGCGGAAGACGGCTTTTTCATGCTGACCTTCCATCCGCGCAGCGGCTGGGGTTCCGGCATCCCGTCGCGGGCGCGGATCGTGGAAGACCTGATCCGCTACATCAAGCAGTTCGAGGGCGTGCGTTTCTACAGCCTGCAGGAATTCGCGCGCTGGTGCCTCGCCAACCAGGGGGCGTTCGAATGAGCGCAACTTCTGTCTGGCCGGATGGCAAGACCTGCGGTGTCGTCGTGACGGTGAATTTCGACGCCGAATCGGTCGATCTCCACGAGACCGCCAAGGAAAACCTCTACGGCCGCTTTTCCTATGGCCGCTACGGCATGCGCGCCGGCGCCTGGCGCCTGTTCGACGTGTTCCGCGCGCATGGCCTTAAAACGCCGTGTTTCGTGCCGGCGCTCGACGCCGAGAACAATCCGGGCGTGGTGGAAGCCGCGGTGAAGGACGGGCATGAGATCGCCGCCCGCGGCTACGCCTTCGAGGACCACAGCAAACTCGGCGACGCGG
>JBOIEQ010000146.1:0-10583 GCA_050741255.1 Burkholderiales bacterium | reverse complement strand
CTGCACATCCGGAGCGCGTTCAACAACGGCGTGACGAAGGACGAGATCAAGGAAGTCATGCTGCAGGTCGCGGCCTACGCGGGCGTGCCGGCGGGGATCGACGGCTTTCGCCTCGCGCGCGAAGCCTTCGCGGAGCTCGACGCCGCGAAGAAATAGACATCGCAGCGCAGACGCGCTTCGCTGCCGGGGCGGCGGAGCGGAGTCAGCGCGCGGATTCGGCGAGGTAGCGCTGGCGGGCCAGTTCGGGCAGGCCGCCGCATTCGAAAATCCGTTCGATCATCGGCGGAAACTTCCGCAGCGCCGCGGTGACGCCGGTCGCGGCGTTGCGCGCGATGCCGTGGGCGTAGTCGATCTCCAGGGTCTGCCCGTCCTCGATAATGTCCGTGATGCCGGGCGTGATGAAGATCGGCAGGGGCAGGGCGATGTTGTTGCGCAGGAACAGACGGGAGGCGGACTCGAGGACGATGGCGGCGATGCCCACTTCGCGCAGCACAAGGCCGGGCCGGTGGGAGCCGCAGCCGAAATTGCGGCCCGCCACGATGATGTCACCCGGCTTCACCTCCTTGGGAAATTCAGGACGAAACGATTCCAGTGTGTGTTTCTTCAGATCCTCCATCTTCGAATAGAGATAGTACGGGTTGATGGAGTCCGTATCGACGGAGTCACCGAATTTCCACACACGGCCGCGGATCGGCTGGTTCAGGTCAAATTTCACCAAACACCTCCTTCGGATTCACGATTTCGCCGGCAATCGCCGCTGCAGTCACCGAGAGCGGCCCACCCAAATAGAGCTGGGCATCGAGACTGCCCTTGCGGCCCTTGAAGTTGCGCGTGGTCGCAGTGATGCAGACCTCACCCGCCGCCACGTAACCGACCTTGGGCTGGCAGATTCCGCAGCCTGGGGTTACCACCTGCGCGCCGGATTCGATCAGCTGTGCGATCACGCCGGCTTTCAGGCACTCCAGGTAGACATGCTGGGAGGCCGCGGAGAGGATGAAGCGCACGCCTTTGGCGACCTTGCGCCCCTTCAGCATGCGGGCTGCGATTTCGAGATCCTCGAAGCGGCCATTGGAGCACGACCCGATCTGGGCCTGGTCGATCCGTACGCCTTTCACCTCGTCGATGGGGACGACGTTGCCGAACTGGTGGGGCTTGGCCACGACGAACGGCATCTCGTCGACGTTCACGACGATTTCCTTTTCGTAGTGGGCGTCGGCATCGGGCGCGACCGGTTCGTAAGGCTTGTCGGTGCGTGCGGCGAGATAGTCGCGGGTTTTGTCGTCGAAGGGGAACAGCGCGAACTTGGCGGCCACTTCCACGCCCTGCGTGGACAGGCACATGCGGCTGTCGATGCTGAGTTGGGGCACCAGCGATCCCGCGAACTCGATCGACATGTTCTGGGCAAAGTCGTCGCCGTACTGGCCCGCCAGGTACAGGATGATGTCCTTGGCGATCGGGTAATTGGGCTGGTGGCCTTCGAGCTTGATGCGCACCGTTTGCGGCACCTGGAACCACAATTCGCCGAACAGCAGCGTGTACATCATGTCGGCCCGGGTAATGCCGGTGCTGCCGGCATTGAGGGCGCCGTAGGCGATGGTGTGAGAGTCATTGCCGACGACCAGTTCGCCGGCGCGCACGTAGCCATAGTCCGGCATCATCTGGTGTGCGATGCCAGGCTCGGCATCGTGAAAGTACTTGATGCCCAGTTTCTTCGCTTCGTGGCGGATCAATACATTTTCGTCAGCATAGGACTGGCTGAGAGCAGGTTGATGATGGTCGACCAGGAGGTAAACGCGCTCCCGGTCCCAGACCCGCGGGAAGCCGTCCTTGAACCCGGCTTCCACGGCGAGGCGGTGGATATCCATGAATTGGTAATGGCACATCGCGCCATCGATGCGCACCTCGACAAAATCCCCGGCCTTGACCGGTGCCTGTGTCAGGTTGTGCCTGGTGAGCAGCTTTTCAGCCATCGTCTGTCCCATGACTCGATCTCTTTCTCAAAAATGTGGATTGTTTTCCGGCCGCCGCCGACTGTGAACTGGATACGTGCAGGCGAACTTCATTGTTCGCCCGGGACGTTTGGGAATTGCTCCTCCGGATTTATTGTTTGAGCGGTCGAATCTGCCGTGAACACAAAACGGCACAAGCACCGGGGCGGGCAGACGTTCTAATCCATCATATTACTAAGCGCAGTGCCATGGCATGAAATAACATTTGAGCATCCAGCTATTGCCAGAAAGAATACCTTGTCGGTGCACACGGTTACGGGAGGGGCCCGGAAATGGCCGGATTTGAGCATTCTCAGGCGGAATACCAGTATCTGAATTTATTCTTGTCGCGTATACCGGATTGTCGTTAGCATGTAACACTGGTGCAGTGCCCTGCGCATGGCAGCGCATAACGCGAAGAACCTCGCCGTTTTCCGCGACCATTCCCAGACAGGCTGGCGCGCCGTCACATCCGAGTGTTGACTGGCCTGCGAATGAAGGAGGAGAGATGTCCGGACTCGTGCGTTGTTGCCTGCTCTTGCCGGCCGTGCTGGCCGTTCTGTCACCGGCACCGCTGCTGGCAGCCAGTGCTGTTTCATACCCGACGAAACCCATCCGACTGGTCGTGACCTTTGCGCCCGGCGGGGGCACCGATATTTTTGCCCGCGCCATCGCCCAGAAGTACAGCGAAACCTGGGGCCAGTCGATCATCGTGGACAATCGCGCGGGCGGCAACGGCAACATCGGCGCCGACATGGTCGCGAGAGCGCAACCAGACGGCTATACGATCCTGGTTACGACGAACGCGACGATCGTGATCAACCCGCTGCTCGTGAAGCTCCCCTACGATCCGGTCAGGGATTTCGCACCGGTGACGCAACTGGCGAGCCTGCCGTTCGTGCTGCTCGCGCACCCTTCAGTGCCGGTAAAAACGGTTCCGGAATTGATCGCCCTCGCAAAGAGCAAGCCCGGCGGCCTGAATTACGGGTCCTCGGGCAGCGGCGGTGGCGCCCATCTGTCCGGCGAAACACTGAAGACGCAGGCGAAGATCGACATCACGCACGTACCCTACAAGGGCGGAGGGCCCGCGCTGATCGCGTTGCTGGGCGGCGAGGTGCACTTCATGTTCCTGAGCATCCTGACGGCCACGCCGATCATCGAGCAAAACCGCCTGCGCGTGCTCGCGGTGACGAGTCTCAAGCGTTCGCCCGCGCTACCCAACGTACCGGCCATGGCAGAAATGCCTGGTCTTGCGGGATTCGAGGCCGACCTCTGGTACGGCATGCTGGCGCCCGCCAGGACCGACCCCCGCGTCGTGGACAAGCTATACGGGGAAACGCGACGGATACTCGAGCTTCCGGAATTCAAGAACCGGTTCGAGCCGACCGGCACGGTCATGGTCGCAAGTTCGCCGGCCGAGTTCGCGAAAGTCATCAAGTCCGATCTGGCCAAGTGGGCGGTGATCATCAAGGCATCCGGCGCCACGATGGACTGAGGATAGTGCCGCAAGCCGACCCGCGACGACGTCGACGAGGAATCATTGATGCGCAAGAAAAAAGCCGGCGGACAGTCGTCCGGTGCGTGCACAATACTGGCCGTAGGCGATACCTCACTGCCCGTGCAGGACGTTTCGAGGCGGCGGGAACGAATCTGGTGGGCAACTCGCCCGAAGAGTTCGCGCGTGTCATCAAGGACGATCTTGCCCGATGGAACATGGTCGTCAATGCGTCGGGCGCCACGCTCGAATGATGTCGGCCGGCGAAACTGATCATGTCTGCAATGGTTAAATCAAAGCTGGCCTCGGGCCAGGTCGTGTCGGTCTGCAACACGGATTTTCCGACGCCGGATATCGTGGAGTTCGTCGGCGGCGCAGGCTTCGACATGGTTTTCATCGATTGCGAGCACAGCAGCACCGATTTCGGACAGGTGGAAGCGCTCGCGCGCGCGGCCCGGGCGGCAGGAATCGGGTCCGTCGTCCGTCCGTGGAGCAACGAAGGCGGGCTGATCAACCGCTATCTGAGCTGCGGCGTTGGCGGCGTCCAGGTTCCGCACATTCACGATGTCGCGTCGGTACGGACCATCATCAAGAGCATGCAGGAATGGGAAGGCAACTACGAGGAAAAGCTGCTCGTGGCGATGATGGAATCACGTGACGCGCTCGCAAACCTGCCGGAACTGCTCAAGGTGAAGGAAATCGACGTGTTCTATCTGGGAGCGCTCGACCTGGCCCAGTCGATGGGGCACCGGGGAAACCGCAAGCATCCCGGCGTGCAGGCTGCGGTGGAAGATGCGATCAAGCGCATCGCGGACGCCGGGAGGCCCGCGGGCATGAACGTGCAGGACGATCTCGAAGCGACGAACCGCTACCTCGGGATGGGATTACGCTGGGTCAACGTCCATCTGAAAGTGTTCATGCAAAGAGGCATCCGGTCTTTCCTCCAGGGCATGAGCAGGAAGGCCGTTGCACAAGGGGCGCGTACGCCCTGAACGCCGCCCGCGGTGTCGACCAACGTTGTTGAAACAAGGAGTTTCCGTTGACAGCAGAGAAAAAACCGGCCACCTGGCCGAATGACATTTACGACGCGTTCCAGCGCGTGGGCATCCGCCAGGTCGCCTACGTGCCGGACGCGGGGCACACGCAACTCATCCTCAAGTGTCATGCCGACCGCAATATCCAGACGGTCTCGCTGACGAGCGAAGAGGAGGGCGTGTCCATGCTCGCTGGCACCTGGCTGGGCGGCCAGCGGGGCGCGCTGCTGATGCAATCCTCCGGGGCGGGCAACTGCATCAACATGCTGGGCACCATCCTGGAATGCCGGTTTCCGTTGCTCACGCTGGTGACCATGCGCGGAGAGTGGGGCGAATTCAATCCCTGGCAGCTGCCGATGGGGCAAAGCACGGCTCCGGTGCTGCAGGCGGCAGGCGTGGTCGTCCATCATGTGGACGACGCGGCGCGTGTCGGCGAAACCGTGTTTGCGGCCGCGCAGATGGCGTTCAGCGCCTACCGTCCGGTGGCCGTGCTGATCGGCCAGCGGGTCATCGGATTCAAGGACTGGAGCAAATAACCATGGCGAAAAAAACCAAAGCCGTGCTTGACCGGCGCGTGGTGGTCAAGGCGATTCTCGACAAACGCGGCGATGCGCTGGTGGTCACCGGACTGGGGTCATCCTGCTACGACTGCGGCGTGCACGACCATCCCAACACCTTTTACCTGTGGGGCGGCATGGGGGCGGCAGCCATGGTGGGACTCGGCCTCGCGCTGGCCCAGCCCAAACGCCAGGTGGTCGTGATCACGGGTGACGGCGAAATGCTGATGGGGCTGGGCTCACTTGCCACCATCGGCGCCAAGGCGCCGCGCAACCTGACGATCGTCGTGCTCGATAACGAGCTGTACAGCGAGACCGGCATGCAGCCCACCCACACCAGCCGCGGCGTCGACCTCGCGGGCATGGCCAAGGCGGCGAATTTCGCGCGCAGTACGACCGTTCTCACGAGGAAAGCACTCGATGCCTGGATTCCGAAGCTCTACAAGGCCGACGGTCCGACATTTGTCGACATCAAGATCACGGCGACCCGTTACCCCATGTCGATCAGGTTCCGTGACGGCGTCGCCCTCAAGAACCGGTTCCGCGAGGCCTTGCTGGGCACGGCCAAGGCGTACGACTGAGCGCGCGGCGCTTCCCGGCAGAAGGAATTTCATGGATACGACGGAGAAGAAGCTCGCCCGGTATTCCCTTTATATCGGCGGCCAATGGGCCGATCCTGCCGCGGGCGAGCATTTCGAGAGCCACAACCCGTATACGGGGCAGCCGTGGGCACTGATTCCGCGCGGCAACAAGGAGGATGTCGACCGGGCCGTGCGGGCCGCCCACGCCGCCTTTACCGCGGGCGAATGGCCGAAGCTCACGGCGTCGAAACGCGGCGCCTTGCTGCGCAAGCTCGGCGACCTGATCGGCGAGCATTCGAAGGCGCTGGCGGAAGTCGAGGTGCGCGACAACGGCAAGCTGTTTGCCGAGATGAGTGCGCAGACGGCATACATGGCCCAGTGGTATCACTACTACGGCGGCCTCGCGGACAAGATCGAAGGCCATGTCATTCCGATCGACAAACCTGACACGTTCAACTACACGCGCTACGAACCGCTGGGGGTGATCGCCGCGATCATTCCCTGGAATTCGCCGCTGCTGCTGACGGCATGGAAGCTTGCGCCGCTACTCGCCGCCGGCAACACCGTCGTCATCAAGCCCTCCGAATATACGTCGGCCTCGCTGCTCGAATTCATGAAACTGATCGAGCAGGCGGGATTTCCGCCGGGGGTGGTGAATGTCGTGACCGGATTCGGCGCCGAAGCAGGCACGCCCCTCGTCGAGCACCCCCTGGTTGCGAAGGTCGCCTTCACCGGCTCCGACGCCACCGGCCAGAAGATCTACGAAGCCGCGGCGCGCGGATTGAAGCGCGTCAGCATGGAACTCGGCGGCAAGTCGCCCAATATCGTGTTCGACGACGCCGAACTGGACAACGCAGTCAAGGGCGCGATTTCCGGCATCTTCGCCGCGACGGGCCAGACCTGCATCGCGGGCTCGCGCCTGCTGGTGCAGGAGACGATCCACGACGCCTTCGTCGAGAAACTGGTCGCCTTCGCGAAAACCGCGAAGATGGGCGATCCGATGAGTCTCGACACCCAGGTCGGGCCTGTCACCAACAAGCCGCAATACGAGAAGGTGCTCGGCTACATCGACATTGCCAAGGGGGAGGGCGCCCATACCGCGCTGGGCGGCGCCAAGGCGACGCGCCCGGAATGCGGAAACGGCTGGTTCGTCGAACCGACCATCTTCACCGGCGTGAACAACCGCATGCGCATCGCACAGGAAGAAGTGTTCGGGCCGGTGCTTTCCGTGATTCCGTTCAAGGACGAGGCTGATGCCATCGCGATCGGCAACGATGTCGTCTACGGTCTCGCCGCGGGCGTCTGGACGCAGAACATGCGCCGCGCACTGCTGATGGCGGAGAAGCTGCAGGCCGGCACGGTGTGGATCAACACCTACCGCGCCGTCAGCTATCTGTCGCCGTTCGGCGGCTACAAACGCAGCGGGCTCGGCCGCGAGAGCGGACAGGAAATGATCAAGGAATACCTGCAGACCAAGAGTGTCTGGATATCCACCGCGACCGAAGTGCCGAATCCCTTCATCATGCGCTGAGAAAGCGCGAGAAAGGCAGGCGAGGGTGGGGAGCGAGCGTTCGATGTGGCGCGCAGTGGTGACGGTCATCACGTTGTTCGCGGCCGGTGCGGCCGCGCAGACATACCCGTCGAAACCGGTGCGCCTCGTCGTGCCGTTTCCACCCGGCGGTCCGGCGGACGTTGTCGCGCGGCCGCTGGCGCAGAGGCTGACGGAAACGCTGGGGCAGCCGGTGGTGATCGACAACCGGGCGGGCGCGACGGGCACCATCGGCGCCGGCTACGTCGCCAAATCGCCGCCGGACGGATACACCCTCCTGATGGGTACGAGCAACGAACTGTCCATGAGCCCGGGGCTGTACACAAAACTGCCGTACGACCCCAATGCGGATTTCGCGCCGGTCAGCGTCGTCATCATTTTTCCAAACATCCTGGTGACGCACCCGGCGTTGCCGGTGCGGTCGACCGTGGAACTGATCGCGCTTGCCAGGGCGCGTCCCGGACAGCTCAATTTCGCGACCTCGGGACCCGGCAGTACCAATCACCTGACGGGCGAACTGTTCAAGACACTCGCGCACGTCGGGATTTCGTTCGTGCCGTACAAGGGCGGTGCCCCCGCGGTCGCGGACCTGATGGGCGGGCATGTGGACGCGCTGTTCGCGACAATGCCGTCGGCAGTGTCGTACGTGCAGGGCGGCAAGTTGAAGGCCCTCATGGTGACGGACAGCAAACGCTGGCCGGCGGCGCCCGCGGTTCCCGATGCGAAGGAAGCAGGATTGCCCGGACTGGTCGTTGTTTCCTGGAACGGTGTGCTGGCGCCGGCCGGCACGCCGACGGCCATCGTGAATCGTCTGCACGCGGACATCGTCAAGATTGCGGGAACGCAGGACATGAAAGAGCGCATGACCGCGCAGGCGGCCGAGGTGCTAACCACCTCACCGGAGGAATTCTCCGCGATGCTGCGCAAGGACTTCGCCAAGTGGTTGAAGGTAATCCAGGAAGCCGGCGTGCGCGCCGACTAATACTCCATCGTTCGCTCACATCGACTGCATCCCATGACCGCATCTCTGCATACCGCCTGCGAAACCGAAGTCGAACTGACCCCCGGCAGGAAGAGCCGGCTGTTTTCCTTGCCGGCGCTGGAGAAGCAGGGGGTGGGCCGGATTTCGCGGCTGCCGATTTCGATTCGCATCGTGCTCGAATCGCTGCTGCGCAATTGCGACGGCGTTCGCGTACAGGAAGAGCACGTCCGCGACCTGGCCGGATGGCAACCGAACGCCTCCCGCACGACGGAGATCCCCTTCGTCGTCGGCCGCGTCGTGCTCAACTGCGCGGCGGGCATTCCGCTGCTGGGCGACCTGACGGCGATGCGCGACGCGGTCAAGCGCCGCGGCGGTTCGCCCGCAGTGGTGGAACCCCGGGTACCGGTCGACATGACGCTCGACCACACGCTGACGGTCGATTACCACGGCACGCCGGAGGCGCTGCAGCAGAACATGGCGCTGGAGATCGAGCGCAACCACGAGCGCTTCAGTTTCGTGAAGTGGGCGATGCAGGCTTATGACGGCATACGCCTGATCCCCCCCGGCTTCGGCATCCTGCACCAGATCAACCTCGAATTCTTCGCGCCCGGCCTGTTGTCGAAGGACGGCGTCGACTATCCCGACACGCTGGTCGGCACCGATTCGCATACCTGCATGATCGCGGGTCTTGGTACCGTCGGCTGGGGCGTGGGCGGGATCGAAGCGCAGACGGCGGTACTCGGCCAGCCGGTGTTCATGCTGACGCCGGACGTGGTGGGCGTGCACGTGACGGGGAAACTGAATGCGGGCGTGACCTCGACCGATCTGGTACTCCATGTGACGGAAATGCTGCGGCAGGCCAAGGTCGTGGGCAAGTTTGTGGAGTTTTTCGGCGCGGGCGTCGCGAACCTGACGGTGCCGGACCGGGCGACGATCTCCAACATGGCGGTCGAATACGGCGCGACGGTCGGCTTCTTCCCGGTCGATGCGCAGACGCTGGCCTACCTGCGCCAGACGGGGCGGGACGAAGCGCGGATCGCCGCGACCGAGGCGTATTACCGCGCGCAGGGCTGCCTGGGACCCGTGCAGGCCGGCGACGTGGATTATTCGCAGGTGCTGCCGCTCGACCTGGCCACCATTACGCCGAACCTGGCCGGGCCCAAGCGGCCGCAGGACCGCATTCCCCTCGCGGAGGTGAAACCGCGCTTCGCGTCGTTGCTCAAGAAGCCGGTTGCCGACGGCGGATACGGCAAAACGGGCACGACCGTCCGCAAGGGCCCTGCGTCACCGGGTGATGGCGACATCGTGATTGCCGCCATCACCTCATGCACGAACACGTCCAATCCGGGCGTCATGCTCGCCGCGGGCCTGCTGGCGAAGAAAGCGGTGGAGCGCGGCCTGCAGGTCCGGCCCTGGGTGAAGACGTCGCTGGCGCCGGGCTCGCGGGTGGTCAGCGAGTATCTCAATGCCACCGGCTTGCAACAGTACCTGGACACGCTCGGCTTCAGGGTGGTCGGCTACAGCTGCACCACCTGTTTCGGCGCTTCCGGCCCGATCGACGGCGAGCTCGAAAAATCGATCACGGATTCGGATGCGGTCGCCTGCGCGGTGCTGTCCGGCAACCGCAACTTCGAAGCGCGCATTCATGCGGCCGTGCGCGCGGCATTTCTCGCCAGTCCCCCGCTTGTGGTGGCGTTCGCGCTGGCCGGGCGAATCGACATCGATCTCGCCACCGAGCCGCTCGGACACGACCAGACGGGGACGCCCGTCTACCTCAAGGACCTGTGGCCGGACCCCGATGAACTCGCGCACCTGGTGCGGACGGCGGTGAAACCTGACCAGTATCGCGGCATCTACGGAATGGATTTCGATGTGGCCAACCCACTGTGGAAAGACATCCCGCAGTCCCACGGCGACCTTTATCCGTGGCGCACGGACTCCAGCTACATCAAGGAACCGCCGTTTCTCGATGCGGAACTGACGACGTCGAGCCTGCGCGAATTCCACGGCGCCCGCGCGCTGGCGATCCTCGGCAATTCGATCACGACCGACCACATCAGCCCGATCAGCAGCATCAAGGCGAGCTCACCGGCCGGTGTGTACCTGCAACAGTTGGGCGTCAAGCCCGCCGATTTCAACAACTACGGCGCCCGGCGCATGAACCACGAAGTCATGATGCGGGGTGCGTTCGCGAACGCCCGTTTGCGCAACATGATGGTGCCCGGCGTCGAGGGGGGCGTCACCGTCCACCAGCCGAGCGGTGAACAGCTGACCATGTTTGACGCGACCACGCGCTATGCCGCGGAACAGGTGCCGCTGTTCGTCATCGCGGGCGAGGAATACGGCACCGGCAGCGCGCGCGACTGGGCGGCCAAGGGTACGAGGCTGCTTGGCGTG
>JBOIEQ010000145.1:0-10638 GCA_050741255.1 Burkholderiales bacterium | reverse complement strand
GTTCAAGGCCGCCGACATCGGCCACGGCTCCAAGGCCAACCACCTCGCCTATATCGGTGACACGACGGTGGGCGCGCGGGTCAACATCGGCGCCGGCACCATCACCTGCAACTACGACGGTGCGAACAAGCATCGCACTATCATCGAGGACGACGTGCACATCGGCTCCGATACCCAGCTCGTGGCGCCTGTGACGGTGCGGCGCGGCGCCACCATCGGCGCCGGCTCCACCATCACCAAGGAAGCACCGGCCGACGCCCTCACGCTGTCGCGCTCGAAACAGATGACGGTGCCAGGCTGGAAACGCCCGGTCAAAATACCCAAAGGATGAACGCAGTGAAGAACAGGTTTTGCACCCCTCACGCCTCACCCCTCACGCCTCACTAAGAACATGTGCGGCATCGTCGGCGCCATCGCGGGACGCAACGTCGTCCCCATCCTGCTCGAGGGCCTGAAGCAGCTCGAATACCGTGGCTACGATTCCGCGGGTGTTGCCGTCATCAACGGCAAGCTCGAACGCGCCCGTTCGACCGGCCGCGTCGCGGAGTTGGAGAAGCTTGCCAGCGCGCAGGGTCTGACCGGGCACCTGGGCATCGCGCACACGCGCTGGGCCACCCACGGCGTGCCGTCGGAAAAGAACGCGCATCCGCATGTATCCGGCGACGTGTCGGTCGTGCACAACGGCATCATCGAGAACCACGATGAGTTGCGGCGCAAGCTGCAGGGCGAAGGCTATGTCTTCGTCTCGGACACGGATACCGAGGTCATCGCCCATCTGGTGCACAGCCATCTCAAGGGCGGCGGCCCGTTGTTCGAGGCCGTGCAGCGCACGCTGGCCGAACTGGCGGGTGCGTACGCCATCGCGGTCGTGCGCGCGGCCGAGCCGGGCACGCTGGTGGTGGCCCGGCATGGCGCGCCGCTGCTGCTGGGACTGGGCAAGCACGAAAACTTCGCCGCGTCGGACGCCTCCGCGCTGATCCAGGTCACCCAGAACATCATGTATCTGGAGGACGGCGATTGCGCCAAGCTTGAGGCCGGCAGCATCACCATCGTCGATGCCAAAGGCGCGCGCGTCGAACGGGCGGTGCATGTTTCCCAGCTCACGGCCGCCGCGGTCGACAAGGGCAATTACCGCCACTTCATGCAGAAGGAAATCTTCGAGCAGCCGATGGCGGTCGCCAACACGCTCGAGATGGTCACCAGCGCCGGTTCGATCGTGCCGCAACTGTTCGGCGTCGAAGCCGAAGCCGCGTTCCGCGAGGCGAACGGCGTGCTGATCCTCGCCTGCGGCACCAGCTATCACGCGGGTATGGTGGCGCGGTACTGGCTGGAAAGCGTGGCGGGTATCCCCTGCCAGGTGGAGATCGCGAGCGAATACCGCTACCGCGAGTCCGTGCCGGACCCGAAGACGCTGATCATCACGATCTCGCAGTCCGGCGAAACCGCCGACACGCTGGCGGCGCTCCAGCACGCCAAATCGCTCGGCCACAAGAATTGTCTGTCGATCTGTAACGTCCCGGAGTCGGCGCTGATCCGCGCCTCCAACCTGCGCTTCCTGACGCGGGCGGGCCCCGAGATCGGCGTCGCCTCCACCAAGGCTTTCACGACCCAGCTCGCCGCGCTGGTGCTGCTGACGATGACGCTGGCGAAGGTGCGCAAGCGCCTGACGCTGGAGCATGAAGGCGAACTGTTGCACCAGTTGCGGCACCTGCCGACGGCCCTGCAGAACGTCCTGCATACCGAGCCGCAAGTAAAAATGTGGGCGGAAGACTTCGCGCCCCGCCACCACGCGCTGTTCCTCGGCCGCGGCATCCACTGGCCCATCGCCATGGAAGGCGCGTTGAAGCTCAAGGAAATCTCGTACATCCACGCCGAGGCCTATGCCGCGGGCGAACTGAAGCACGGGCCGCTGGCGCTGGTGGACCGCTTCATGCCGGTGGTGGCGATCGCCCCGAACGACGCCCTGCTCGAAAAGCTCAAGTCAAACCTGCAGGAAGTCCGCGCCCGCGGCGGCGAGCTGCACGTGCTGGCCGACCAGGACACGCGCATGACGCCGGCCGAGGGCATGCATGTCATCCGCATGCCCGACCATGCCGGGATGCTCTCGCCGATCCTGCACACCATCCCGCTGCAACTGCTGGCGTACCACGCGGCGGTGGAGCGCGGGAACGATGTCGACAAGCCGCGCAACCTGGCCAAGTCGGTCACCGTCGAGTAGGGGTGTTGGCCACCAGGGCGGCAGACGCGCTTTCCGTACTGCGCGAAGTTTTCGGCTACCCGGCCTTCCGTGGTCCGCAGGCGGACATCATCGGGCACGTCTCTGGCGGTGGCGATGCGCTGGTGCTGATGCCCACCGGTGGCGGCAAATCCCTCTGCTACCAGATCCCGGCACTGCTTCGCCCTGGCACCGGCATCGTCGTCTCCCCGCTCATTGCGCTCATGCAGGACCAGGTGGCGGCGCTGCGCGGGGCCGGCGTCAACGCGGCCTTCCTGAACTCCACGCTGTCGGCGGAAGACGCCCGTGCGGTCGAACGCTCGCTGCTGGCCGGCGAATTCGACCTGCTGTATGTGGCGCCGGAGCGGCTGATGATGCCGCGCTTCCTGTCCCTGCTGGAACAACTGCAGGGCGGTGCCGGCGTTGCGCTGTTCGCCATCGACGAGGCGCACTGTGTCTCGCAATGGGGCCACGATTTCCGGCCGGAGTACATCCAGCTTTCGGTGTTGCACGAGCGTTTTCCCAAAGTGCCGCGCATCGCGCTGACGGCCACCGCGGATGCGCTGACGCGGCAGGAGATCATCGAGCGGCTCGATCTCGGCGAAGCGCGCATCTTCATTTCCAGCTTCGACCGGCCGAATATCCGCTACCGCATCGTCGAGAAGGCGGACGCGCGGTCGCAACTCCTCGCCTTCCTGCGCGAGGAGCACACGGGCGACGCCGGCATCGTCTACTGCCTGTCGCGGCGCAAGGTGGAGGAGACGGCCGAGTGGCTGGTGCAGCAGGGCATCGCGGCCCTGCCCTATCACGCGGGCATGGACGCGGCGTCGCGCGCGGAGCACCAGGCGCGCTTCCTGCGCGAGGAAGGGCTGGTGATGACCGCCACTATCGCCTTCGGCATGGGCATCGACAAGCCCGACGTGCGCTTCGTCGCCCACCTCGACCTGCCGAAAAGCATCGAAGGCTACTACCAGGAGACCGGCCGCGCCGGCCGTGACGGCGCGCCGGCCGATGCGTGGATGGCCTACGGTCTGGCCGACGTGGTGAACCAGCGCCGCATGATCGATGAGTCGGAGGCCAACGAAACCTTCAAGCGCGTCTCCGGCGCCAAGCTCGACGCGCTGCTGGGCCTGTGCGAGGCCACGAGCTGCCGGCGCGTGCGCTTGCTCGATTACTTCGGCGAGGCTTCAACGCCCTGCGGCAACTGCGACAACTGCCTGGAGCCGCCGGAAGTGTGGGACGGCACCGTTGCCGCGCAGAAGGCGCTGTCCTGCGCCTTCCGCACCGGCCAGCGCTTCGGCGCCGGGCACCTCACCGACGTGCTTCTGGGCAAGGACACCGAGCGCATCCGCAAGTGGGACCACGACAAGGTGACGACCTACGGCATCGGCAAGGACGTGGACGAGAAAGCCTGGCGCGCGGTGTTCCGCCAGCTCGTGGCGCAGGGCCTGCTGGCCGTGGACCATGAACGCCACGGCGCGCTGCGCCTGACGGAAGCCAGCCGCGGCGTGCTCACCGGCGGGCAGACGGTTTCCATGCGGAAACTGGTCGAACGCAGCCGCGCCTCATCCTCGCGCAGCAGCTCCCGCGGCGCGGCACCCATCCTTGCGCTGGACGCCGCGGCCCGCGAACGCTGGGAGCGGTTGCGCACCTGGCGCGCGGCGACGGCGAAGGAACAGGGCGTGCCGGCCTATGTGATCTTCCACGACGCGACGCTGGCACAGTTGGCGCAGGATTGTCCGCACAGTGACGAGGCGCTGGGGCGGATTTCGGGGATTGGGGCGACGAAGCGGGAGCGGTATGGGGAGGCGTTGCTGGAGTTGCTGGCGGGAGGAGTAGCAGAATGACGTGGCACAGCGTAAATCAGTCGGAAAGATCAGTATCCGTGCTCTGACCCCTTGTGTGTGGACGACAATAATATCCGTGGTCTACGACCCCATTAACACTTAATACCTGACTAATAGGACCGAAAGGCTTACGGTTCCATATGTCTGATTCTCAAAATACCCGACAAGCGCCACGCACGTTACTGGCCTTTGTAGCAATCAGTGCGTTGCAAGCCCTCGTTGCATGGCTGGCACCTGTTGATGTACTGGCGCGATATCCAGCGCTCAACGATTTTGTCGAACTTGTCCGGTCGATCGCGCCAGCAGTCGGTAACTACGACAACTGCAATGCGGCCCCAGAAATAATGCGTCTATTGATGACGATGATGATTACGCTTATTCCGCTGCAAGTATGGGTATTCTGGCGATGGCTGCATGCGTCGAAGCATGACAACTATCGCCATTTCGTGGTTTCCCCTAGCACGGAAGAGTCTCCTGCGAGCTCGCTCGACTTTATTCGAGACGCGAATCCCAATCCGGCGACACCACGAAAAACGGTCATGTATTCATTCGTGCGGAAATTAATTTTCTATTTGCTGCTCGCTTTGATTCTCGCGGGTGCTTTTTCGATCCTCCTGAAATACAGCAATCTGACTACAGTGCGCAGAAGCACATTTCTATCTTATGGTTGTCGGACGGACCCGGTGTTTGCGTGGTTTGGCCTGTCGCCATTCTATTGGTTGCTGTCATTCCTTATTGCCGTGTTCGCTGCTACTACCAGAGATTTTGCCGCTAAATTGATCAGCTGGAGGGCTAAGCCATGAGCGAGGCGATTAGAGCGTATTACGATTCATTGCTTGCCGACCCGGGTTGTCCAAGGTCCAGAGCACGGTTTCTTTTTGACGGCGACCCCGCCTGACCTGCGTCAAGGATTGCGTGTGAGTATCCATTTGGATACAATGTAAAGCATGCTCATCTTTGAGCGTTCCGAGGAATTCGACGTTTGGCTCGCCTGCCTGAAAGACAAAGTGGGCCGCGCCCGGATCATCCATCGTATCCGGTCGGCCGAGCATGGCAATTTCGGCGATTGTGCGTCGGTGGGCGAAGGCGTTTCTGAAATGCGTATCCACGTTGGGCCGGGCTATCGCGCCTATTTCACGCGGCGCGCAGAGGTGGTCTATCTGCTTCTCCTGGGCGGCGACAAGTCCTCGCAGAAGCGTGATATCAAACGCGCCATTGAGATGGCGCGGGCTTTAGACAAGGAGTGAGCCATGGCTAAATATTCCCGCTTTGATGCCGCGGACTATCTCGATGATGAGGAGACCATCGCGGAATACATTACCGCCGCACTGGAAGATCCCAATCCGGATGTGTTTCTGACCGCCGTGCGTGATGTGGCCCGCGCCCGTGGCATGGCACAACTCGCCAAGGATACGGGCCTCGGCCGCGAAAGCCTGTACAAGGCGCTGACGCCAGGTGCCAAGCCACGGTACGACACCATGCTTAAACTACTGCATGCACTCGGCGTCAAACTCTCAGCCTCTGCCATCCGTACCTGAGCAACCGGCTGCGGTTAATTCCTCCCCGGCTTCCGCGGCGCGCCCGCAAACAGCCGGTCGTAGAGCCAGTCCGGCAACACCCGCAGCACACTGCCGACGATCGCCATCGGCCACGGAATGACGGCGAACCTCCGTCCGGCCGCGACCGCGCGGGCCATGCGCGCAACAAACTCATCCGCTTCCAGGATGAAGGGCATTGCGTAGGGATTGTGCGCGGTCATCGGCGTGGCGATGTAGCCCGGACAGATGGTACTGACCTGTACGCCGCTGCCGTGCAGTTCGACGCGCAGGCTTTCCAGGTAGGAAATCAGCGCGGCTTTCGAAGCCGAGTACGCCCCCGAGCCTGGCAGACCGCGAAAACCCGCGACGCTCGCAATGCCGACCAGCGTACCGTGGCCGCGATCGCGCATGGCCGCCACGAAGGGCTGAAAAGTGTGTACCGCGCCGAGCACGTTGATGTCCATGACTTCCTGGAACACCGAAATGTCCTCGGGCTTGCCGCCGGTGACCATGCCAACGCTGACGCCCGCATTGGCGATCACGAGATCTGGCACGCCGGCCTGTGCGATGAAGTAGCGCGCCGCGTTGGTCATCGCCTCGCCGTTCCGCACGTCGGCCGTCAGGACGATCGGCTTGTCGAGTTCGCGCGCCAGCGCTTCCAGGACATCCCGGCGGCGCGCCACCAGGCCGACCGTGGCGCCCTGGCGGTTGTAGTGGCGGGCGAGCGCAGCGCCGATGCCGCTGGAGGCGCCCGTGATGAACACCGCGCGCGGGACGGGCTGCCGCGCCATCGGGTTACTTCGCGATGCGCTGCTGGCGCGCGAGGCGGACCAGGCCGTCGAGAACCGTGATCAGGTCGGGGAGGCGGTCGACCATGCCGCCGGAGGTGAGGTAGCGGCCGTCGACCACGAAAGAAGGCGTGCCCTCGATCTCATAGGCGAGGGTCTGTTCGCGGGCGCGGGCGACCTTTTTGATCGTGTCCTCGGAACGGTAGGCCGCGAGGAAGCGCTCGCGGTCGATGCCCTGCTTGACGGCCCATTCCGTGACGACCGTCTCCTGGCTCATGTGCAGGTCCTGCTTGTGGTACGCATCGAAAACGGTGGCGTGAAGCTTTTCTTCCACGCCGAGCGCATCGAGCGTGTAGTACAGCTTCGCGAGCGGAATCCAGGTTTCCTTAACCACCACGGGAATGCGGCGGAAGAGTACGTCGGCCGGCTTGCGCTTCAGCCAGGCGTCGGTCCGCGGCAGCAGTTCGTTGCAGAACGGGCAGGCGTAGAAGAAAAAGTAGAGGACTTCGATGCGCGGGCCGGGCGGGAGTGGCTGCTGCGGGATCAGCCGGTACTGCTTGCCCGGCGTCAGATTCTGCTGGGCCTGCGCCGTGCGCGCGAGCAGCCCGGCGCTCCCCGCGGCGAGCGCCGCGAGGAAGCTTCTGCGGCCGCCGTTATTTGGCGGCGCCACCCTTGCGGGCCATGGCAATGATCTGGTCCACGATCTGCCAGAACTTGTTCATGTCCGACGGCGCGTCGCCGAACACCTGCGCCGGCGAGGTGACGTAACGCCCCTGGATCGCGATCGAGGGCGTGCCGTCGAGGTTGTACGCCTTGGTGGTATCGATCGCGCGGCGCGTGCGGTTCTCCACGGCTACCGAGTTGAACGTGTCGAGGAATTTCTGGCGGTCGATGCCGCGCGCGGCCGCCCAGTCCGCCATCGAATCGCGGTCCGCGAGCCGCAGTTTGCTCAGGTGGATGGCATTGAAGACCTGGTCGTGCAGGCGGTCGACCTCGCCCAGCGCATCCAGCGTGTAATAGAGACGGGCGTGGGCGACCCAGCTCTGGCTGAACACGGCCGGAATGCGCGTGTACGCCACGTCCGCCGGTTTCTTCTTGAGCCAGGCCTTGAGGCTGGGCTGCAGGGCGAAACAGTGCGGGCAGCCGTACCAGAAAAATTCGATGACCTCGATCTTGCCCGGCGCGTCGGTCGGCTGCGGCGGCTCGACCAGCTTGTAGTCCTTGCCCGGTGCTTGCGCGAACACGGGAAGGCCGGCGGCGAAAGGGGCGGCGGCCAAGGTCAGGAGGATGTGGCGGCGGGTAGGCATGGAGGGCTCCGTGGGGGACGCACTATTTGCCGGATTTGGCTTCGGCGTCGCGGATTTTGACCAGTGTGGTGTCGATTCCGTTCTGTTTCAGCGCATCACGTACGCGTGTGAGTTCTTCCACGCTGCCGTACGGGCCCAGGCGCACGCGGTGCCAGGCGCCCTTGTCGGGAATATTGGCGGACTGCACGGACGCTTCATGGCCCAGCAGCGCCAGGCGGGCCTTGAGGTTGTCGGCCTCCTGCGCGCTCGTGAAGGCGCCGGCCTGCAGGTAAAACGCTTCCTTGCTCACCGGCGTTGACGGGGCCGCTTTGGCCTCTTTGCCGTCCTTGGCGTCTTTCGCGCCCTTGCCTTCGACGTCCGGGTCCTTCTTGCCGGTCAGGATGTCGTGGAAGTCGAGCCGCAGCTTCTCGTCCTTGGCCTTGGCGGCCTTGTCGTCGGGCACGGCCTTGGCGGCGTCGCCTTTCGGCGGCACGCGGGTGACGAAGGGGCTGGGCACCTTGTTCACGTACCAGGCCACCGCGAGCGCGATGCCGAGGCCCACGAGCAGCCCGACGAGTGCGCCGAGGGCGAAGCTGCTGCCGCTGAAGCCGCTGGTCGGGCCGGATTTTCGGGGCGGCGTTTTGTAATCGCGCGACATACAGGAGGAGGTGGCGGAGCGGTCAGCCGGAAAATGCGTTGAACCGGGCAGCAGTCACAGGCGGAGGCATCTTACATTCTTTCCGGTGCCGAAACACCGAGCAGCGCGAGTCCGTTCGCCAGCACCTGGCGGACGCCCAGCACCAGTTTGAGCCGCGCCCGCTTCACAGGTTCCTCGTCGGCGAGCAGTCGCGTGGCGTTGTAGTAGCTGTGCAGGTCGGCGGCCAACTCGCGCAGGTAGAAGGCGATCGTGTGCGGCGCGAGTTCCTGCGCGGCGACGGCCACGATCTCCGGATATTCGGCCAGCCGCTGCACCAGATCGGCTTCGGCGGGCAGCGTGAGGGGCGAGATATCCGCCGCGGCGAGCGAGGCGGGATCGCTGCCCCACTGCGCCAGCACGCTGCCGATCCGCGCGTGGGCGTACTGCACGTAGTAGACGGGATTCTCGTTGCTCTGCGACTTGGCGAGGTCGAGGTCGAAGTCGAGGTGCTGGTCGCTTTTCCGCAGCACGTAGAAAAAGCGCGCGGCATCGTTGCCGATCTCGCCGCGTAGATCGCGCAGGGTCACGAATTCGCCGGAGCGCTTGCCCATCGCCACTTTTTCTCCGTTGCGGAACAGCGCGGCGAACTGCACCAGCGCGACGGTCAGGTGTTCCGGATCGAGCCCGAGCGCGGTCAGCGCGCCTTTCACGCGCGCGATGTAACCGTGATGGTCCGCGCCCCAGACGTCGATGACGCGGCCGTAACCGCGCGCAAACTTGTCCGCGTGGTAGGCGATGTCGGAGGCGAAGTAGGTGAACTGGCCGTTGTCGCGGCGCACGACGCGGTCTTTCTCGTCACCGAAATCCGTGGAGCGGAACCACAGCGCGCCGTCCTTCTCGTACAGGTGACCGCGGGTTTCAAGCTCCGCCATGGCGCGCGCGACGGCGCCGCTGTCGTAAAGCGACTGTTCCGAGTACCAGCGGTCGTAGCTGACGCCGAAACCGGCGAGGTCGTCGCGCTGGTCGGCGAGCATCGCGTCCAGGGCGGCCTGATGGATCGCGTGCCAGCTCTCTCCCAGCAGCGCCTTGGCGTGGGCGATGAGCGCATCGAGCGCGGCGTCCGCGTCGGCGTCCTCATTTGCGTTATCCGGCACGGGTACGGCGGCAACGGCGGCGGCCTCGCGCACAAAAGACGCACCATGCGCCTTGGCGAGATTCGCCGCGATGTCGCGCACGTAGTCGCCGCGATAGCCGTCATCCGGGAAGGTGACGGCGACGCCGTTCGCTTCGAGGTAGCGCAGCCACACGGAGACCGCGAGGATGTCCATCTGGCGGCCGGCATCGTTGACGTAGAACTCGCGTTCGACGGCGTAGCCGCAGGCGGCGAGCACGTTCGCGAGACTCGCGCCGTACGCCGCGCCGCGGCCGTGGCCGACGTGCAGCGGGCCGGTCGGGTTGGCCGACACGAATTCGATCTGCACGCGCGCGCCGGCGCCGAGCTTGCTGCCGCCATAAGCGGCGCCTTCGGCGAACACCCGTTCCAGCGCCGCCAGCTTGGCGGCGGGCCTCACGAACAGGTTGATGAAGCCGGGGCCGGCGATCTCCGCGCGTTCGATTTCCGCGGAGGCGGGCAGCGCGGCGATGATGGCCTGCGCGAGTTCGCGCGGCGGGCGCTTCAGCGTCTTCGCGGCCTGCATGGCCGCATTGCACGAGAAATCGCCGTGCGCCGCCTGCTTGGGCCGTTCCAGCACGACCGCCGTCTGCGCGAGGCCGGGATCGACCGCGCGCAGGGCCTGCGCGAGCAGGTCGGCGCAACGCTGTTTCAGGTCCATGGGAAGCTTAGGCAGTGAGGGCGAAAAAGCCTGCGATTATAGGGAAAAGCACCGCCTAGAACTCGGCCGGATCGACATCCAGCGACCAGCGCACCCGGCGTTCCTTCGCCGCATCCAGCCCGGCGCGCCAGCGGGCGAGAAAGTGCTGCAGCGCCGGCCGCGAGGTGCTCTGCACCAGCAGTTGCGCGCGCTCCACGCCCGCGACGCGCGCCATGGTCGCCGCGACCGGGTCGTACACTTCGACGTTGCCGCCGAGGGCGTGGGCCTGGCGGGCCGCCTCGCGCAAAAAGGCGAGCGCGAGGTCGGCCTGGACGGCTTCCGCGCGCAGCAGCGCCTGGGTGGCGAACGGCGGAAAGCCCGCGGCCCGGCGCTCCTCCAGCAACTGGCGCGCGTAGGCCGCGTAATCGTCCGCGAGGAGGGCCCGGTAAAACGGGTGCCGCGGAAACTCCGTCTGCACCAGCACGCGTCCTGGCGCGTCGCCCCGCCCCGCGCGAC
>JBOIEQ010000144.1:0-10672 GCA_050741255.1 Burkholderiales bacterium | reverse complement strand
CATGAGGTCAATCTCCTGTCGAAAATCTGCGTGCGGTGAAATGCGGATGGGTTTCTATACGGTGCGTATGCTGCGCTGCGACCCCGCAACCGTATATAGCCCGTATGGACCTATCGGAAACCCATCACCAGACCAATACAATCCATGCGCAGCATGATGCTGTTGAAGCGTTGCATGAGCATGACATCGGCGCGCATATCGGCAGTAAAAAGCATCGTTCGTGCCCACTGTTTAGTCCGATCGGACTAACGCCGGTGTTATCCATGGGCACAAACGTCGCTTGATGGTGAACTGTCACCGTAATACCGGCTCGTACAGGACGATCATCATGCGGATCCGCATGCGTTTCGCGCGCGCGAGTCTGCCGGAATTCCACTTTTGCTTCGTTACCCTCCGACGCCGCCCCCGACTCCAGACAAAAACGCCCCACAGCGGGGCGTTGGTGCCCGCGCGCGCACCTTGCGGCTGCGCGCGCTCGTGGGCCTGTTCGGGTGTCTTGCTGCCGCAACGGGCCGCTGCGACAGCGACGACGCCCTCAATTTCAGTTTCGGCGCCACGCTGCGCTACGACACCAACCTGTTTCTGCTGCCGTCCTACGTGGATCCGCAGACGACGCTCGGCAAGCCTCGCAAGTCCGACTGGGTGAGCACGGCCTACGCCGCCATTGCCGTCGACAAACCCTACGGCCTGCAGCGTTTTCAGCTCGAGGCGAAGATCACCGCCTACCGCTACCAGACCTTCGATTTTCTGGATTTCAACGGCAAGAATTACCGCGCCGCCTGGCTGTGGTCGCTGACGCCAGACCTGACCGGCACTCTGGTGGCCGCGCAAACGGAAGCGCCGGTCAGTTTCGCTGACTTTCGGGGCCGGAACCTGAACGTGCAGACCAGCCAGATTCAACGCGCACACGTGGATTACCGGGTGTCGGGCGGCTGGCATGTGACGGGCGCCTACGATCACACGACCTTCAAGAACAGCGCCGTGTTCACCCAGGTCGGCAACACGGACATGGACACCCTCGAGGGCGGCGTGAAGTACGTCGCGACTTCGGGCAGCACGCTCGGGATCATCCAGCGGGAATCGACCGCGACCTATGTGGGACAGGTCATCAGCCCGGTCACGCAACTCCCGGGGAGCTACGATCAGCATGAAACGCTGTTGCGCGGCCGCTGGGAAATGAGCGGCGCATCGTCCCTACACGGGTATCTCGGCTGGCTCGCGCGCGAGAACAACCCCTTCCCGGATCGCAACTTCTCCGGCGTGATCGGCCAGATCGACTATGTGTGGACGCCGACCGGCAAGCTGACGCTGAATGCCGCCATCGGGCGCAACCTGTATCCCTTCCTGCAGGGCACGAGCAGCTACTTCAGCACGAACTACATCAACCTGGTGCCGGCCTGGGCGATTACCGCGAAGACCACCGCCCGCCTGACGGCCAGCTACGACATCCGCGAATACGAGGGCGCGATCGTCCCGGTGCCGTTCCTCCGGCGCGACAAGACCGCTACGGGCGAACTGGGCCTTGAATGGGCGGCGATGCGCACGCTGACGCTGACAACCTACGTACGTCATGGGCAACGCATCTCGAACTACCCGAACTTCAATTACATCGACACCGTCGCCGGCGTCACCGCGGGTCTGAAGTTCTAGCGTCCCGCAATCCCGCATTTCCGCGTGCTTACCAGCACCAAGTTACGACAAAGCGCTGGATTTCTGCGCGAAGATAGGGCATTGTGCGTCGCAACATTTACAGCACAGTCATGCCGGGCTCTCATCACGGAGTCAACGGCTTCCAAACGTTAAATAATGCTCACATTTTTGTTCCTACAGTCACACCCTTGTAGGACAAGAGACGTATTTTCATAGGCAGTATTTCCGTTTTTATTCTGCATTCCGCGCCTAGCATTCGTACGCTGGCGCACTGTCAGTGATACACGGACAGACATATAGCCATGCAAAACTAGAATGTGTAGGCTGGTGCTGCTGTGCACAATTATTGCTTTAGCAGCCGATAGGCAAAACAACGCCACGGCACCCACGCAGGTGCCGGGCAGTTCGGGAGATGGTGGTTGAAATGCAGCACGACTTCGCACAGAGGATGGGCGCCTATTGCCCTGCCGGCGGTTTCCGCGCCTCGCTTCGGACGCACCGGCACGCCGACGCACCAATTCCTGTCACGAGCGCACGGATTTGAACCGCTTGGACACGACCTCACGGAATGTGCCCGAGCCCGCGCCCGTCGCGGGGCCCGCCCCCTTGGTTGAAGACTGGGGCAAGTACTCGCGCGTCGTGCGCGACTCGCTGGGCGTCACGCGCCCGATGGAACTGTTCGCATGGCTGCAGGGAGAACTGCAGTATTTCCTGCCGCATGAAGTCCTGATCGCGGCCTGGGGCGACTTTTCCGCCGGGGAGATCCGCTACGACGTCGTTTCGGTGCCGCGCGTGTCGGCGGATTCCTCGGTCGCCAAGGAGATGTCCGCCTTCCTGCGGCGCGTGCATGCACGCTGGGTCGAGTACCGGCGCCTGCCGTTCGGCATGAGCCAGTCCGATACGCTCCACGCCGCGGGACCGGACGACGCCGGCGTGATGCCGCCCGCGCTGCGTCCGATGCAGTCGATCCTCGTGCACGGTCTGCACGACGAGCGCAGCCAGCAGGACTGCCTGTACATCACCATGAACTCGGACCGCAGTGCGCCACCCAACGCGCGGAAGATGCTGGAGATCCTGCTGCCGTACATCGACACCGCCCTGCGGCGCGTTTCGCCCCTGCCCCAGCAGTACACCGCCGCGAACGCGAAACCGGCCGCGGCCGAAACGGCGGATTCCTTCGCCGCCAGCGTCCTGAGCGCGCGAGAAATGGAGATCCTCGACTGGGTGCGCAACGGCAAGACCAATTACGAGATCGGCATGATCCTCAACATCAGCGCGTTCACGGTCAAAAACCACCTGCAGCGCATCTTCCGCAAGCTCGACGTCTGCAATCGCGTGCAGGCCGTCGGCAAGATGGCGCCCGTCAACGGATCCCAGCCCCGCCAGCTGAATGGCTGAGCATTCCTCGGACATCCGTTTCCGCCGGGCGTCCACCTTCACGCTCGGCGGCAACAACCTGCTCCTGCTGGTCGAGGCGCTGTGGGAGCCGTTGATCCTCGTGCTGTCGCTGTGGGCCGTGGCCTTCGCCCGGGAAGGCGCGCTCACGCCGCCCTACCTGGTGCTGTCGATGATCACCTTCGCCGTGACCTTTCCCGGCACCAAGCGGCTGCAGATGTCGGGCTGGCGCCTGATCCGCAGCATCCTCGGCAACTGGTGCGTGATCGCTTCGCTGCTGCTGTTTTTCGGCTACGCCACCGGCTACGTGGAAACGCTCGACCGCGAGGCGATCCTCGGCTGGCTCATCGTGGCGCCCGCCAGCCAGCTCGCGGCGCACTTCGCGCTGCGCCGGATCGCCCACACCGCGATCCAGGGCGCCCAGAAGCACGTGATCATCGCCGGCGTCAACGAACACGGCCTGGCGCTCGCCCGTGAGATCCAGAACAACCCCTATGTCGCCACGCGCCTGGTGGGCTTTTTCGACGACCGGCGCGACGACCGCGTCGCCCCGCCGGCGGAAACGCCGCTGCTCGGCAGCTTCAAAGACCTGTCGTTGTACGCCAAAAAACACGGCATCGACGCCATCTACCTTGCGCTGCCGATGGCTTCGCAGGCGCGCATCCTGAAGCTGCTCGATTCGCTCGGCGATACCACCGCCTCCATCTACTTCGTGCCGGACATCTTCGTCACCGACCTGATGCAGGGACGCATGGATTCGGTCGGCGAAATCCCCGTGGTCGCGGTCTGCGAAACGCCGTTCACCGGCATGAACAACCTGGTCAAGCGGATCAGCGACATCGTGCTCTCGACCCTGATCATCGCCGCGATCTCGCCGCTGCTGATCGCCATCGCCGCCGCCATCAAACTCACCTCCCCCGGCCCCGTGATCTTCCGCCAGCGCCGCTACGGGCTGAACGGCCAGGAAATCATCGTCAGCAAGTTCCGCTCGATGACGGTGTGCGAGGACGGCGGCGCCATCCAGCAGGCGCGGAAGAACGACACGCGCATCACGCCGCTCGGCGCCTTCCTGCGCAGGACCTCGCTGGACGAACTGCCGCAGTTCTTCAACGTGCTGCAGGGGCGCATGAGCATCGTCGGGCCGCGCCCGCACGCCGTCGCCCACAACGAACTGTATCGCGGCATCATCAAGGGCTACATGGTGCGCCACAAGGTGAAGCCCGGCATCACGGGCTGGGCGCAGATCAACGGCTTCCGCGGCGAAACCGACACCGTGGACAAGATGAAGAAGCGCATCGACCACGACCTCGCCTACCTGCGGAACTGGTCGATGCTGCTGGACTTCTACATCATCCTCAAGACCGTCCTGCTGGTGGTGAAGGACCGGCATGCGTATTGAGCGCGTCCTCGCGGCGCTGCTCGCCGGCGGCGTGTGCAGCGGCCTGCAGGCCGCGGAAACCCCCTACCGCCTGACCCTGCCGGCACCGCAGGACTTCCGCGTGCAGACCGACGCGCCGTACCGGCTCGCCGCGCCCTGGCGGCGGCCGATGGCGGAAAAGCCCGTGCCGGCGCCCGCCGCCGACCTCGGCGACAAGCCGCATGCGGAGGCCATCGACTCGGCGGCACGCAAGACCGCACTGGATCCCGCGCTGCTGCACGCGGTGATCCACGTCGAGTCACGGCACCGGGACAACGCGCTGTCGCCGAAGGGCGCGCAGGGGCTGATGCAGGTGATGCCGGCAACCGCTGCCCGTTACGGCATCACCGATGCGGGAACCTCGCCGCGCGCCAACCTGAAGGCGGGCACGCTGTACCTGCGGACGCTGATGGAACGCTTCAACGCGCGGCTCGACCTGGTGCTGGCCGCGTACAACGCCGGGGAAGGCGCCGTGCAGCGCCACGCCAACCGGATTCCGCCGTACCCGGAAACGCGTCAATACGTGCGCGACGTGCTGTCCAAATACGAGGAATGGCGAGCGCCTGCCGACGAAATGCCTGCCAACGGCGCCACACCGGCCATCGAATACCTCCCCGGCACACGCTTGATCCTCCCCGCTGCCGGCGCGCAATAACGGCCGGTGCCTACTTGCGGGCGGCCGTCGGCGCCGTCAGGGGAATGACATTCTCTGGACGCTGCTCGCGCCCGTAGGTGTCCTCGAAGCGGACGATGTCGTCCTCGCCGAGATATGAACCCGACTGCACCTCGATGAGTTCCAGCGGCACCTTGCCGGGGTTTTCCAGGCGGTGCCGGGTGCCGATCGGGATGTAGGTCGATTCGTTCTCGGACAGCAGGAAAACT
The DNA here is from genome assembly GCA_050741255.1 of Burkholderiales bacterium. Taxonomy (GTDB): domain Bacteria; phylum Pseudomonadota; class Gammaproteobacteria; order Burkholderiales; family SG8-41; genus CAZXNF01. The sequence continues at coordinate 5,328 of JBOIEQ010000144.1, read as the reverse complement.
TCCTCGCCGCGCGTCACGCGCGCCGTACCGGTGACCACGATCCAGTGTTCGGCGCGATGATGGTGCATCTGCAGCGACAGGCTCGCGCCCGGATTGACCACGATGCGCTTGACCTGGAAGCGGTGACCGGCGTCGACGCCGTCGTAGGAGCCCCACGGCCGGTAGACCTTGCGATGCACGATGCACTCGGGGCGCTCGGCCGCCTTCAACTGCGCCACGACTTCCTTCATGCGGTGCAGCTCGTCGCGGTGGCCGACCAGCACGGCGTCGGAGGTTTCCACCACGACCACGTTGTTGAGGCCCACGCAGGCCACCAGCCGGCCTTCCGCGCGCACGAACGTGTTGCGGGAGCCGACCGCGATGACGTCGCCGGAGAGCACGTTGCCGTCGCCGTCCTTGGCGCCGATCTCCCACAGGGCGCCCCAGGCGCCGACGTCGGACCAGCCGGCCGCCAACGGCAGCACGACACCGAGGCCGGCGCCGAGCTTTTCCATGACCGCGTAGTCGATCGAATCGGCGGCGCAGGCGGCAAACGCCGCGGCGCCCACGCGCAGGAAATCGCGATCCTGAACGCCCGCGGCGGCGGCTTCGCGGCACGCCTGCAGGATGTCGGGCCGGTGCTGTTCCATCTGCGCGAGCCACACGGAGGCCCGCATGACGAAGATGCCGCTGTTCCAGAGGTACTCGCCGGAGGCCAGGTACTGCTGCGCCGTGGCCTGGTCCGGTTTCTCCACGAAGCGCGCGATCGCATGCGCGCGGAAACCCGGCAGGCGCTCGCCGGCCTGGATGTAGCCGTAGCCGGTTTCGGCCGCCGTCGGCGTGATGCCGAAGGTAATGAGCTTGCCGGCCGCGGCGAGCGCCACCGCCTTCGCCACTGTTTCGCGAAAACGCGCGGGCTCGGTCATCACGTGGTCGGAAGGCATCACCACCAGCACCGGATCGGCGCCGCCCTCAACGGCCTGCAGGGCGGCAATCGTCAGCGCCGGCGCCGTATTGCGGCCAGCGGGTTCGAGGATGATGGCGGCGGCCGTCACGCCCGCCTGCCGGAGTTGCTCGGCGGTGGTGAAGCGGTAATCCTCGTTGACCACGACCAGCGGCCGCTCGAGTTGCCAGCCCTCGGGCACCGCCGTCGCGTCGAGGCGCAGCGCCGTCGACTGCAGGAGCGTGTGCTCGCCGGCGATGCTCAGCAACTGTTTCGGGTGCTGTTCGCGCGACAGGGGCCACAGGCGGGTGCCGGCACCGCCGCACAGCAGAACGGGTTGTACTTTCATGTCGACTCCATCGGGAAAGGCGGCCGCCGCGCGCCGCGGAATCCGGCGCCGGTGATGGGCGCATCTTGCGCCCGTACCGCCATCAACTCACCCATGGTTTACGCCCGGCACCGGCCCCTCGCAATAGCCCTAAGGTACCCACCCGCAGCCGCCAACCGGTTTGCGCGGCAAACCCGGTTAACATCCGGCACCGCGGCCCTCTGATGAATCCCCGTATCCGCCTCGCCTGCTGCCTGCTCGCCGCTGCGCTCATCGCGACATTGTTCGTTTCCGCGCCCAGCACCGGCGGCCTCATCCTCCCGCCGTGGGACAAGCTCGCTCACCTCGTGTTCTACGGTGCCCTGGCCGTGCTCCTCACGGTAGCCCTGGGTCCGAAGCGCTGGGTGGCCTCACTGCTCGCTGTGTGTCTGATCGGGATCGCCGACGAGGCCTACCAGAGCCTGCTCCCGGGGCGCCACGCGGACTGGGGCGATCTGGCGGCGGATTTCGTGGCGGCGGCTGCAGGCGCGTGGATCACCCGCTGGTATCTGATGCGTGGCCGGCCGCCGGGCTAGCCGCGCATTACCAGAACTGCCAATGGCCTGTGGAGAGCACCCAGAGGCCGAGCAGCAGGTTGGTCAGGGCGTGCGCCGCAACCGGCACCCACAGATTGCCGCTGCGCAGATAGAGCCAGCCGTAGGCGAGGCCCGCCAGGATGCCGGCGAACCACATCGAGTGCTCGACGCCGAAGAGCAGCGAACTTACGATCAACGCCTTCAGGCTGACGGACACGGGCGGCATGCGCAGGAAATCGGCCCGGTCGATGACGCGCATGACGAAGGAGCGCCAGAACAGCTCTTCCATCACCGGCACCACCAGCACCGCGCCCGCGAGACGCAGCACCACCCATGGCCAGTCGAAGCCGCCGCCGGGCAGCGTCGGATCGAAGCCGCCCGCCTGGCCGAAGGACAACCAGCGCACGTCGAGATGGATCCAGGCCATGAACACCGCGAAGCCGACGGCCACCGCCAGCGCCCATACGCGCGCACCGGCCCTGCCCGGGGACCGCAGTTCCGTGTAACCGGGCGCGAAAAAAGCGAGTGCGAGCAAGGGCGCCGCCACCTGCAGCAGATACAGCCAGCGCGGGTCCGGCAGCCGCGGCTCGAGGAACGAAGCGCCCATCAGCACCGCGATGTAAAGTGCGAACGGGACGGTGCGCGCAATGGCCGGACAGGCGGTGCGGCGCACCCGGTGCAGCAGCAATGACGTTGGACTCATCTCGAACGGCGAACCTGCGGGGCACGGAAACACCGTGCGTCAGTGACCATGACCAAGCCGGCGGATTGCGCCTCCAGCATGACTGTTTTTGATTCAGGGAAGGACCGCATTTGAACACATCCTCGCGCCCGCCAGCGTTTCCCACCGTACAGATCGACAACCCGCGTGTAAAAGTCACGGAGTGGCGCTTCGCGCCGGGCGCGGAAACCGGCTGGCACCGCCACGCGCACGATTACGTCGTGGTACCCCTGCGGGACGGCACGCTGCTGCTGGAAACCGCGGCGGGCGAGCTGCGGGCGGAACTCAAGGCCGGCCAGTCGTACACCCGCAACGAAGGCGTCGAGCACAACGTCGTCAACGCCAACGCCTTCGAGTACGTGTTCGTGGAGATCGAACTGAAAGAACCGCCGGCGGCGCCGGCCGGGAAATGAAGTTCGACGTCTACGGCCGCTTTACGCTGGAGGTCGTGCGTGAAGGCGAGCAGTGGGTCGCCTACGAGCTGGCACCAGGCAAGCGCGTCGCGCAACCGGACCTCACCCTTCCGCCGGAAGTCGCGGTGGAAGACCTCGCGGAATTCCTCGACGACCTGTTCCACGAACTGGCGCGACCCGGCCAAACAATACGCGTTATCACGTAGCACGCCCTCCTGCGCGGGCTGCGGGAGCCGGTCCCGGCGAAGCGGTAAGCCGCCTGTATAATCCCGCGCTTTCCTCATGGGCTTGCCTCTCCGATGATTCTCTACGCTCTGACGATCTTCACGAGCGCGTTTCTGCTGTTCCTCGTTCAGCCCATCATCGCCAAACAGATCCTGCCGTGGTTCGGCGGCTCGGCGGCGGTGTGGACGACCTGCCTGGTGTTCTTTCAGGTCGTGCTGCTGGCGGGATACGCGTACGCCGACTTCACCACCCGCAAGCTCAAGCCGCGCCTGCAGATCATCCTGCATGTCGCGCTGCTCGTGCTGGCCTGCGTGATGCTGCCGATCATCCCGGAAGCGATGTGGAAACCCGCCGGCGACGAGGAACCCAGCCTCCGCATCCTCGGCCTGCTGCTCGTCACCATCGGCCTGCCCTACCTGCTGCTCGCCACCACCGGTCCGCTGGTGCAGGCGTGGTTCGCGCGCAGCTTCCCCAAGGGCTCGGTGTACCGCCTGTTCGCGCTGTCGAACTTCGCCTCGATGCTGGCGCTGCTCGGCTACCCCTTCCTGTTCGAGCCCTGGATCCCGACGCAAACGCAGGCGTGGGGCTGGTCGGGCGGATTCTTGCTGTTCGCCTTGTTGTGCGCGGCCACCGGCCTCTTGAGCCTGCGGCTGGGCGCGCAAACCGCCACCGCTGCAGTGGCTGCCACCACCGCCGGCACCAGCGCCGCGGCCCCGGACGGCCCGGCGCCGACGTGGGCCAATTACATCGAATGGCTGGGGCTGGCCGGTTACGCCACGTGGCTGCTGCTCGCCATCACCAACCACATCATGCAGAACATCGCCTCCATCCCCTTCCTGTGGCTGGTGCCGCTGGCGCTGTACCTGCTCACCTTTATCCTGTGCTTCGAGAGCGACGGCTGGTACAAGCCCAAACTCTTCCTCGGCCCGCTGGCGGTGATCCTCGTCTTTTCGGCGTGGGGTCTGCAGACCTCGCAGGTGACGCTGGAGATCAAGGTGGCGATCCCGCTCTACCTGACGGCGCTGTTCACCTGCTGCATGTTCCTGCACGGCGAGCTCGCCCTGCGGCGCCCGGCGCCCAAATACCTCACCACGTTCTACCTGATGGTGTCGCTCGGCGGCGCGCTCGGCGGGCTGTTCGTTGGCTTCATCGCCCCCCGCATCTTCAACGACTACTGGGAACTGGGCCTCGGCTTCACGCTGACGGCGGCATTCGCGTCCTACGTGCTGCGCCGCTTCCCCTTCCTGGTGTGGATCAGCGCCATCGCCGTGGCCGGCGTCTGCGGCTATTTCTGGAACGAGCAGATGGTGCAGCGCCGGCAGGACGCGCGCATCATGGTGCGCGACTTCTACGGCACGCTGCGCACCAAGGACGGCGGCCCGGAGTCCAGCCCGGACGCGACGCGCCGGCTCGTCCACGGCGTGATCCTGCACGGCGAGCAGTACCTCAACCCCGCCCGGCGCCATGAACCGACGACCTACTACGGTCCCGACTCCGGCGTCGGCCTGGCGATCAAGCTCGCGCCCGCGGCGCCGCGCAAGATCTGCGTCATCGGACTCGGCGCCGGCACGCTGGCCGCCTACGGCCGGCCCGGCGACACCTACCGTTTCTACGAGATCAACGCGCACGTGATCGCGGCCGCGAAAAGCGAGTTCAGCTTCCTCAAGGACAGCAAGGCCACGATCGAACTGGCGCTGGGCGACGCGCGGCTCAACATGGAGCGCGAAAAACCGCAGGAGTGCGACGTGATCGCGGTGGACGCCTTCTCCAGCGATTCGATCCCGGTCCACCTCATCACGCGCGAGGCGATGGCGGTGTACGAGCGTCACCTGAAACCCGGCGGCGTGATCGCCTTCCACGTGACCAACCGTTTCCTGAAGCTCGCCCCGGTCGTGAAACAGATCGCCGACGCCGCGGGCCTCGCCACGGTGCTGGTCATCGACGAGGCGGAGGAAACCGATTTCTCCAAGACCGACTGGGTGCTGGTCACGCGCGACAAGGACTACGCCGCGCGCGAGGAAATCGCGAAGAAGGCCGTGGCGATCGATCCCATCCCCGGCCTGTCCATCTGGACCGACGACTACAACAACCTGTTCAGGATCCTGAAATAGCGGCCACAGTATTGGACTGAAAGCGCGGCGCGG
>JBOIEQ010000143.1:0-10732 GCA_050741255.1 Burkholderiales bacterium | reverse complement strand
TGCTAGGCGCGAGGAGGCCGCGTAGCCCTTCTACGCAACGACGAGCAACGACGCAGACGGGCCCTTTTGGCTCAACCCGAAGGGAACGCGGGATTAGGGGCCCATTGCGTCGTCGCCGCCCGCTTGCAGTGTCCGGCACTGCGGCGCGAACGGCTCCTAGCACTGAACCCCTACTCCCGCGTTCGCCGCATACGTTTAGGTCCATAACAGGCTCTAGAATTGAGCCATGCACTACGACATCCTCATCCGCAACGGCACGGTCTACGACGGCAGCGGCACGCCCGGCACCGCTGCCGACATAGGCATCAACGGCAACACGCTCGCGGCCATCGCCCCCGCGCTGGAAGGCACCGGCTTCAAGACCATCGATGCCGGGGGCCTCGCCGTCGCGCCCGGCTTCATCGACATCAAGACCCATTCGGACTTCACGCTGCCGATCAATCCGAAGGCGGAAAGCAAGGTCCGCCAGGGCGTCACGACCGAGATCATCGGCCACTGCGGATTTTCCGTGGCGCCGGTCCTGCCGGGAAAGACGCAATTGCTGAAGGATTACCTGTCCCCTTCCGCGCCCTGGCTGCCGTTCCGCGAACGGACCTTCGCGCAGTATCTCGACACCTTCCCGGCGACGGCGGTCAACGCCGGCATGCTGGTCGGCCACAACACGCTGCGGCTGATGGTGATGGGCATGGAAAACCGCGCGCCGACCGCGCAGGAACAGGCCCAGATGATCGCGCTGCTGGAAGAGGCGCTGGACGCGGGCGCGCTGGGATTGTCGAGCGGGCTCTTCACCTCGCCCGGCGCCTACGCAGCGAACGAAGAGATGCTTGCCCTGTGCCGCGTACTGAAACGCCACAACGCCGGCTACTTCACGCACATCCGCGACGAATCGAACGGCGTGCTGGACGCCGTACAGGAAGCGATCGACGTCGCCGAGACCACCGGCATCCACGTCGAGATCGTCCATTTCAAATGCTCGGGCATGGACAACTGGGGCAAGGCGAAAACGGCGCTCGACATGATTGCGCGCGCCCGCGCCCGTGGCATCGACGTCGACTGCGATTCGCACCCCTACACCGCCGGCAGTAATCCGCTGAAGAACATCCTGCCCCAATGGGTGCAGGCCGGTGGCGTGGAGGCCATGCTGGAACGGCTGGCCCTCAAGGAAACGCGCGACCGCATCCGCACCGAGATCGAACGCTCAGGTCTCAACAACTGGGGCCGCATTCCCGACTGGGACTGCATCCAGATCTCCATCACCCCGCACCTGCCGCAGTACGCGGGCCGCACCGTGGCGCAGCTTGCCGCCGAATGGAAAAAGGATCCGGTCGACGTGATGTGCGACTACCTGACCGAGGACCGGGGCGCGACCCGCGTGCTGGTGATTTCGATTTCGGAAGAAGACATCCGCGAGGTTGTCGCCTCGAAGACGGCATTGGTCGGTTCGGATGGCAACTGCGTGGCCGACTACGGCATCGTGAACGGCGGCATGCCCCATCCGCGGTTCTACGGCACCTTTCCGCGCCTGCTGGGGCGCTACGTGGCCGAGCAGAACGTGGTGCCGCTGGAGACCGCGCTGAACAAGATGACGGGCGCCACTGCGAAGGCGCTCCGCCTCGCGGACCGCGGGCTGCTGAAACCCGGCTACCGCGCGGACCTCACGCTGTTCGAGCCGGAAGCCTTCAAGGATCTCGCGACCTATGCCGATCCGCACCGCTACCCCGCGGGCGCGCGCACGACGGTGATCGTCAACGGCACGCTGGTGGTGGAGAACGCCGCGCATACCGGCGCGACGCCGGGGCGTGTGCTGCGCCGGCACACGGACGGCGCCGTCGGCTAGCAGCAGTACGCGCTAGGCCAGCTTCTTCACGACCGGCTGTTCCTCGGCTGCCGCCAGGTTCGCCGCCGCAAACTCCCAGTTGAGCAGCTTCTCCACGACCGCCTTCACGTAGTCGGGACGCTTGTTGCGATAGTCGACGTAATAGGCATGCTCCCACACGTCGATCGTCAGCAGCGGCCGCTGGCCGTTCAACACCGGGGCGCCGGCATCGTGCGTGGTGATGACCTTGAGCTTGCGCTTCTCCACGACCAGCCACGTCCAGCCACTGCCGAAATGCGCCACCGCGGCTTCCACCAACGCGGTTTTGGCGGCATCCACCCCGCCAAAATCCTTATCAAGGCGCGCGGCGATATCGCCGGCGGGCGCGGACGCCCCCGGCGGCGCGAGGCTTTCCCAGTAAAACTCGTGGTTCCAGGCCTGGGCAGCGTTGTTGAAGATCGCCTTGCGCGCTTCGACACCGGCGCTCCATTGGACGATCTCCAGCAGCGATTTGTCCGCCACGTTCTTGTCTTCCAGCAGGCCGTTGAGTTTGTCGATGTAGCCTTTGTGGTGGGCACCATGGTGCAGGCGCAGGGTTTCCGCCGAGATCACGGGGGCGAGCGCGCCTTCATCGTAGGGCAGCGGAGGCAGGGTGAATTTCATGGTTTTCTCTCTGATGATGTAAAGGACGCGTCCACCGCGGACGTGTGAGGTAATACCAATGCGGTCGATGCCACCTCTCCGGCGGCCATTTCGACCAGCGATGGCGCATGCATCCAGGACACGGGCTGCACCGCGGGCGATATCCATCGCAATACGCTGCTCACGAGCGCAAAAGCGCAGACCGCCGCCACGAGCGTTACCGCCCAACGCCATATCAAGCCCACGCGGTCGCTCCCGGGCACGGCCGGATCGCCGGCTACTTCTTGCCGACAACCAGCGCGTTCGACACGGATTTTACGCCGTCGACTTCACGCGCCACAGTGGTGGCCTTGTCACGGTTGCGCTCCGTGTCCACGTTGCCTTTCAACAGGACCGCGCCGTTCGTCGTGTCGACGTTGATGTCGATCGCCTTGAGATCGGGGTCGGCGATGAATTTCGACTTCACCGCGGCCGTGATCGCGCCATCGCTCATGGCGACCTTGGTCTTGTCCGCCGCCGTCTCGATCTTGTCGCCAGCGGTGCTCATGGCGCTCTGGGTCTTGTCCATCGCCGTGTCGGCGGCTTTTTCCACCTTCTTGGCGGTGGCCTCTACCGAGGACGAGAACGAAGAAGATTTCTGGGCCTCCTTGGTCGCGGCGGGCTTCTGGTCGCAGCCGGCCAGCAGCGCCGCGCCCGCGATCAGGAAAAACCCGAGTCCTGCCGTGCGTTTGAAGTTCGTGTTCATGTGTGTCTCCTTTGAAGTGTGGATGTCATTGCGGTTGATGGGTTGGACGTGCAGCGCGCATTACGCGCCTTCGCCGCCGCCCCGTTCCTTGTCCGGCGCCGGCACGTCCGACGGAATGCCGCGGCGTTCGGTATCGACCAGGCCGCGTTCGACGTCGAGCTGCGCCTGCCGGATCCGCGGCCGCGGCACGGCGGGCGCGTCCTGCGCGCCGGCGGCGCTTTCATCGCGCTCGTGCGGCAAGTGCAGTGAGCGGGACTTGACGGCCGCCTGCTTGCGCTTCACGGCCAGGCTGACGCTGCGGCCACCACGCGAACTGGCGTGCGAGGCCTTCATGCGGATTTGCCCGCACGGCGAGTGCCGCTGCCGCGCGCACCTTTCTTGACGCCAGCGGTCGGCGCCCGCCTGGACACCGTTGCCGACCGGCCCCGGCTGCCCGCGGCCCGCGCCGCCGGCCGGGTCTTCGCGGCCTTGCGTTTGCGCGGCGTCGCCACCGGCATGATCGGGAGCAGGCCCAGGTCGTCCGGGGCCATCGGATAGGTGCCGACCGCCTCAACGACCTTGTCGAGGGACTCCTTGACCTTGTCCTTGAGAGTTTCCCAGTTGCTTTCCAGGCTGCTGTCGACGCGTTCCTGCCGTTGTCGCACCATCGGACTCTCCCCGAGTTAACTGTTGATCGTTGACCGGGCCGTGCCCCCGCCGAACCGGCCGCAGGCTTGCAGCCCACGGACAGGACTGTAGGCAAGGCCCTCCGCCATGGCTGTACGCCCAGACCGATATTCCTGTCGGCGCAATCTGACGCGGGGCCACGCCCGTCCTCCGGAAGCGCGAGCCATCGCTCACATCCCCGTCCGGCGCGGCCTGCGCGCGGACTGACAGCAGGATCGGACGGAGCTGGACAGGCCGGCGGCGACCGGCAGGCCACAGTGCAGGCCTTCGCGCTGCGCGCAAACAACGACAAGGAGACCCGACATGGACAGCATTACCCGTGGCAGGACGCTCGACTCACGGCCCGCACGTCAACAGGGCAAATGGGGCTACGCCCTGCTCTGGCTGCTGGGCGTGCCGATCCCCATCCTGCTGGTGATCTACCTCCTGCGTGGCTGCAGTTAGAGCCTGCTAGCGATCGCCGCAGTCAGCGCACTCTCACACCAGCTTCAGCGATCGGCCCACGGTTCCCGCAAACAGGCGCGCCTAAGCTGGTTCCCGCCTGCATCACCATCATAAAAAGGAGATTTCCATGAACAACGGCACACGAACCAGCTTCCGGCTGGCGCTTGCGATACCCGCGCTGGCGCTGCTCACCGCGTGCAGCGGCATGACCACCCAGCAGCGCAACACCGCGATCGGCGCGGGCGTGGGCGCAGTGGGCGGCGCGGTACTCACGGGCGGCAGCGCGCTCGGCACGGTGGGGGGTGCTGCGGTGGGTGGCGTCATCGGCCACGAGACCAGCAAGGACAAGTAGCCAACCGCACGCGCGCACAGGAGTTCCCATGCTGCACTACGCCATCGTGTTCTTCATCATCGCCCTCATTGCGGCCGTGTTCGGCTTCACCGGCATCGCCGCGAGCGCGGCCGGCATCGCGAAGATCCTGTTCGTGATCTTCCTGATCCTCGCGATCGTCAGCTTCCTCACGGGGCATTTCCGCAAGCCCTGACCTCCACAATCCGACAAGGAGAACCACCATGCAAACCACCACCTATCCGAACACCACCGGCAAGGACGCCATGAAAGACTTTGCCTCCAGCGCGAACCCGCCCCCTGCGGAAACGCGCATTGCCGACGTCGCGGCCAAAGCCGCGAAATCCGCGCGCGAGATCGTGGAGGAAGGCCGCAAATCCGTACGCGAACTCGTGGATGAGGGCAAAACCGCCGCGGCGCAGCGCTTCGACGCCACCACCGAATGGGTCGGCGCCACCACCCGGGAGAACCCCCTGCGCACACTCGGCATCGCTGCGGTGGTAGGCATCGTCGTCGGCCTGCTGATCGGTCGTCGCTGAGCGGAGATGACATGACTGACACCAGCATCAAGGAACCGAAGGAAAAAGCCCGGCAGAACCAGCCGCAGGAGCTGCCGTCCGAGAAACAGCAGCAGGAGAAGGAGTTCGGCGAAGGCAACTACAAAGCCGCGCGGGAATACGACCAGGCGGCCGAACGGTTCGCCAACTCCGGCAAGGTCGAGTCCGCCGCGAAAGCTGCCGCGCCCGCCAGCAAGGCCGAAGCCGATGAGCTGCAGCGCGCCGAGGCCAGGGGACGCAGCAAAGCCAAAGGCGGGGTTGCCGCCGGTCACAAGAGCAAGGCCTCGCCGGACGCCTGAGCGCTGCATGACGCGCAAAAAAACGGCCGGTCGCACCGGCCGTTTTTTATCGGCATCACCGGTGGTGCGATCGCTCCGGCCAGCGTCTGCCTGTAAGCACCAGCCTACACACGAAACGGCTTTGCCCCGACTGGCCCCGCGGGGGCCCGCGCCTAAGCTTCATCCATCCGACGCACCCCATCGGGCGCGGCACGGTAATGCACAAACACCAACAGGAGATCGACATGAAAAAGCTCGCAGCGGTACTCGCTCTGATGGCGATGGCGGTTCTGACCGGTTGCAACACCGTGCAGGGCGCCGGCAAGGACATCGAGCGCGGCGGTGAAAAAATCCAGAGCGGCGCGAAGAACGTTCAGGAAAAGATGTAAGCACGCCGCAGTGGATGGCCGCGCCGAAACCAGGCAAAGCGAAACGGGCGGCCGCCCCCCTTCACACTTTCTCATCCATACAGGCAAGGAGACACCACATGAACTGGGACACCATCGAAGGCAACTGGAAGCAGGCCAAGGGCAAGGTCAAGGAACAATGGGGCAAGCTCACCGACGATCAACTGGACGTGATGGCAGGCAAGCGCGATCAGCTCGTCGGCAAAATCCAGGAGACCTACGGTGTCGCGAAAGACGACGCCGAGCGCCAGGTCAAGGATTGGGAAACCCGCAACGAAAAGCACATCGACAGCTGGACGAAGCGCTAAACGAACGTCCAGAAACCACCTCATCCAAAGGAGATTGATAATGATGACATTCAAACAACGCCTGATCACGACGGCCGTCGCCGCGGCGATGGGCTTCGCCGGCACCGCCTTCGCCATGAGCAAAGCGGAGATCAAGGCCGACGAAGACCGCATTGCGGCCGATTTCAAGTCCGCCAAGAGCGCCTGCGACAGCCTCAAGGCCAACGCCAAGGACATCTGCCTGGCCGAGGCGAAGGGCAATGAAAAAGTCGCCAAGGCCGAACTGGGCGCGCGCAAGAACGACACCGCGAAAACCCGCGCCGATGTGCGGGTCGCCAGGGCGGACGCGGATTATGGCGTGGCCAGGGAAAAATGCGACGACCTCGCCGGCAATCCCAAGGACGTGTGCCTGAAGGATGCCAAGGCGGCGATGACCAAGGCCAAAGCGGACGCCAAGGCCGATCTGACCTCGAACAAGGCGCAGACCAGCGCGAACGAGAAGGTCGCGCAGGCGCGCACGGAAGCCGCCGAGGACAAGCGCGACGCGAACTACGCCGCCGCCAAGGAGCGCTGCGACAAGTTCTCGGGCGATGCCAAGGATCGCTGCGTCACGGAAGCCAAGACGCGCTTCGGCATCAAGTAAGTATCCTGTCGGCCCGCCCGGTCGTCCCGGGTGTGCAACCGATGTTCGGCGGGCCGCAAGGCCCGCTTTTTTCGTACGGCCTGCACGGCCGTCGGCCGATTCCGACAGCAAAACAGGCCGCCGGGGACTGCACCCGGCCGCGGCGAGCCTCTAGTCTCGTGTCTTCAGCCCGCATGCAGACCGCGGGCCGGGAGTCCACCATGCTGAAATACGCCCTGCTCACCGCCACCCTTGCCGCCCTGGTGTCCCCATTCGCGCTCGGCGACCCGTCGGACCTGTCGACCGCGGCGCAGATTGTTTTCGTCGTGATGGGCATCACGAGCGCGGCCCTGTTCCTGGTGGGCCTCGCCGGCGACGGCGAAACCGACCTCGATTTTTGAGGCCCTGGATACCTGGATGTTGCGCACTTCCGCCGTTGCCCTGCTCATCGCCGCCCTCGGCGGAATCACGGCGTACTGGAGCGCCTCGCACGAGGTCGTCGAGTACGCGCTGCTCGTCATGTGCCTGTCACTGGTCCTGGCGGTGATGTTCGTCCTGCTCAGCCTCAGCGAGGAGGGGTTCCTGCGCGAGCGCCACCGCAAGATCAAATCACCGGCCCGGGCGACGAAGTCTTCGCGGGAACGGCGCGGCGGTTCGCGTACGGTGTCAGCCGTGCGCGGCGTTCGCCGCTGACCGGGCGGAAATCGGGTCATCCGGCTGGCGGGTTTTACTGGAAGGAATGATCGCCCGGACCAGCGTCCCCCGCCCCGGCTCGCTCTGCAGGTGGAAGCTGCCGCCCTGGGGTTCAAGCCGCTGCCGCATGCCCATCAGGCCGTGCGCCTTGGGACGCACGTCGCGCTGGCGGAAACCGATGCCGTCGTCCTCGATTTCCAGCTTGCAGTCGCCCTCGTCGCAGGTCAGGCTGACCCGGAGCGTAGTGGCCTGCGCGTACTTGGAGGCGTTGTTGAGCGCCTCCTGGAGAATGCGGAACAATGAAATTTCCATCTCTTCCGGCAGATCGGGGTCGGTATCCGGCAGTTCGAGCTTGAGCTTCCAGCCGGCCCTTTCGGCGGCCTGCTCCGCAAGTTCGCGCGCGGCCGTCATCAGCCCGAAGCTCGCCAGCGTCGTCGGCCGCAGGTCCTCGATGATCCGCCGTTTGGCCTGGATGCCCTGGTCGAGATTGCGTAGAGTACGTTCCAGCTTTTCCGCCAGCGTCGCCTGCTCGGGCGACAGCTTGCCGCGCACCCACGACACGTCCATCTTGGCGGCGGTCAGAATGGCGCCGAGTTCGTCATGCAGGTCGCGCCCGAGTCGCGTCTTTTCCGCCTCGCTCATTTCCTGCAGGTAGCTCGCGAGGCTGGCGAGCTGTTCGGTGCGCTCGCGCACCAGCCGGTCGAGCTCCTGTTCGCGCTCGAGGCTGCGCTCCCAGGCGAGCCGCATCGAGCGGGTGATGAGCACCAGCAGCACGATGTTCAGCGCGGTGATGGCGGCGATGCCGATGCGGGAAATCTGCAGGCTGCCGCGCCAGTCGTTGACCAGCGCCACGGTGCGTTCGCGTTCGGCGAGCTGCAGTTCGTAGAGCTTGCCGCGAATCTCGTCCATCCGCTCCTTGCCCTTGGTGGTGGCCATCAGCTCGAGTGCAAGGATGCTGCGTCCCTGGCGGGCGAGAACCAGGGTCTGCTCGAGTTCGCCGAGTTTGGCCCCGATCAGCGTGACGACCTGGCCGAACTCGGCCAGCAGGTGGGGCTCGTCGAGGCGCGCGTAGTAAGCGCGGATGTCGTTCTGCAGTTCCGCGATCCTCGGCAACGCCTGCTGGTACGGGGTCAGATAGCTCTCCCGCCGGGTCAGCAGGTAGCCGCGCTGGCCGGTTTCGGCGTCGATCAGCCGCGCGCTCAGTTCCGCCAGCCGCGTGGTGATCAAGGTCGAACGCATCGCATCGTCGTAGCCCCCTGACAGGCGGCTATGGCCGGTTTCGGACATGGCCAGCACGCCCAGCGACACCACGATGCACGCCGCGAGCGCAGCCTCCCATCGCCAGCGCGCCAGTCCCTTGAGGTTCAACATGCGGTTCCCTGTGTGCAAGCCGGCATGAACAAAACGGATATCAACGCGGCCAACGAGGCGATCCTGCAGCCGGATCCGGTCGCCCGATTGTAGGGGATGCGTCCCGCACCCGCCGCGACGCCACCCTGGTGCAAGCCTGACGCAATGAAGCGGCGCGCGCTGTCGGTGGATTCCGACACGCGAACCGGTGCGAACCGACTGCCTGCGACGGACGCCCTGCGGACAATCCGCCATGTATTCCCGAGCGGGCCGGGATGTGCAGCACAGACATCCGCGACCCCGTCTTTCCGTCCTGACGAATCATGGGAGGTTGTCATGCTGAAATGGGCCCTCGTATTTGCACTGATTTCCCTGGTGGCAGGCGTACTCGGCTTCACCGGCCTCGCGGCCGGCGCGGCCACCATCGCGAAAGTGCTGTTCTTCGTGTTCCTCGCGCTGTGCGCGGTCTTCCTCGCGCTGGGGCTGTTCGTCTACCGCAATGTCACCGGCTGACGGCGGCGATCCGGCCCGCCATTCTTCACCCCCTCAATCAACGGAGTACCGCCATGGCGAAGCCCGCACTCGCACTCAAGACCACCACCGGGGGGGCGTTCCTCTCGGATATCGCCACGCTGCGCGCGCGTGCGCGCAAGCACATCGAGGACGGCGCGGTCACGGCCGCCTACGGCGCCGACCGCAAGACGGTGCTGAAGCTCCTGAACGAGGCGCTGGCCACCGAGATCGTGTGCGTCCTGCGCTACAAGCGGCACTACTACACCGCGGAGGGCATCCACGCCGAGTCCGTGAAGGCCGAATTCCTCGCGCACGCCAACGAAGAGCAGGCGCACGCCGACAGCATCGCCGAGCGCATCGTCCAGCTGGGCGGGGAACCCGATCTTGATCCCGCGGGCCTGGCCAGCCGCAGCCACGCCGAATACAAGGAAGGCAAGACGCTGCGCGACATGATCACCGAGGACCTGGTGGCCGAGCGCATCGCCATCGAGAGCTACACCGAGATCATCGCCTACATCGGCGAGGGGGATCCGACCACGCGCAAGCTGATGGAGCACATTCTCGCGGCGGAGGAGCATCACGCCGAGGACATGGCGTCATTCCTGAAGAACGTATGAGCGCGCCCGCCGGCGCCCGCGCCTACTCGGGTTCGGGCTCGATGTTCAGTTCGGGAATGAGTTTGGACCAGCGCGCGTAATCGTCACGCAACTGCTTTTCGAACTGCTCGGGCGTGCGGCGCACCGGCTCGAGCCCCTGCTCCAGCAGACGCGCGCGGACGGCCGGCCGGTCGATCAGGGCGTTGGCGTGGAAATTGAGCCGCTCCACGATTTCACGGGGCGTTCCGCGCGCCGCGAACAGTCCGTAATAAATGCCCAGATCGAAACCCGGCACGGTCTCCGCGACCGTCGGCAGAGCCGGCAGGGACGCGGCCTTGTCGCGCGTGGTCACGGCCAGCGGCCGCAGCCGGCCCGAGCGGACGTAGGGTTCGATCACGGTCCAGGCGCTGAACACCACATCCGCGTTCCCGCCTGCCACTTCACTCACGGCGGCCGCCGAGCCGCGGTGGGGAATCCGCTGGGTGTCGATGCCCGTTCGTCGTTCCAGCAGCACCGTCAGCAGGTGGCTGTTGGAACCCGCGCCGGCATTCGTGAATCGAAGCTGGCCGGGCCGGCCTTTGGCGAGCGCGATCAGTTCGGCCACGTTCTGGGCCGGCACGCCGGGATGCACCGCGAGCACGACAGCGGCGTAGGCGAGCATGTCGACCGGCTGAAAATCGTCGATGCCGTGGAAGGGGACGCGCTTGCCGTACAGCGTGGGGTTGATCACGTGCGTATCCATGGCCCCGACCAGCAGGGTGTAGCCG
>JBOIEQ010000142.1:0-10942 GCA_050741255.1 Burkholderiales bacterium | reverse complement strand
GAGCTGAAGAGCCTCGTCCGCATCGAGCGCATCGACACCAACGAGGCGCCGCTGCTCGCGCCTCCGCAGGCGTACTTCCTGCGCGAGAACCTGCGGCTGCGCCTGATGGCAGCGCGCATCGCGCTGCTGGCCCGCGACGAAAAAAGCTTCAGGGCCGACCTGCGCGCCGCGCGCGAATGGCTCGCCCGTTATTACGACGCGCGCAACCCGCAGGTGGCGGCCGCGGCCGCGCAACTGAAGCAGTTGCAGGACGCCAGCGTGGCGATCGAGCTGCCGGGCATCGACGCGAGCCTCGAGGCGGTGCGCAACTACCGCGTGACACGCGAGAAGCGCTGATCGCGGCCATGCGCCCGCTGATCTGGATCCTGCTGTTGTTCGCCGCCGCCGTCGCGGTGGCGCTGGCGCTCGCCGGTGCGACAGGTTACGTACTGGTGGTATGGCCGCCGCACCGCATGGAGCTGTCGCTCGCCCTGACGGTCATCGGACTGCTCGCCGGCTTCGCCCTGTTCTATCTGGCGCTGCGCTTCCTGTCGCAGGTGCTGGCGCTGCCGGCGGAAGTGAAGGCGTATCGTGCCCGCCGTCGCGCGGAATACGCGCGCACGACTTTCGGCGAGGCGCTGCAGGCGCTGTTCGAGGGCCGGCTTGCACGCGCGCGTCGTGCCGCCGAGTCCGCGGCCGCGCTGGAGGAGGGCGACGCGCTCGCCGCCGTGGTCGCCGCGCGGGCCGCGCATGGGTTGCGCGATACCGCCGGGCGCGATGCCTGGCTCGCACGCGCCGCCGGGGCCAGCGCCGCGACGGCCACCGCCCGCGCGATCGCCACCGCCGAAATGGCGCTGGAGGAACGCCGTGCGCAGGACGCGCTCGCCGCGCTCGCCGAATTGCCCGAGAAGCACACGGCCGCGCTGCGGCTCGAGCTGCGCGCGCAGCAGCAATTGAAACAGTGGGACGCGGTGCTGTCGCTGATCGACCAGCTTGCACGGCGCGGCGTGTTCGAAGCGGCGCAGGCGCGGGAGCTCAAGCGCGCCGCGCATGTGGAGAACCTGAAGCGCAAGGCGCTCGACCGCCACGCGCTCGAGCAGTACTGGACGAAACTGCCGGCGGAGGACCGGCGCGACGCCAAGGTCGCGTTGACGGCCGCGCAGTGCTTCGCCGCGCTTGGCGGCGCCGCGCAGGCGCAGGCGGCGATCGAGCAGGCGCTGGACGCCGAGTGGGACTCGGCGCTGGCTGCGGCCTACGCCGAAGGCCCGGGGCCCAACACGCTCGCGCAGATCGAGCGCGCGGAGAAATGGCTCGCGCGCGAACCGCACGAGGCGGCGCTGCTGCTGACGCTCGGCCGCCTGTGCGCGCGCGAGCAATTGTGGGGCAAGGCGCAGAGCTACCTGGAAGCGAGCCTCTCGGTGGAGGCCACGTGGTCGGCGCACCGGGAGCTCGCGCGCCTGCACGAGCAGCTCGGCAACGCGGATGCGGCGGCGCGGCACACGAAGCAAAGCCTGGAGCTTGCGCTGGCGGCGCTGCAGGAATCGAGCGGGGGAAGGCGGCAGGTTTCTCTATAAACCGGCCGCCGCAACAAAAACCCCCTTCACGTTGCCGTGAAGGGGGCTGCGGGAAACGACTGTTGGCTGGCGTTCAGTCGGCGTACTGCCCGGCCTTCTTGATGATCGGGTCCCACTTCTTGATCTCGGACGTCAGCTGCGCGCGCAGCGACTCCGGATTGGCTTTCGAGACCGGCACCGGTTCGGCGCCCAGTTCGGCGAGCCGCGACTTGAGGCCCGGGTCCTGCACCGCCGTCTGCAGCGCGGCCACCAGCCTGTCGAGCACCGGCTTCGGCGTGCCCTTCGGCGCGTAGAGGCCGTGCCACACCGCGACTTCGAAGTCCTTGATGCCTTGCTCGGCGATCGTGGGCACGTCTTTCATGGCGGCGAGGCGTTGCTTCGTCGTCACGCCGTAGACTTTCACGGTGCCGGCCTTGATCTGCTGCGTGGTGTTGGTGGTTTGGTCGCACAGGAGGTCGACCTGGCCGCCCATCAGGTCGGTCATGGCCGGCGCGGTGCCCTTGTACGGCACCGTCGTCATGTCGGCTTCGATTGCGCTCATGAACAGCAGCCCGCACAGGTGCGAGGCGGCGCCGAGGCCGGCATTCGCATAGGTGAGCTTGCCCTTGTTGGCCTTGATGTAGACGATCAGTTCCTTGAGGTTGTTCGCCTCCAAGCCCTTCTTGCCGATCAGCGTCATCGGCACGTCGGCCACCTGGCCGATGGGCTCGAAGTCGTTCAGCGTGTCGTAGGGCAGCTTGCGGTAGAGCGCCGGCGAAGTGGACATGCCGATATGCATCAGCAACAGCGTGTAACCGTCGGGTTTGGCCTTGGCCACCTTGTTGATGCCGATGGTGCCGCCGGCGCCGCCGGAGTTGTCGATGATGATCTGCTGCTTGAGGACATTGGTCAGCGCGACGCCGAGGTTGCGGGCGAGCGTGTCGGTCGGGCCGCCGGCCGCGAACGGCACGACGACGGTGATCGGTCGGGTCGGAAAATCCTGGGCTGCGCCAAGGGTAGCGGCGAACGCGAGCGCGGAGCCCACCAGCATTTGAGTGAATCTGTGCAACATCACAACCTCCTAAGGTGGCAAGTCGAACGCGAAGCCGTCGTATGCCGCGGATGCGGACCCTCTTGGTCAGTCTTCGAGGGGCCTGGAGAACGCGAGTTCTCTGCAACCACGGGCGGGCGCGGATTCTAGCGGAATATTGCCGCGCCGGCGCTGCTGCGCTGCGGCAGAAACGCGGGTCAGGCTGCGGCGACGGCCGGGGTGAAAGAGTCGGCGTAGA
The DNA here is from genome assembly GCA_050741255.1 of Burkholderiales bacterium. Lineage (GTDB taxonomy): Bacteria > Pseudomonadota > Gammaproteobacteria > Burkholderiales > SG8-41 > CAZXNF01. The sequence goes on along the minus strand of JBOIEQ010000142.1, from coordinate 8,121 downwards.
ACTCGTCGGCGGGCAGGCCGCAGCGGGTGGTGTAGTCCTGCCGCGCGGAATCGACAACGATCGGCGCACCGCAGGCGTAAACCTGATACCCGGACAGGTCCGGCAGGTCTTCCATGACGGCGCGATGCACGAAACCGGTGCGTCCGGTCCAGGCATCCTCGGCGGTCGGCTCGGACAAAACCGGGACATAACGGAAGCCCGGATGCTCGCGGGCCCAGCCCTCAACCAGATCGTTGAGGTACAGGTCGGCGCGGCGCCGGCCGCCCCAGTACAGCGTCATCGGACGGGTGATGCCTGCATGGAACGCGTGCTCGAGGAGGGCCTTGATCGGCGCGAAACCCGTGCCGCTCGCCAGCAGCACCATCGGCTTGGCGCTGTCCTCGCGCAGGAAGAAGGTGCCGAGCGGCGCCTCGAAGCGCAGAATGTCGCGCTCCTTCAGCTTGCCGAACACATGCTGCGAGAAGGTGCCGCCGTAATTGCGCAGGTGCAGTTCCAGGAAGGCGTCGTTGTGCGGCGCGTTCGCCATCGAGAAGCTGCGGCGGCTGCCGTCGCGCAGCAGGAATTCGAGGTACTGTCCGGCGAGAAACTGCAGCCGCTCGTTGGCGGGCAGCTTGAGTTCGAGGCGCATGACGTCGGGCGCGATCAGTTCCAGCTTCTGCACCCGGCAGGGCAGGGTGCGCACCTGGATGTCGCCCACGCCGCCGACCTCGCGCGCTTCGAGCACGAGATCGGTGAGCGGCTTCGCCTGGCAGAACAGCGCGTAGCCCTTGGCTTTCTCGGACGGCGGCAGCGCGGATTCCTGGTGCGTGCCGCAATCGACGCGGCCTTCCAGGATCTTGCCGCGGCAGGTGCCGCAGGCGCCGTTGCGGCAGCCGTACGACAGCGTGTAACCCGCACGCAGGGCGGCGGTGAGTACCGACTCGTCGTCCTCGACGGTGAAGACGTGATCGCTGGGCTTGAGTGTGACCTGGTGCGGCATGGGTTTGAGCGGGCGGGCTGTGCGTTAAACTGTTTGCATGAAACGCTTGTTGATCGTCGGTTGCGGCGACGTCGCGCAACGCGCGCTGTCGCTGCTGGTCGGGCGTTACCGCATCTTCGCGCTGGTGCGTGCCGCCGCGCGCGCCACCGAGCTGCGCGCGCTGGGCCTGGGCATCGTGCCGGTGGTCGGCGACCTCGATCGCCCGCAGTCGCTGCAATCGCTGGCCGGGCTTGCGCACGACATCCTGCACTTTGCGCCGCCCCCCGCGCAGGGTTCGCGCGATACGCGCACCGCGCATCTCATCGCGGCGCTTGCGCGTGTACGTCACGGTGGCGCGCCGAGCTTACCACAGCACCTCGTCTATATCAGCACGACGGGCGTCTACGGCGACCACGGCGGCGGTGTCGTGACCGAGACCTCGCGCGTGCAGCCCGCGACCGACCGCGCGCGCCGCCGTGTGCATGCGGAAACGCAGTTGCGCGCATGGGGCCGCCGCAACCGCGTGCGCGTGACGCTGCTGCGCGCGCCAGGCATCTACGCCGCGGAACGCCTGCCGCTCGACCGCCTGCAGTCCGGCACGCCGGCGATCCACGCTGACGAGGACTCGTATTCGAATCACATTCACGCCGACGATCTGGCGCGGCTGGCGGTGACGGCGCTGTCGCGTGCCGCACCCTTGCGCGCCTACAACGCGGTGGACGACAGCGCGCTCAAGATGGGCGACTGGTTCGACCTCGTGGCCGACCGCCATGGCCTGCCGCGCCCGCCGCGCGTATCGCGCGAAGCGGCGCGCGGCCTGGTCTCGCCCGCGCTGTGGTCGTTCATGGCCGAGTCGCGGTGCATCGCCAACGCGCGGGTGAAGCGCGAGCTGGGTTTCCGCCTGCGCTATCCGACGGTCGCCGACGGCGTGCCGTCCGTGCGCTGAGCGCGGCGTTTCGCATGGGTGCACTGCTCGTGCTGACCAATGCCCCCGACCGCGCGACCGCGGAGCGGATCGCGCAGCATCTCGTTGAAGCACGGCTCGCAGCCTGCGTGAACATCCTCGCCGAATGCCGTTCCGTCTACCGCTGGCAGGGCGCGGTGGAGACGGCAGCCGAAGTCCCCCTGTTCGTGAAGACGACGGATACCCAGTACGCGGCGGTCGAGCAGGCGATCCGGGCGCTGCATCCGTACGAGGTGCCGGAAGTGGTGGCCATCGCCATCGACCGCGGCGCCGCACCCTATCTGGAATGGCTGGCGGCGCAGGTGGCAACGGCAGCGCCGTCGGCATGAGGCCTCGGGTGGAGGGTCGCCGCCGGGTTTGCCGCGGGCTGGGGGCGTTGCTGCTCGCCGCCGTCGCGCCGGCGTGGGGCGTCAACGATGCGGACCTGCTGCCGCCGGAGCAGGCTTTTCGTTTCTCGGCGCTGGCGCTCGACGCGAACACGATCGAGGTGCGCTACGCGGTGGCGCCCGGCTATTACCTGTACCGCGGCAAGTTCCGCTTCGCGCTCGAGCCCGGGGCGCTGGGCGCGGCGGTGCTGCCGCCGGGGCTGCCCGGGCGCGACAGTTTCTTCGGCGAGATCGAAACCTACCGCGGCCGCCTCCGGATCCGGCTGCCGTTCACGGTGCCCGCCGGGGTGACGCGCGTGGAGTTGCGCGTGCTGTCGCAGGGCTGCGCCGATGTCGGCGTGTGCTATCCACCGTACGAGCACCGCGTCGCATTGCGGGTGCGGCGAGTGCGCGCATGAGCCCGCGTCTGCGCTGGGCAAGCTACGCCGGCGCGGCGCTGCTGGCGGTTGCCGCCGGGGTGGGAACACAACTCTGGCGGCAATCGGGGGGCGCCGCGCCGGAAGCCGCCGTGGCGGCCCTTCGCGCGACCCGGTTGCCGGACCTGGCAGGCACGCCGCGCGCGATCGACGACTGGCGGGGCAAGGTCGTGGTCGTCAATTACTGGGCAACATGGTGCGTGCCGTGCCGCGAAGAGATGCCGATCTTCGTCAAAATGCAGCGAAAATATGGCGAACGTGGTCTTATCTTCGTCGGCATTGCCATCGATCAGCCGGCAAAGGTCAGCACCTTCGCCAAGGAGCTGGGCATCGACTACCCGATCCTGATTGGGGGGGTGGCGGACATCGAGGCCACCAAGGCGATCGGCAACAAAGTGTCCGCGTTGCCCTTTACGCTCATCTTCGACCGCGAAGGGCGGCTGATGAAGCGGCAGCTGGGGTCGATCAAAGAGGCCGATCTGGAGACTATCGTCTCTGAACTACTCTGATTTTCAGCTATCTTCTTCTAAATTCAGAACCAGCCGTTCCTGATTGGATCCAGGACCGTCAGCCGATCGGGAGCTTGGGCTCAAGGCTTGCCTAACCCCGTGATTGATTTTGGATTTTGGCTGAAGCGGGTGCCACGGAGGGGCGCAGCCGTGGACACAGGGGGTAAGTTGCGGCAAAATTGTGCCGAATTTCACGCATTTGGCAGCGAACGTCGCTGACATTGCGGCTTTCTCCCGAGATGAGCCGGGGAACGCCGAAATCCCGCTGCCTACCGATCGGAGGGCCCCATGCCCGGCGCCAAAAACATACTGGTACTGCACGGCCCCAACCTGAACCTGCTCGGCAGCCGCGAACCGTCGCTCTACGGCTCGGAGACACTGGACGCGATCAACCGGCGCCTCACCCAGCAGGCGCGGGCCGCCGGCGCGAAGCTCACCGCCTTCCAGAGCAACACCGAGGGCGAACTGGTCGACTGCATCCAGGAAGCCGGCCGCGACGGGGTGGATTTCATCGTCATCAACCCCGCCGCCTATACCCACACCAGCATCGCCATGCGCGACGCGCTGGCCGCGGTGCGTATCCCCTTCATCGAGGTGCACCTGTCGAACGTGTTCGCCCGCGAGCCGTTCCGCCGCCACTCGTATTTCTCCGATCTGGCCGCCGGCGTCATCAGCGGGCTGGGCGCGCAGGGTTACGCGCTGGCCCTCGATTACGCCTTGCGGGGCAAGGGCAAGTAAGCATGGATCTCCGCAAACTCAAGAAGCTGATCGACCTCGTCCAGGAATCCGGCATCGCCGAACTGGAGATCACCGAGGGCGAGGAAAAGGTGCGCATCAACCGGGGCGGCGCCACGGTGGTGAGTGCTGCTCCGCCGCCCGCCGCCCCGGCGCTGGTCGCCGCAGAAATGTCGCCCGCGGCGAAGGCCGTGCTGGCCGTGGCCGAAGGCCACGTGTTGAAGGCGCCGATGGTCGGCACCTTCTACCGTTCGGCGGCGCCCGGTTCCAAGCCGTTCGTGGAGGTGGGCCAGACCGTGGCCGAGGGCGAAACGGTCTGCATCATCGAAGCGATGAAGCTGCTGAACGAAATCGAGATCGACAAGGCCGGCGTCGTGAAGGCGATCCTCGTTGAAAACGGCCAGCCGGTGGAGTACGGGCAGCCGCTGATCGTGATTGGATGAAAGTGAACGGCGGGGGTTGAGCGACGCCGCACCGGCGCTGCTTCTCCGCGGCTGATTCTCCAGAACATGTTCCAGAAAATCCTGATCGCCAACCGCGGCGAAATCGCCCTGCGCGTACAGCGCGCCTGCCGCGAAATGGGCATCAAGACGGTCGCCGTGCATTCGGAGGCCGACGCCGAGGCCAAGTACGTGAAGCTCGCCGACGAGTCGGTATGCATCGGGCCGGCGGCCTCCGCCTCGAGCTACCTCAACATCCCGGCCATCATCAGCGCGGCCGAAGTGACCGACGCCGAGGCGATCCATCCCGGCTACGGCTTCCTCTCGGAGAACGCGGATTTCGCCGAGAAGGTGGACAAGAGCGGCTTCGTCTTCATCGGCCCGCGTGCCGATACGATCCGCATGATGGGCGACAAGGTGAGCGCCAAGGCGGCGATGATCAAGGCCGGCATTCCCTGCGTGCCCGGTTCCGAGGGTGTGCTGCCGGAGGATCCCAAGGAGCTGCTGAAGCTCGCACGCACGATCGGCTACCCCGTCATCATCAAGGCGTCGGGCGGCGGCGGCGGGCGCGGCATGCGCGTGGTGCATACGGAAGCCGCGCTGCTGAACGCGATCCAGATGACGCGCACCGAGGCGCAGGCGGCGTTCAACAATCCGACGGTCTACATCGAAAAGTACCTGGAAAAGCCGCGCCACGTGGAGATCCAGGTACTCGCCGACAAGTTCAAGAATGCGGTGTGGCTGGGCGACCGCGACTGCTCCATGCAGCGCCGCCACCAGAAGGTGATCGAGGAGGCGCCGGCGCCGCTGATGAACGAGCGCGCGCGCCTGCGGGTGGGCGAGCGCTGCGCGGAAGCCTGCCGCAAGATCGGCTACGAGGGTGCGGGCACCTTTGAGTTTCTCTACGACGAGGGCGAGTTCTATTTCATCGAGATGAACACGCGCGTGCAGGTCGAGCATCCGGTGTCCGAGATGATCACGGGCGTGGACATCGTGCAGGAGCAGATCCGCATCGCCGCCGGCGAGAAGCTGAAGCTGAAGCAGCGCGACCTGCAGTTCCGCGGCCACGCCGTCGAATGCCGGATCAACGCCGAGGACCCGTACAAGTTCACGCCGTCGCCGGGCCGCATCACGTCCTTCCACATGCCGGGCGGGCCCGGCATCCGCGTCGATTCCCACGCCTACAACGGCTACTTCGTGCCGCCGCACTACGATTCGCTGATCGGCAAGATCATCGCCTACGGCGACACCCGCGAGCAGGCGATCGCGCGCATGGCCATTGCCCTGTCGGAGACGATCGTGGAAGGCATCAAGACCAACGTGCCGCTGCACCAGGATCTGATGCGCGACGCCGCGTTCCTGCGTGGCGGCACCAACATTCACTACCTCGAACAGAAACTGGCCAAGATGGCCAAGCGCGATTGATCGTACTCAGCGCGGCGCGGCCACCGGCACCGCGGTCGGCATGTGCGCGAGCCGCAGCAGCATCAGCCGCACCGCCTGCAGTTGCGGCGCGCTCTTCAGATGGTAGTTGGCGCCCGTATATCCCCACCAGTCCCAGCAGCCGCGCGGGTTGAAGATCCAGCTCGCGCCCTGTGCCGACCGGCCGGGACCGTTGCGCGCGAGCGTCTGCGGATAGAGCACGACCATGCGGTTGGCGGAGGCCCAGCGGTTGTAGCCGGCGTCGCGCACGAAGGTCTCACCGACGGTTTCCGCGTTCTGCCGGCAGCCGTGGAAGACGACGTGCACGCGGCAGCGTTGCTGCGAGCAGGCGTCCGGCACCCAGGCATAACCCGTGGCCGCGAGACTTCGCGCGAACGCATCGCCGTCCGCGAACTCGTTCTGGTCGAACGCCATCAGGCGGCCGCCGGTGTCGCTGGGTCCGGCGAGCGGGCCGTAGAGATGCGCGAGCAGCGCGCCGGCGGCGTCGAACCGGCAGTTGTTGATGAACGGCGGGGCGGTCGTATCGCACGGGGCGCCTTGGTCCGCCGTCACCATCGCGTGTCCCGCGGCGACGTTCTTCACCACCGCGATCTGCGCCGGCGGAGCGAACGCGCGGTAGAAACGGCGAGTGGCTTCCGTCACCAGTGGGTCCACGGTGCGGTCTTCGCCGCCGGCGAACAGCCAGATACGACTGCGGGCAAGACCTTGCACCGGGTCGATCAAACCGGTGCCGCCCAGGCCCTGCGCGATGTGCGCGAGGACTTCGGGCGCGGGCAGGCGCCACCAGTCGCGCGGCGTCATGCAGTTCCAGAGCGCGGTGCGCAGGCTGCCCTGCGCGCAGTAGTAAGGCGCGCCCGCCAGCACGCCCGCGCCGATGACGAAGGACGAATGCGCGACATGGAACTGCACCGCCATCGCGCCGCCGGAAGAGACGCCCGACACCGAGGTCTGCGTGAGATCGGCACCCAGTGCGGGCAGGTAGCCGACGTTGGCGTCCGTCGGCGCGGGCACCGCCGCCCGCAGGGCGGAAGTGAAAACCAGCGCTGCGCACAGTACGGCCGTGCGGATCCACTCTGACTTTAGGCTGCGGTTCACGATGGCATTACGATATACCCTCTGCCTGTTCCCATGTCCTGGCTCGCCATTACGCTGACCGTTGCCAACGCCGCCGCCGATCCGCTGGCGGACGCGTTGCTTGCGGCCGGCGCGGTGTCGGTGGACGTGAGCGACGCCCACGCCGGCACGCCGGAGGAGCGGGCGATTTTCGGAGAACCCGGCGTCGATCCGGACGGCGAATGGCGCGCTGCGCGGGTCGCGGCGCTGTTTCCCGACGGTACGGACGCGCTCGCGCTGACGGCTGCTGCGTTGGCCGACTGCGCGGTCACCGCCGCGTCGTCGCCCGTCTGCGCGCGCGTGGACGACCAGGACTGGGTGCGGCTGACCCAGTCCCAGTTCACGCCGGTGTGCATCACGCCGCGGCTGTGGGTGGTGCCGACCTGGCATACGCCCCCCGATCCGGCCGCGGTCAACCTGATCATCGATCCCGGCCTCGCCTTCGGCACCGGCACGCATCCCACCACGCGGCTGTGCCTGCAATGGCTGGCGCGCACGCTTTCCGGCGGCGAAACGGTGCTGGACTATGGCTGCGGCTCGGGCATCCTCGCCATCGCCGCCATGAAACTCGGCGCCGGGAGCGCCACCGGCATCGACATCGACCCGCAGGCGCTGGTTGCAGCGCGGGGCAACGCATTGCAGAATCGCGTCCTCGTGTCGTTTGCGGGCGCCGACCAGCCGCCGCCCGCGCCTGCAGCCGTCGTGATCGCCAACATACTCGCCAATCCGCTCAAGATGCTCGCGCCCCTGCTCGCCGCATTGACCGCGCCCGGCGGACGGCTCGCGCTGGCGGGCGTCCTCGCGCCGCAGGCCGCTGAAGTGACCGCCGCCTACGCTGGTGCGTTCGCGTTCGATGCGCCCGTGGCGCAGGACGAATGGGTGCTGCTCACCGGACAACGCCACGCCCATGCCTGATTCCGCCACCGTCGCGACGCGCTGCCCCGCCTGCGCCACCGCGTTCCGCGCCACCCGCGACCAGCTTGCCGCGCGCCAGGGGCAGGTGCGCTGCGGCCGCTGCCAGCATGTGTTCGATGCGTACGCGCATCTCGTCGCGGCCGCCGCGCCGCTGCCGTCCGCGCCGGCCGCTGCCCCGGCGCCGCTGGTCGAATACAGCGCCTCGGTGAAGGCGGTCGCGGTCCGCTCCGGGATGTCGGACC
>JBOIEQ010000141.1:0-10962 GCA_050741255.1 Burkholderiales bacterium | reverse complement strand
GATGAACACCATGGCGCAGGGCACACCGCGCCCGGAGAACACCAGGCAGTCGTGGCCCGCACCGCTGCCCATCTTCGGCACGGCGAGACCGGCCGCGGTTGCAACGGCCTCCAGTTGCCCGGTCAATCCGGGATCCATGACCGCCGCGGGCGTATAGGCGTGGGCGCCGAGATCGATCTGCACCGCGCGCCGGCCGGAGATCGTCCGCGCCCGCTCGTCCAGCCGGCGGATCATCGACTGCAGGAGCTCGTCGTCGTAGGAACGGATGTCCAGCGTGAAGCGCACGTCCCCTGGGATCTTGGTAATGGTGTGGTGTTCCGGATCGGTGTAGAGCTGGCCGACCGTGGCGACGAGGTCGCGCCCGGCGGCCTCGTCCGCGATCCAGTCGGCCTCCAGCGCATGAATGAACTCGACGGCTGCCATCACCGCATCGCGGCGATCCTTGCGCTGCACCGCGCCGGCGTGGCCGTACTGGCCGTGCACGCGGCAGTGCTTGTAACGGATGTTGCCGCGGATGCCGGTCACGATCGCGGCCGGATCGCCGCTCCGCACCAGATGCGGCCCCTGTTCGATATGCACTTCGATGTAGGCGCCGATGCGCGCGGGATCAAGCCAGGCTTGCCCGCGGCGCACCGCTTCCGGATCGAAACCTTCCTCCGCCATGTGCGACGCCAGCGAGCGGCCCGTATCGGGACGCAGCGTGTTGTCCAGCACCTCCGCCGGCAACAGCCCGAAGGCCGCGCGGCTGCCGATATACGGCGCGGGAAACCACGACATCTCCTCGGCGCGGATGCCCATCACCGTCACGTCCTGCTTCGGGGTGCGGCCGAGCCGCCGCAGGCGCGCGACGGCGGCGATCCCGGCGACGACGCCGGCCGCGCCGTCGAAGTTGCCGCCGTGCGGCACGGCGTCCAGATGCGAACCCATGATGACCGCGGGCGCCTGGCGATCCCGGCCCGGCAACGTCATGTACAGGTTGCCCGCGGGGTCCGTTGCGATCTGCAAGGCCAGCGACTCCGCCGTCGTGCGCAACAGGGCGTGCGCCATGCGCTCGCCCGGGCCGTACGACGCGCGCGAGACGCCCGGCGGATCGAGGCTCGCGGCGCGGAGTGCATCAAAGAGCTGCGCGGCGAGCGCCAGTTCGGGACTTGCAGTCGCGGATGCGGTCATGAGTGAGATTGTCGTGTGTCTGGCGCTAGGTGTCGTTCACCCACGAACAGCGTTGCGCGGGCATTTCTTCTGCGCAGTCGCAATGATTGCAATGAGCATGCCACAGCTTGCCCGCGGCGCGGTCGCCGCATTCCATTCGCGGCAGGGCCGCGCGCCCCGGACGTATAATTGGGACACAACAACAGTCTTTTTTCCAGTGCCGCAGGAGTGACGCTCAGTAATTCCGCCCTTTCCCGACCGCCGGCCCTCGCGCAGCGGCGCGGCTGGGACACGCTGCTCGCCTGGTACTTCGTCACCATCTGGGGCTCGGGCTTCCTCGCCACCAAGACCGGCCTGCAGTACGCGGCGCCATTCACGTTTCTTTCCCTGCGCTTCATGTTCGGCCTGGCGCTGCTCGTGCCGCTTGTGCTGTGGCGGCCGCCGGTCTGGCCTTCCCGCGGCCGCGAACTGTGGCACGTCATCGTCGCCGGCCTGTTGGTGCATGCGCTGCACCTCGGCGGCAGCCATTACGCCCAATTCCTCGGCATGTCGGCCGGGGTCGCCGCACTGATCCTGGCGCTGCAGCCGGTCATCACGGCGGTGATCGCCACGCGCTGGCTGGGCGAGACGCCGGCGCGACGCCAGTGGCTGGGGCTTGCACTCGGTCTGGCCGGCGTGGCGCTCGTCGTCTGGCACAAGTTCGACCTGCGCGAACTCGATACCGGAAGCCTGGTGGCGATCGTCATCGGGCTGGTGGCGCTGACCGCGGGCACGCTCTACCAGCGCCATTTCTGCCCGACGGTCGATCTGCACGCGGCGGCGGTCATCCAGTTCGCCGTCACGCTGGCGGTGCTGGCGCCGCTCGGGGTTACGGTGGAGGATTTCGTGGTGCAGTGGACATGGCCGCTCCTCGGTTCCATTGCGTTTCTCGTGATCGGCGCCTCGATCCTCGCGGTCAGCGCGCTGCACACCCTGATGCGGCACGGCGAGGCGACGCGGGTGGCCAGCATTCTGTATCTGACACCGATCCTCGCCGTCGTGCTGGAATACCTGATGTTCGACGTGGCGCCCTCGGCACTCACGCTGACCGGCATCGCGATCGCCTGCGTAGGCGTGGCGCTCACCACTTGGCGCCGCGCGCCGCGCGTGGGCACGCCCGACTGATGACCATGAACGCCACCGATACGACTGCCGCCCAGCGCCGTCTGTACGAGCTCCTCCTGCTCGTGGTGTGCCTGCACATGGCATTCGCGGGCAGCCGCATCACCATGGCGCTGTTCGCGCTGATGGAACTCAAGGCCACGGCGCTGACCGTGGGCGCCTTGATCTCGCTGCTGGCCGCGTTGCCGATGCTGTTTTCCGTGCACGCCGGGCGCTGGACCGACCGTGTCGGCGTCTGGCGCCCGATGGCCTACGGGGCGGGCGCCGTCACCGCCGGCACCCTGCTGGCCGCCGCCTTCCCGCAACTGGCGACCCTGTTCATCTCGAGCTGCCTGATCGGCTCGGGGTTCATGCTGTTTCACATCGCCGTCAATCACGCCTTCGGCACGCTGGGACCCCCGGAACGACGTGCGAAGAATTTCGGGCTGCTGGCGCTCGCGTTTTCCGTGTCGAATGTCCTGGGGCCCGCGGCGGTTGGTTTCGCGATCGACGGCATCGGCGCACGGGCCACTTTCCTGCTGCTCGCGAGTTTCCCCTGCGTCGCGCTTGTGGCCCTGCTCGCGCGACGCTTCGATGCGGGGCGCGCGGCGCCCGAGACCCGCGGCGGCAACCATCGCCTCGTCGACCTGCTGAAAAGCCGCACGCTGCGCCGCGTGTTCGTGGTGAGCGCGGTGCTGTCGATGGCGTGGGATGCGTTTACCTTCATGGTGCCGGTCTATGCGGCGCAGGAATTGCGGCTATCCGCCTCGGTCATCGGCCTCATCCTCGGCGTGTACGGCTCGGCCATCTTCTTCGTGCGGCTGGTGTTCCCGCTGCTGGTGCACCGGGTCACGGAGTGGCAGATGCTGATCTTCTCGATGCTTTCGTCCGCGGCGTGCCTCGCGCTGTTTCCGCTCATCCACACCGTGCCGCTGCTGGTCGGACTCGCCTTCATCCTCGGCATCGGGCTGGGCGGCGCGCAACCGGTGATCATGTCGCTTCTCTACAGCCGGGCCCCGCCCGGGCGCACCGGGGAAGCGGTGGGCCTGCGCACCCTGCTGCTGAACATCAGCCAGACCGGAATCCCGCTCATGTTCGGCGCCCTGGGCACGGCGCTGGGGATGTCACCGGTGTTCTGGGCGATGGCGGCCGCGCTGGCCTTCAGCGGCTGGTATGCGGCGCCGGCGCGGGCCGCCGAGAAATCGCCGCCCACTTAATCCATCCAGCATCCATCCAGTGCGGGGGGCCCAAAAACACACGGCCGGCACCCCAGGAGGGTGCCGGCCGTGTCGGCGTAACCGTAGACGGGTGCCGCTTACGACAGGTGCTTGCTGACCAGTTTGGTCATGTCGAACATCGACACCTGCCCCTTGCCGCCGAACACCGGTTTCAATTTGTCATCGGCGTTGATCATGCGGCGGTTTTTCTTGTCCTGCAGGCCGTGCTTCTTGATGTACATCCAGAGCTTCTTGGTCACTTCGGTGCGGGGCATCGGCTTGCCGCCAATCACTTCCGCGAGCTTCTCCGAGATGTTCATCGGCTTCATGAACGCGGCGTTTGGTTTGCGCTTCGCCGCTTTTTTCACTGCTTTCTTGGCTTTCTTCTTGGTTGCCATCGACTAACCTCCTGACGTGTGTGGTGAGGAAACCGGGTCGTATTATCACAAAATTTCCTCTGCAATAACACTCTTTTCAGAGGGAAAACCGCATTATTTTCGAAGGGCGCCGCGGGTCTACGCACCGGCCGGCGCACCCGCTTCCAGCCAGCTTTCGAGCCCCTGCGCGTTGAGATCAAGGTCCATCGCGTAGAGCGCGAGTGCGTCATCCGGCGCGAGCTTTGCGCCGTAACGCGCGAGTTCGTCTAGGAAAATTCCCTGCACGCCGGTCCGCAGCAACGCGATGCGGGCGTCATGCGACCGGTCGCGCGCGGCGTCCTGCACGGAGCGTGCCAACGCCGCGTGCGCGTCGATGCCGCGGTGCAAGGCATCCGCGCAGCGCGCCAGGTCCCGCAGCTGGCTGTAGTGGGTGACATAGACCGCCTCCGGCCGCTCGGCCACGATCCGCTCCACCGAGCGGTGGGCGGCTGCCGGCTCGAAATGCACCGGACTGGTGGTCGGAATGATGAACTGGCGCCGGCCATCGTCCCTGTCCAGCTCGCGGTACGACACGCCGAAGGTGTCGCCCGCGAAGACATGCCCCGATCGCCCATCCACGATGGCCACGTGGTGCTTCGCATGGCCGGGCGTATCGAGGAAGCGGAACGTCCGGCCGCCCATGGCGACCGTGGCGCCGTCGGGCGTATCGAGGATGCGTTCGGCGGGAATGGGGAGCACCTCCCCGTAGGCGCGCCGGAACACCGCTTCCCCGTAGACGGCGATGGTGCCCGCCACCAGTTTCGCCGGATCGGCCATATGCCGGGCGCCGCGCGGGTGCACGGTCAGCCGGGCGTTGGGGCAGGCGGCCATCAGCGCGCCCGCGCCGCCTGCGTGATCGAGGTGAATGTGGGTCAGCAGGACGTATTCCACCTGTTCGGGGCGCAATCCCTTAGCCGCAAGCGCGGCCAGGAGCCGGGGCACCGAGTGGCTGACACCGGCGTCCACCACGGCCACGCGCTTGGACTCGACGATCAGATGGATCGCGTCCAGCCGCTGGCGCTGGTAGCCGGAATCCACGGCACTGATGCCGTGGGCGTAATCAATGACATCCGGGAGCATGGTGGGCGCGTATTGTAAGGTGCCCCGCCGACCCTCGACCAATCCGGGACCGCCTCCGCGCGGCAATGGGATAATGACCCGCTCACCCGAAAGGCAACGCCATGCATACCCGCACCTTAACGATCTGGGCCGCCGTCATCGCCTTCGCCGGTGCCCTCGGCTTCAGTACCGCAGCCTCCGCGCAAGCGGGCGCGCCCGCCGGCAAACCACCGGCCGCCAAACCGGCGACCGCCAAGGCCATCTTCGCCGGCGGCTGCTTCTGGTGCATGGAACCGCCCTACGACAAGCTCGACGGCGTGCTCTCGACCACCGCGGGCTACATCGGCGGCAAGACGCGCAACCCGACCTATGAACAGGTGTCCTCTGGCGCAAGCGGGCATACCGAAGTCGTGCAGGTGGAATACGACCCGAAGAAGATCAGCTACGAGAAGCTCCTCGAGGTGTTCTGGGTGAACATCGACCCGACCGTCCGCAACCGGCAGTTCTGCGACGTCGGCACGCAGTACCGCACCGGCATCTTCACCACGGACGACGAGCAGCGCCGGCTCGCGGAAGCGTCGAAAGCGAAGCTGGAGGCCACCAAGCCGTTCAAGCAGCCGATCGTGACGGAGATCACCGCCGCCGCCGAATTCTGGCCCGCGGAGGACTACCACCAGGACTATTACAAGAAGAATCCGGTGCGCTACAAGTTCTACCGGTCCGGGTGCGGGCGCGACGAGCGGTTAAAAGAGTTGTGGGGCAAGGCGCCCGAATAGGGGTTCGGTTACGTGATGGGAACGCGCCCCTTTGCCGCCTGCACGGTCGCATCCCCGCAATAGCGGCGGGGCCCCTGCTCCGCGTTCCGGCGTGCGCCGCGACGAGCGGTTAAAAGAGTTGTGGGGCAAGGCGCCCGAATAGGCCTGGGCGCGCGTGGACACTGTCACGCCGCTCACCTACACTGACCGCGGTTTTCTCTCAGCGGATTCGCCATGCCCGACCAGCACATCATCGAACGCTATGCACGCGTCATCGCCGTCGCTCTGCTGGTTGCGGGCTGCCTGCTGGTGCTGCAACCCTTCATCGTCGGCATCATCTTCGCCGCGATCGTGTGCGTATGCACCTGGTCCCTGTACCAGCGCGTCCTGGCCAAATGCCGCAACCGGCCCACCCTCGCTTCACTGGTGATGACGCTGGGCCTGCTCCTCGTGGTGGTGGTGCCGCTCGCCGTGCTGGCCGGCAGCCTCGCCAACAACGTGCCGACCCTGATCGATGCGGGCAAGCAGATGCTCAGCGGCGGGCCGCCGGCGCCGCCGGCCTGGCTGAAAACGGTGCCCATGGTCGGCGAGCAGGCCGATGCCTACTGGCACCGGGTGGTCGAGAGCCGCGAGGAGCTGAAATCACTCGGCCAGCGGCTCGCCGAACCGGCGAAGAACTTCCTGATCGCGACCGTCCAGGTCTTCGGCGAAGGCATCCTGCAGCTCACGCTGGTCGTCTTCGTGTGCTTCTTTCTGTACCGCGACGGCGAGCAGCTGGCGGGCGCGGTGCGGGCCACCGCCGACAAGCTGGCCGGCGGCATGGGGGGACGCCTGATCGCGATCGTGAACGGCACCGTGGTGGGCGTCATGTTCGGCATGATCGGCACCGCGGCCGCGCAGGCGCTGCTGGCGCTGATCGGTTTTCTCGTCGCCGGCGTGCCGGCGGCCTTCCTGCTCGGCGCGGCCGTGTTCTTCCTGTCGATGGTCCCGGTCGGTCCGCCGCTCATCTGGGGCGGCGCCGCGGCCTGGCTCTATTACGGCGGGGAAACCGGCTGGGCCATCTTCATGGTGCTGTGGGGCGCGCTGGTCGTCAGCAGCGTCGACAACTTCCTGAAGCCGATCCTGATCAGCCGCGGCAGTAACATGTCGCTCGCGCTGGTGTTTCTCGGCGTGCTGGGCGGCGTGCTCGCCTTCGGTTTCATCGGCATCTTTCTGGGACCGACGTTGCTCGCGGTGGGCGTCACCTTGCTCAAGCAGTGGACGCAGGCCGCGCCTGCGCCGGGTGCCGTGCCTCCCGCATGACCGGCCAGTTGTCGTTGTTCGGTGCGGACCCGCCGGCACCGGTGGCCCCACCCGCAACGCCAACGGCGACCGGACGCTCCGCACCGGCCGCGCAAGGCCGCGAGGCCGCGCCGGTTCCGGACGCCCTGCAAGCCCTGGCCGCGCGCTTGCCTGCGGCGCTGCATCTCGGTACCTCCTCGTGGTCATTTCCCGGCTGGGCCGGCATCCTCTACGCGGGCGCGGCGAGCGAGGTCACGCTGTCGCGTCACGGTCTCACCGCCTACGGCCGGCACCCGCTGCTGCGCACCGTGAGCATCGACCGCACGTTCTACGCGCCGCTGTCCGCGGAGCAGTTCGCCGCTTACGCACAGCAGGTGCCGGCGCATTTCCGCTTTATGGTGAAAGCGCCGGCCTTCATCACCGATTTTTACCGGCGCGGCGAACGCGGCAAGCCGGAGGGCGAGAATCCACTGTTCCTCGATGCCGAACGCGCGCGGCGCGAATGCATAGAACCCTGCATGGCGGGCCTGCGCGAGAAAGCCGGGCCGCTCGTGTTCCAGCTCTCGCCGCTCGGGCGCGCCGCTGCGCGGGAAGTCCCGCGCATCATCGAACGGCTGCATGATTTTCTGGCGGCCCTGCAAGCGCACGCGCCCGGGCCGCTCTACGCCGTCGAGCCGCGCGATCCCGAATTCCTCACGCCGGCGCTGATCGATGTCCTGACGGTGAATCGCGCGCGGCTGTGCCTCGGCGTGCACGCCCGCATGCCGCCGGCGGCGCAGCAGGCCGCGCTGCTGGCCACGCTGCCGCCGGGCGCGGTGATCGCCCGCTGGAACCTGCACGCGGGCTACGCGTATGCAGACGCCAAGGCGCACTACGCGCCCTTCGACCGCATGGTGGACGAAGACCTGCCGACGCGCGCGGCGCTGGCCGATCTCGCGGCGCACGCGCTCAACGGCGGTCAGCCGGTGTTCATCTCCGTGAACAACAAGGCCGAGGGGTCGGCCCCGCTCTCCTGCTTCGCCCTCGCCCGCGCCATCGCGGATCGCCTGCCGGCCTGATGCGGCGCCTCGCCGTGGTGCTCATCGCCGCCGCGGGCGCGGCTACGGGCCTGTGGCACTGGGTCGCGAGCGGCACCCCCGTCACCCTGCCGGACGCCGTGGCAGGCCTGCCCTGCGCGTCCTACGCGCCGTACCACCGCCCGGGGCAAAGCCCCTTCATCAAGGGCACCGTCATCAGCCGCAGCCAGATTGACGCCGATCTCGCGCGCCTCAAGCGGGATTTCGCCTGCGTGCGCATCTACTCGGTGGACCAGGGCCTGTCAGAGGTGCCGCGGCTCGCGCGCAAGCACGGCCTGCGCGTGCTGCTCGGGCTGTGGATCGGGGCCGATGCCGCCGACAACGAGCGCGAGCTCGCGCGCGGCATCGCCGTGTTGAAGCGCGACGGCGACGCGATCGATGCCGTGATCGTCGGCAACGAAGTATTGCTGCGGCGCGACCAGTCCGCCGCCACGCTGGAGGGCTATCTGCGGCGGGTGCGGGCCGCGACCCCGGTGCCCGTGACCTACGCCGACGTCTGGGAGTTCTGGCTGCAGAACCGCGAACTCGCCGGCGCGGTCAGCTTCGTGACCGTGCACATCCTGCCGTTCTGGGAGGACCACCCGGTGGGCATCGGACAGGCAGTGGACCATGTCGCGCGCGTGCATGCCGCCGTCGTCGGTGCGTTTCCGGGCAGGAAAATCCTGGTCGGCGAGACCGGCTGGCCCAGCGCGGGACGCCAGCGCGGCCCGGCCCTGCCTTCGCTCGTCAACCAGGCGCACTTTGTGCGCGGCTTCGCGAACGTCGCGCAGGAACGCGGTATCGCCTACAACATTGTCGAAGCCTTCGATCAACCCTGGAAACGTGCGCTCGAGGGTACCGTGGGCGGCCATTGGGGCGTCTTCGCGGCGGACGGTCAGGCGAAATTTCCGCTGACCGGCGCGGTCGCCGAAAACGCCCACTGGTTGCGCGGCGTGAAAGCGGCCGGCTTCGCCGCGCTCGCGTTCTGCCTGGTCGCCCTGCTCGGTCGGGTCCGCATCACCGGAGTGGGGCTGCTGTTGCTGGCGGCCGCGGGTGCCGGCACGGGCGCTTCGTTATGGCAGGCCTTGCTCGACCTGCGGGCCGCCGGCGAGAACGCGTTGCAGATGGCGGTCGGCGGGCTGTTCCTGCTGGCGGCACTGCTCGCCGCCTACAGCGCCGCCCGTGCGCTGGCCGACTGGCTGGCCGTGGGCACGGTGGCGGCGCCCGCGCCGATCGGCGCGCTGGCCCGCTGGTTCACTACCAACGTGACGGATTACACACCGCTTGAACGCCGGCTGGGACTGCTGCGACTGATCCTGCTTGCGGGCGCCTCGGCCGTGAGCCTGTTGCTCGTCGCAGATCCGCGCTATCGGGGCTTTCCGGCGGCGGCCTTTATAGCCCCGGCCATCGGTTACGCGTTGTTGCAGATCTCCGCTTTCGGAGGCAAGCACACCGACGATGCACCGGAAGAGCGCGCGCTGGCCTGGATTGCCCTGCTGTGCGTCCCGGCGATCGTCCTGCAGGAAGGCTTGGCGAACGGTCAGGCGCTCGCCTGGAGCGCCACCAGCACGCTGTTCGCCGTCACGCTCCTGATACGGCGGGGCGCGCGGCCTGCCAGCGCCGCGCCAGCGTAATCCAGCCGCAGAGGAAGCCCGCCGCCGCCGGCATTCCGGCGTAGAGCACCATCCCCGCGGCACCGCAACCGATCGCCATCAGCGTCGCGCTCCAGCGGCGCGTCACGACCGCGGCCATGCCCATGACCAATGCGATGACGCCGGGCATCGGCGTGCCCACCGCCGCCACGAACCAGCCGCGGATAAGGCACTGAAATGGCACGCTTGTTGCGTCATTTGCGGCAGCAAAACAAAACGCGGAGGTGCCGGATGATTCGATCAATCCGTAGCGAACCCAGATGGCCAGTGCAAGGGCACCCATGAGCACGGCGCCGGCCTTCATCAACAGATTCCGGGCGCTCATGCGTTATCAGACGACGCCCGACAGCCGGGCGGGGCGACCGAAGGTGAAACTAATGGCACAAGTCCTGTGTCCGACGCAGCCCATGCCGCTATCATTCGCCGCCCTCGCAGGACCGACAACCCTTGCGCCGCCGTCATTCGCGCTGTCATCCGTTCTCCCGGCCGGCCGTTGATGGCTGGACGCCTTTCCCCCGATCCCCCTTGACCACCCTGAAATCCTTCACGCAACCGTTCGGCGCCCTGTTTCTGTCGTTGCTGGTGGCGGCCGCCTGCTGGGGCGTCTGGCAGCACGCCAACCTGCCGCTGACGGTGGTCGATGCGCCGCCCCGCATCAGCGGGTTCGCCTATTCCGGCTTCCGCCCCGGCCAGGATCCGAACGCCGGCCTGTACCCCACCGAAGCCGAGCTCGCCGAAGACTTCGCCCTCATCGCCCGCCACAGCGGCCGCATTCGTACCTACACGGCCACCGAGAATACCGCCGTCCCGCGGCTCGCCGCAATGGAAGGGCTGCGCGTCACGGCCGGCGCATGGCTCGACAAGCGCCTCGAGCGCAACGACCGCGAGATCGCCGCGATCGTGAAAAGCGTGCGCGAGCATCCGAACATCGACCGCGTGATGATCGGCAACGAAGCGTTTCTTCGCGGCGACCTCACTGCCGGCGAACTCATCGTCTACCTCAAGCAGGTCAAAAAGCGCGTGCGTGTGCCGGTGTCCACCGCCGAACCGTGGCACGTCTGGATGCGCAATCCGGAACTCGTGAAGAACGTCGACTTCATTACCGTCCACCTGCTGCCGTACTGGGAGGGGCTGCCGGTCGCCGAGGCGGTGGACTACGCCTTCGACCGCCTCGACGAACTTCGTGAAGCGTATCCGCGAAAAAAAATCGTGATTGGCGAGGTCGGCTGGCCCAGCCA
>JBOIEQ010000140.1:0-11016 GCA_050741255.1 Burkholderiales bacterium | reverse complement strand
GGGGCCGACAGCCCCTGCCAGGACGTGGCCTCGTAGCCGGGCACGCCGGCTTCGGCGATGGTCGGCACGTCGGGCAGCGACGCGGTGCGCTTGGCCCCGGCGATGCCCAGCGCGCGCAGCTTGCCGGCTTTGATGAACGGCAGCAGCGGCGGCAGTCCCGAGAGCTGCATCTGCACCTGCCCGGCGAGCAAGTCGGTCAACGCCGGCCCGGAGCCCTTGTAGGCAACGTGCACGATCTCCACGCCCGCCATCGTCGCGAACATCGCGCCCCCAAGATGATTGGTACCGCCCACGCCGGACGAGGCGTAGTTGAGACGCCCCGGATTGGCCTTCGCCAGCGCGATCAGTTCCTTCACGTTTTTCGCCGGGACCGCGGGATTGACGGCGAGCACGACCGGCACGGAAGCGACCATCGTGATGGGCGTGTAGTCGTTGATGGGGTGATAACCGATCTTCTTGTACAGCCCCGGGTTGATGACGAGCGGCGGCGCCGTCATCAGCAGGGTATAGCCGTCCGGCAGGGACCGCGCGACGACCTCGTTGCCGATGTTGCCGCCGGCGCCCGGCCGGTTGTCGACGACTACCGGCTGCCCCAGCGACTCCGCGAGGCGCTGCGCCATCAGCCGCGCCAGGATGTCGGTCGTACCGCCGGGTGCGAGCGGCACCACGAGCCGGATCGGCTTGCTGGGATAGGCCTGGGCCTGCGCCGCGCTCGCACACGCAACGGTTACGGCGGCTGCGAGGCAGCACGCGCCGCCGATTCTCATGATTCTCTCCGCTTCCCGCTGGCTCATGACCACATCCACGCCGGTCCGTTGCTCATGCCATTGCCGGTGTCCACGCTATTTTTCCTTCGGACTGTGCAGTCCCGCGTTGGGGGCATGATATTCGCCGCTGCGGATCTGTCCGACCATGTTGGCGAGGCTTAACGCCGCCTGTTGCACCTGCGTGAAGAGGTCCGGATCGGCGTCCAGGTCCTCGTGGCTGGTGGCATAAGGTTTATACCAGCCGATCCACGTATCCAGCGTTGAACTGGGGCCCGACCAGATCATGCCGATGTCGGTCAGCCAGTCCGTCAGCATGCGGCGCAGGTTCTCCGGTCCCGCGGCATCGCCGTGGGCGACCACGGAAAACGCGCGTCCCGCGAGGTGCTTGGGGTAGTCCCAGCCTTTGAGTTCGACGGCCTTGGCCATCGCCGGGTCCTTGATGTGCGTTGTCGTCGGGTCCGGGTTGCCGCCGTCGGCGCAGACGAGCCGGTCGATCATCAGCTTCAGACTTGCCGGCGCCTGGTACCAGTGCACCGGGCACAGGATCATCACGCCGTGCGCCGCCGTCCAGCGCGGATAGATTTCATCCATCCAGTCGTTGGTCTGCCCGAGCGCGTGATTGGGATAACACGAGCATGGCCAGTGGCACAGCGGCTGCGCCGTCGACACGCACGCCTTGCACGGATGGATCACCTTCCAGGGTTCGTCGGCAAGCGTCGAGATGTCGAGAAAATCCACTTCATGCCCGGGCAAAGCCTCGATCGCCTGCTGCGCCGCCTGCGCGAGGCGCCGCGTCTTCGAGATTTCGCCGGGGCAGGTGTGTTCGCTGCGCGTCGAGCCGTTCACGATCAGGATGCGCGACGGCGACCGTGGATCCTTCTGCTTCTGTTCCGCCGCCGCAATCACGGCGCGCGCCTTCAGCCATTCCACCGGCAATTCGTAACCGGGCTCGGCAAAGTCCGCGCCCGCCTTCTGCTTGCGCGGCGACTTGCGGTACGCGATGTAGCCGTCCCAGGCCACCGCGCACACTTTCTCCAGTTCGCCGCGCACGGCATCGAACGCGGGATCGTAGAAGCGCGCGTGGAAGCGCTCGCGGAACTGCGCCTCGGAGAGCGGCACGTATTCGGTCTGGCGGCGGACGTCGGGTGCGGTCATGGAGTGCTCCTCTGGAGGCGGGGCCGATCCCGCTGGGTCGCACGGAACGGATCGAGCTTACAAGCCGCCGCCTAGCGGCGCCGCTTCGCGGCCTTGCGCGGCGCGGGTTTTGCGGCGACTTTCTTCTTCGCAGCCGGCTTCCGGCCCCCACCGGCCTCCTGTGCGGCGCAGCGCCCCGCGATCCTCCCGAACACCGCGCCCGACATGAGGCCGGTGCCCAGCGGATAGTTGTAGTGGAACAGCCCGCCCACCATCTCGCCGCAGGTATAGAGGCCCGGAATCGGCTTCCAGTTGGTCGCCACGACCTGGCATTGCTCGTTGATCTTCAGGCCACCGAAGGTAAAGGTGATGCCGCCGGTGACCGGCCACGCCACGTACGGCGGCTTGTCGAGCTTCTGCGCCCAGTTGGTCTTGGGCGGGGTGATGCCTTCGGTGTGCAGCTGGTCGAGCACCGTGGGATCGAACGAACCGCCACGCTCGCAGGCCGCGTTGTATTCGTTCAGCGTCTGCATCGCCTGCGCGTGATCCGTGTCTAGCTGCTTCACGAGCCCCTCCAGCGTATTCGACCGGAAGGGCTCGCTCGTGGAATAGCGCGGCTCCAGCAGGTGCATGACCTTCGCGTCGAAGATCTGGTAGATCAGGCTGCGCGTCTGCTTGAGGATCAGACCGCCGTACTTCGCATAGGTGAATGACTGGAAATCCGCCGCCTCGTCGATCCAGCGTTTGCCCTCGACGTTGATCATCACGCCGTACGGATAGGACAGGCGGTTCGTCTTGTCGGTCAGGTTCTGCACACCGTAGTCCGGCGCCGTGGCGACGATGGGCGTGGCATGGCAGCCGCCCCAGTGTCCGAACGGCATCGCGCCGATGTCGAGCGCCATGCGCAGCCCGTCGCCATAGTTGAAGTTGGAGCCGCGGACCTTGGCGTGGTCCCAGGGATCGCCGAGGTAGTGCCGCCGCCACGCGGGATTCGTCTCGAAGCCGCCGCAGGCCAGCACCACCGCCTTCGCGGTCAGCTTCTGGATGCCGTTCACGCCGGAAGCGATCACGCCGGTCACACGGCCGGCGCGGTTGCGGATCAGGTTCTCGGCGCCGGTCTCGTAGCGGACCTCGATGCCCATCTTCTCCGCGGTCTGGAACCACGTCTTGGACAGTCCCACGCCTTCGTGCACGGTGCGCACGATCGCGCCCTTGGGCCACTTGATCTTGTCGCCGACGCGGATGCCCATCACGGACAGCGCCAGTTCGAAATGATGCTTGCCCACATCCTGCAGCCAGCAGGTGGTGTCGTAGGAGTTGTCGATCAGAATCTTCGAAAGCTCGGGATCGGAGCGGCCCTGCGTCACGCGCATGAGGTCGTCGCGGAACGCTTCCTTGGGATAGAGCGGGAGATCCTGCCGGAAGCCCGGATACTGCTCCTCCGCGTCGGGCACGAAGCGGTCGAGATCGGACACGTCGTTGAAAAAGAAGCGGAAGATCGCGCCGCTGAAGTGCGTGTTGCCGCCGCGCTTCTCCCGTGGCGCCTTCTCCAGCACCAGCACCTTCTTCGCGCCGTGCTCCTTCGCCGACACAGCTGCCGCGAACGCCGCGTTGCCGCCGCCCACCACGATTACGTCGTAACCCGCCATGACTGCTCCTCCTTCTATTGAATTGTGCCGCCCTCAGTGGCGTAGCCGCAGGTAGATCTCCGGCAGCTTGTTCGGCAGCGAATTGATGTGGTCGAGCACCAGGTAGTGGCCCGGCCCGAAGATCTGCGGCAGGTACTGGTTCGCCATCGTATCGACGGTGATGCAGAACGCGTGCACGCCCTGGTGCATCGCTTCCTTCACCGCCATCCGCGTGTCCTCGTGCAGGTAGCGCCGGTCGCCGCCGTCGTCGTAGTCCTCGGGGCGGCCGTCGGACAGGATCAGCAGCAGCCGGCGCCGGCTCTGCACCCCCGAGAAACGCGCGGTCGCGTGGCGGATCGCCGCGCCCATGCGCGTCGCGAGCCGCCCGGAAATGCCGCCGATCACGCTCTTCACCTCCTCGGTGTAGGGGTCGTCGAAGTCCTTCATCATGTAGTAGCTGACGTTGTCGCGGTACTTGGAGCAGAAGCCGGCGATCGAGTAGGCGTCGCCCACCTGCTCCATGCTTTCCGCGAACAGCAGCACGCCCGCGCGCACGCGGTCCACCAGCCGCCCGCCGCCTTCCGGCAGGTGCTGCATGATCGAGGTGGACATGTCGGCGAGCAGCGTCACCGCGACGTCGCGCTGGCGCACTTCGCGCCGGCGGTAGATCCACGGCTTGGGCGAGTGCCCCGCCCGGCGCTCGGCGACGAAGGTAACTGCGGCGTCGAGATCAATATCGTCACCGTCGAACTGCCGCAGCTGGGGCGCGAGCCGCGTCGGCTTCTGCGCCTGGATCGCCTTCTTCAGGCGCTTCATCGCCGCCGCATGCTGTTTTTCGAGCCGGGTCGCCTCGGCGAGGTTGGACTCCTGCAGCGGCTTTTCCTGCACCCAGGCCCAGTTCCGCTTGTAGCGGTTCTCGCGGTAGTCCCATTCCGGATAGGGCTCGCCCTTGTCGAGTTTGCCGTCCGCGCCCTTGCTCGAGGACTTGCCCTGCGACTCCTCCATCCGCGCGCCGGTGCCGCTGCCTTCGCCGGCCGATTCGAGCTTCTGCTCGCCGCTCTGCTCACCGCCGCCCTGCGCCTGCTCCGGCGCATCGCCCTGCTCGTCGCCCTGCTCCGGTTCCGCTTCCTGGTCGGTCTCGCCCGGCTGGGTCGGCTGCTGGTCCGTCTGCTGCGTCTGGGTGGCATGCACCGGCCGGCCGATGTTCGGCGCCCGTCCCGGCAGATACGACGCATGGAACATTTCCGCTTCACCGATCGGCGGGAATTCGTCGCTGGCGTACAGGTCGATCGCAATGCGCCAGGCGTCGCCGATCGTCGCGTCCGCCTTCAGCAGCCCGGCCAGGCGTGCATCCAGCGGTCCGGCGCCACGGGCACCCTGTACCGTGGCCAGCGCAAACGCGTAGTACGGCGCGTGACCGCTCGCCTGGTGCAATTCGGACAGGCGCGCCAGCCGCGTCAGATGGTTAGGCACCACCTCCTGCACCCGCGCGTCCACGCGCAGGTCCTCGCAGAGATCGAACAGCACCTGGAAACGCCACGCGCCGTCGCCGAACCGCGTCAGCAGCGGCGCCAGCGAGATCGGTCCCGCGGGCGGCGGCGGGCTGCCGGACGCCGCGAACAATGCTTCGAGGGCCCGCTGGTCGTAGGTGCCGAAGCGCAGGTGCCCCATCGTGTGCAGCACGGCGACGATGGCCTCGTCGGCATCCCGCATCACCGCGGGCACCAGCAGCGTGCGCCCGTCGGTCTCGACGAAGGGCCGTCCCTTCTCGGGCGACCACAGGCTTTCCTTGATCTCGATCGCGGATTCGAACCACAGCTCCGCGATCAGCGTCAGCAGGCGGCTGCGTTCCGCGAGCCGGAACCCGGGCAACTGGTCGAGCAGGAGTTGCAGGCTCTCCTCGCTCTCCAGGCGGAAGTACGCCTCGCCGCGCGCGCGGCCTGACTGCAGGATGTCCGCGCCGCGCGCCGCCCACGGCAGGATCGCCTGCGCGCCCAGCAGGTTGCGCACGCGGATCGCCCCGCCAAGATAGGTCGCCGGCAGCAGCTTGCGCGTCTCGAACAGCTCCTCGATCGGCGTGAACAGGTGCTCGATGCCGGTGATGCCCTGCCGCCAGGCGAGATCCGTCACCGGCGTTTCGAAATAGCGGCAGCCGCTCTCGGGATGGCGCGCGCACCACAGGAGCCCGAGTTCCGCCCAGCGCCGCTCGCCGGCGTGGCCGAGCGTGCCGAACGCACGCGGCAGGTTGTCCATGTAGCCTTCCAGTGCGCCGATCGCCGCGGGCACACTGAGGAAGGCAACCGCCTGCTCGATCCAGGGCAGCGCGCATTCGGCCGTCGCCTCGGCGGCGGCACTGCCGCGGATGAAGGCCTTGGCGGCTTCGCGGTCGATTTCGAACAGGCGCTGCACGGCATCAAGCCAGGCCAGCGCGACGTCCTCGCCGTAGCGCGCGAATACCGGCAGCACCGGCAGCGCCTCGCGGTGCGCGACAAAGCTCGCGCGCGACAAGTTGTCGAGCGCCGTGCGCAGCGCGGGGCCGGGCGAGGGCGCGGTCTCACTCATCGCGTAGCCACGCCGCCCCCGGGTGCCGGGGTTGCGCGCCGCAGACTCACTCCCCGAAGTGCGCGCGGACGATCTCGGCGAGCGCGCCGGCGAGGTCGGCGTCGTCGGTGATCGGGTTCACCATCGCCACCAGGCAGGCGTTCACCGGGTCGAGCCCGGCGCTCATCATGTTGCCGGCGTACACCAGTGCGCGGGTGGAGGTCGCTTCCTCGAGCCCGTGGTCCTTCAGCAGCCGCGACTTGCGGCCGGCGGCCACCAGCTTCGCGGCATTCTCGGCGGAGAGGCCCGGCACTTCGTTGACGAGGATCTTGCGCTCGACCTCCTCCGTCGGAAACTCGAAGTTGATGCCGATGAAACGCTGCTTGGTGGAAGGCTTCAGGTCCTTCAGCACCGTCTGGTAGCCCGGGTTGTAGGAGATGACGAGCATGAAGTCCTCGTGCGCCTCGACCTCCTGGCCTTTCTTCTCGATCGTGAGCTTGCGGCGGTGGTCGGTGAGTGAATGGATCACGACGGTGGAGTCGGTACGCGCCTCGACGATCTCATCGAGGTAGCAGATCGCGCCGGCCTTGACTGCGCGGGTGAGCGGGCCGTCCTGCCAGACCGTCTCGGAACCTTCGAGCAGGAAGCGACCGACGAGGTCGGAGCTGGTCAAGTCTTCGTGACAGGAGACGGTGACGAGCGCGCGCTTCAGGCGGTGCGCCATGTATTCGAGGAAGCGCGTCTTGCCGCAGCCCGTCGGGCCCTTCAGCATGACCGGCAGCCGGCGCTTGTAAGCGGCCTCGAAGATCGCGATTTCGTTGCCCTGCGGTTCGTAATACGGGGACACCGCGTCCGGCGCCTGGATGATGTCGCGCTCGACGCCGCGCAAGCGATTGGCTACTGCACTCATGCCGTGGGGAGTCCTGTGGGGGGATCGGGAAAAGAGGAGCAACCCGAGTTTAATACAGACGCCGCGGGAACGGCCCCGCAGCGCCGCTATAACAGAAGAGGTCTCGGCGAACGGACCGGCCGGAATTACAAAAGCACCGGCCGGTCGGGCAGTTCGTCCGGATTGGCGGGGCCGGGCGGGAAATGGCGCGCCAACAGCGCGGTGATGGCCTCAATCCCGGCCACGGCGCCTGCCTGGTAGTGCCCCGACCGGAACGCCGTCTCCATGCGCAGGCAGACCGCGTCCCATTCGGCCTGCACCACGCGCGCGGCGATGCCGCGGTCGGCCACGATCTCGATCGCATGGTCCACGCATTGCACGTAGATCAGCACGCCGTTGTTCTCGGCCGTATCCCACACCCGCAGTTGGGAAAACACCGCCACCGCGCGATCGCGCGGCGTCTGCCCGCGCAGCAGCGGCAGCAGGTCGAGATCGCCTTCCACCACGAAGCGCAGCTCGGCACGGTGCGCCGACTCGGAGGCCTTAATCGCCGCTTCGATGCCGTCGAGGACCGCGGCGGTGAACGGCCGCAACGCGAACCAGCGCGGGGTTACCGCGTGCCGGAGCAGGCGTGCAAAGGTCATGGCGTCACCAGCTCCCCGACGAGCCGCCGCCGCCGAAGCTGCCGCCCCCGCCGCTGAAACCGCCGCTGCTTGAGGAAGATCCGCCGCCGGATGAAAATCCGCCGCCGCCGCCGCCGCGGCCACCGCCCAGGCCCGCGCTGCCGGCGAACAATCCGAACAGGAAGACGATGACCGCGACGATGAGGGCGGCGATCAGTATTCCGGACAGCAGCCAGGCAATGATGCCCATCGCACCGGCAGCCACGGCGGAGCCGAGCACGCGGCCCAGCATCGCGCGCAGGAAGGTGCCGACGACGATGACGCCGACCAGCAGCAGTCCCGGCAGGTCGCCGAAGTCGAAACCGCCGCCGTCGGAGGCGCGCGGCGCGGGCGGCGCCGGCAGCGGCTCGCCGTCAATCACCTTGATCATCGCCTCAACGCCCGCGTCGATGCCGCCGGGAAAGTCGCCCTGCTTGAAACGCGGCGTGATGATGTCGGAAACGATGCGCTTCGCGATGGCGTCGTTCAGCGCGCCTTCGAGCCCGTAGCCGACCTCGATGCGCAGCCGGCGGTCGTCCTTCGCCACCACGAGCAGCGCGCCGTCATCCACGCCCTTGCGGCCGAGTTTCCAGGTCTCCGCGACGCGCAAGCCATACTGCTCGATGGTCTCCGGCTGCGTGGTCGGCACCAGCAGCACCGCGATCTGGCTGCCCTTCTTCATCTCGAAGGCCGCGAGCTTCGCCTCCAGGTCCTGGCGCTGGCCGGCGTCGAGCGTGTTCGTCAGGTCGGTGACGCGCCCCTTGAGCGGCGGGACGGGAACATCGGCGGCAGCACCCGCGGCCAGCAGCGCGAACGCGCACGCCGCCAGCCAGTACCCCGCTGCCCGAAGGGAAACGACACGCAAGGGAGCCGCCGCGACTTATCTCGGCGTCGAGTACTCGTTCGGCGGGCTGGGCGGCGGGGCGGATTTCGCGGGCGCGCTGAAGTCCACTTTCGGCGCCGTGGAGATGGCCTTCTCGTTCTCCACCGTGAACTGCGGCTTTTCCTTGTAGCCCAGCACCATGGCCGTCAGGTTGTTCGGGAACGTGCGCACCGCGACGTTGTACTCCTGCACCGCCTTGATGTAGCGGTTGCGCGCCACCGCGATGCGGTTCTCCGTGCCTTCGAGCTGCGCCTGCAGGTCGCGGAAGTTGGCGTCGGACTTGAGCTGCGGATAGTTTTCCACCACCACCATGAGCCGCGACAGCGCCGAGGTCAGCTCGCCCTGCGCGGCCTGGAACTTGGCGAAGGCGGCCGGATCGTTGACGAGCTCCGGGGTCGCCTGGATGGACGTCGCCTTCGCACGCGCCTCGACCACGCCGACCAGCACTTTCTGCTCCTGCTCGGCGAAGCCTTTCACCGCCGCCACGAGGTTGGGGATCAGGTCGGAGCGCCGTTGATACTGGTTGATCACCTCGGACCACGCCGACTTGACCTGCTCGTCGGTGGTCTGGAAAGTGTTGTAACCGCAGCCAGAGAGCAGCAGCGCCATGCCGAGCAGCAGAGTATTCGCGAAAGTTTTCATCTTGACCTCCATGGATTGCCGGAAATGGGGTAACACCTCACCCCTCACGCCTCACCCCTCACCGTTTTTTCAGACAGTTCACGCATTTTCGCGCGCGCAAAGCACAGGTCGGCCCACGCCTTGGCTTTCTCGGGCAAGCTCCGCAGCAGGTAGGCCGGATGGTACGTCACGATGAGCGGCGTGCCCTGGTACTCGAACACCTTGCCGCGCATCGAGGCCACCGTCATGTCGCGCTTGAGCAGGTTGACCGCCGCCACCTTGCCGAGCGCAACGATCAGCTTCGGCCGGATCAGCGCAATCTGCCGGTGCAGGTACGGCTCGCAGGCCTGCACTTCGTCGGCTTCCGGGTTGCGGTTATTCGGCGGGCGGCACTTCAGCATGTTCGCGATGTAGACGTTCTCGCCGCGGTTCATGCCGAGCGCGGCCAGCATGCTGTCGAGGAGCTTGCCGGCCTGCCCCACGAAAGGCTCGCCCTGCTGGTCTTCATCCCGTCCGGGGGCTTCGCCGACGAACAGCCAATTGGCGTTTTCGTCGCCGACGCCGAACACCGTTTTCGTACGCGTGGGCGCCAGCTTGCAGGCGGTACAGCCGGTCACCGCCTCCCGCAGCGCGGGCCAGTCCATGCCCGCGATGCGCGCGCTGCGTGCGTCGCCGGCCACCAGCGGCGCGGACAACGGCGGCGGTGCTTCGGCCACGTGGGGAATCTCCGCACGGGCTGCCGCCGGGGCCGCGGGTGCCGGCACGCCAGGCTCGCGCAAGCGCCACACCGGCAGCAGCCCGAGTTCACGCAGGACTTCCGTGCGACGGTCGCTCATGTGACGGGCAGCATCCGTTCCATCACCACGGCGTCCTCGCGGCCCTCGCCCGCGGGGTAATAACCGCGCCGCACGCCGATCTGCCGGAAACCGGCCCGCGCGTAGATCGCGATCGCGCGCGGGTTGGACGGGCGCACCTCGAGGAACATGCGCCGCGCGCCGTAATCGTAGGCGATGCCCATGTTGAAGCGAAGCAATTCACGCCCCAGCCCGCAGCGCTGCCACGGCGCGGCGATGCTGAGGTTCAGCAGGTGCGACTCCCCCGCCGCGACCGTCACCACGGCGTAGCCGGCGAGGAAAGCCGCGCACTCCAGGATCCAGCAGTGATAGCCCGCGTTCAGGGCATCGACGAAGTTGCCGCGCGTCCACGGATAGGGATAGATCTCGCGCTCGACCGCGACCACCGCGTCGAAGTCGTCCACCGTCATGCGGCGAAACGCCGGCAGATACTCGAGCTGCGCGCTCATCGCGCTGCGCGCTCCGCCACCGTCTGCGCCACCTTGTCGCGCACGTACACCGGCACCGCGCGTTCGGCGGGTACGCCCTCTCCGCGCGCAAACGCACGGGCGCCGAGCGCGGCGACGGCCCGCGCATGCGGCAGCACGCCGGCGCGCGCGTCGCCCAACTGCGCGCCGTAGCATTGGGCGAGCGCGGCGCCATGTGTGGCGAAACCGCTGCCGAGCCCCGTCCAGCCCTCCCCCGCGAGCGCGGGCGCCGCGGACGGCGTGGTCAGCACCGGCGGCGAGACTTCGCGCCAGCCGCCGGCGTCCCGCACGTAGGCGGCATGGAAGATTTCGCCCAGCCGCGCATCGAAACAGCAGACGGCGCGGGTGACCGCCGGGTCCGTGTCCTCCGCCAGCGCTTCCAGCGTGCACACCGCCGCCACCGGCAGGCCGGCGCCGAACGCAAGCCCCTGCGTGACGCCGCAGGCGATGCGCAGGCCGGTGAACGAACCCGGTCCCGCGCCGAAGGCGATGCCGTCGAGCGCGGCGAGCTTCACGCCGGCCTCCTTCAGCAGGGCGTCGATCATGGGCAGGAGCAGCTCGGAATGGCGC
>JBOIEQ010000139.1:0-11455 GCA_050741255.1 Burkholderiales bacterium | reverse complement strand
GCCCCGCGCATGCCCACGTTGCCGGCGAGGCAGTGATTCGTCGGCAGCCACGGCGCGTAGATGCGGTGGTGGCGGGCGGCCGAACCGAAGTCCCACACGTAGGGATCGCCGTTGCCGGTAAACAAACACCAGCGCGTCAGCTTGTCGCGCGCCCACTCGCCGATCACCGTGCTGGAGATGTAACGCACGTTGTACTGGTCGAACACCAGCACCGCGCCCAGCCCCGATTTCGCGAGCGCCGCGCGGGTGCGACCGAGCCGGTAGTCGTGCAGCCGGCGGAAATCGACGCGCTCCTCGAAGTCGACCTGCATGCGGCCCGGCGCCTGCAGCGGCCGGTCCCAGCGATGGCCGGGGTCCGGGAACTCCACCATGGTCTCGGCCAGCGATTTTCCCTTGCGGCCCTTGGCCGGGATGGAATCGGGCTTGACCTGCTGCGGTTCGACTTTCTTCCTGCCTGCCATGTTTACCACTCCAGAAAATCAAATTCCATCAGAACCACACAATGAACCACCGAGACACCGAGAACCACGAACAACAATGGAACCACAGAGGCACAGAGACACGGAGGAAAAGCTTGTATTCGAAGTTCCATTCATTTGATTTTCTCCGTGTCTCTGTGCCTCTGTGGTTCAAACGTGTCCTTGATCTTCCCGCCCCTCCATTTTCTCGGTGTCTCGGTGGCTCAAGCGTTCAGCGCTTTTAATTGCCGCGCCATCCAGTCCGCCGTCTGCGGCCGATATTGGTACCACAAATTATTGACCACGTGGTTGCCGCCCTCGATGATGGACAGCACGCAGGGCCCGGACACTTCCGCCGCCAGTTGCTGCGCCGCCGAGACCGGCGTCAGCCGGTCCTTCGTGCCCGCCACGATATAGAGCGGGCAGGTGATGTTCTTCGCGATGCCTTTCAGCGATATGCGCGCCGCGACCTTGCCCGCTTCCTCGAGATCCCGGCTGCCCGATCGCACGCGGAAAGTTTCCACGTTGATCACCGGCCGGCCCTCGAAGCTGGTGCCGCGCTGGTAGGCGCCCGACAGCGCCACACAGGCCTTGATGCGCTTTTCGAACGCCGCCGCGCGCGGCGCGTAGTAGCCGCCCAGGGAAACGCCCCAGATGCCGATGCGGTCACGGTCGAGGTCCGCGCGCGTCTCGATCCAGTCGATCACCGCCTTCACGGGTTTTTCGTATTCCGGGCAGATCGGGAAATCGTACTCCGCCTCGCCCTGCCCCGGCCCGTCGAAGGCCAGCGTCGCGAGCCCGCGCGCGAGAAAGCGATCCTCGTAGTCGCCCATCTCTTCCTTCGTCGAATCGAGCCCCATGCACATGACGACGACCGGCGGTTTCGCCACGCCGGTTGAGGACGAACCCGTAGCGTTCGTGGGTTTCCGCAGGATGCCGTACAGGTGCTTGCCCTCGTAGGGCATCGCCACGCGCTCGCCCGGCGGGTCGATCAGCGGCAGCGCCTTCCGGCGGCACTCCACCGTCTTGGCGTGCGCGGCCTTCATCTGCGCCAGATCGTTGACGAACAGGAACTTGCCGAAGTGGTAGCACACCGCCGCGCGGGTGTAGTGCTCACCGGCGGACAACGTGTAGCCTTCCTTCAGGGCCTTGTCGCCCAGCCCTTCGTGCACCGCCGCGCGCTGTGACCACGCCGCGCACCACTCGTCCCAACTGTGCAGGGAGGCGGTCACCTCCTGGAAGTCCGTCAGCGGCACGCCGTTCACCACAAAGCGCGGCGCCCAATGCGCGATGGCCGATTCGATGCGCGGATCGCGCTTCATTTCGTCGGGATAGTTCATGGCTGCGCTCCGTTACCCGATTGGCACATCAATCCGCCTTCATGCCTGCCGCCTTGATGATCGGCGTCCATTTCGCCAGTTCGCTCTGCACGAACCTGCCCAGTTCCTCGGGCGTGGACGGCGCGGCCTCCCCGCCCTGCTTCAGCAACGCCTCTTTCACGTCGGCCTGGCGCAGCAGGTCGCCGATGCCCTGGTTGAGTTTCATCACCACCGGCCGCGGCGTCTTCGCGGGCGCGAACACCCCGAACCACAGCAAGGCCTCCATGCCGGGTATGCCTGCCTCGGTGGCGCTCGGGATGTCCGGCGCCCCCGCGAAGCGTTCCCTGCTCGACACCGCGTAGGCCTTGACCTTGCCGGCCTTAAGCTGCGAGTACGCCGTGATCGGCGACAGGAAGGAAATCTGCACCTCGTTCCCGAGCAGCGCCGTCAGCGCGAAGCCCGCGCTCTTGTACGGGATGTGCAGCAGCTTGAGCCCCGTCACCTGGTTGAACACCTCGCCCGTCAGGTGGCTGATGGTGCCGTTGCCCGCCGACCCGTAGGTCAGGTTGCTACGCTGCTTCGCGTAGGCGATCAGTTCCTGCGCGTTCGACACCGGCAGCGACGGATGCGACACCAGCACCGTCACCCCGCGCGACACCATCGTCACCGGCGCGAAATCTTTCACCGGATCGTAGGTCAGTGCCTTGGCATACAGCGTCACCGCACTCACCATTGGTCCGGCATGTCCCATCACCAGCGTGTAACCGTCAGGCGCCGATCGGGCGACCACCTCCGCCGACAGCGTCCCGCCCGCACCGGCGCGGTTGTCGACGACGACCGCCTGCCCCCATTTCTCGGTCAGCCGCACGCCGAGAAAGCGCGACAGGTAGTCCGCCGTGCTGCCCGCGCCCTGGCCCATGATGCGGATGGGCTTGTTCGGAAAATCCGCCGCGGCTTCCGCCGCCATCGCGAGGCTGATGAACCACGGCGTCAGCGCCACACCCGTTGTCAACGCAGTCAGGATACGCATGCTCGTTCCTCCCGGATCTCAGGCAAGACCGGCTTCGCCGCTCAGTCCGCTTTTGCCCCGGACGCCTTCACCACCTTCGCCAGGCGCTCGACCTCGCTCTTGATGAAGACATCGAATTCCCGCGGCGACATGGGATGCCCGGCCGCGCCCTGCGTCAGCAGCCGCTCCTTCACGTCCGGCAGGGCCAGGATGCGCGCGACTTCGCCGGCCAGCTTGTCCTTGATGTCGCGTGGCATCCGCGCCGGCCCGAACAGCCCGGTCCACAGGTTGAACTCGAAACCCGGCAGGCCGACCTCCGTCGCACCCGGCAGGTCGGGCAGCACCGGTGAGCGGTCCTTGGTCGAGACCGCCAGGGCGCCGATGCGACCGCTCTTCACCAGCGCCGCCGCGCCGAGGATCGGCGAGAAGAAGAACTGCGTGCTGCCGCTGATCACGCTGGTGAGCGCGTCCGGCGTGCCCTTGAACGGCACGTGGACGGCATTGATGCCGGTCGCCAGCTTGAACTGCTCGGCATTGATGTGCGCGCCGCTGCCGACGCCGGCGGAAGCATAGTTGACCTGCCCGGGCCGGGCCTTCGCGTAATCGACCAGGTCCTTCACGGTCTTGAGATTCAGCGACGGCGTGACGACCAGCACCGTCGGCACGTCGGCCACCAGCGTGATGCCGGCGAAATCCTTCACGGTGTCGTACGGCAGCTTGCTGTAGAGCGAGGCGTTCACCGCGTGGCCGACCGAAGTCAGCATCAGCGTGTAGCCGTCGGGCACCGCCGCGAGCAGCAGCTCCGAGGCGACCACGCCGCCCGCGCTCGGCCGGTTGTCCACCACCACCTGCTGCCCCCAGCGCTCGAACATCTTCTGGCCGAGCAGGCGCGCACAGAAGTCCGTCACGCTGCCCGCCGAAAAGGGCACCAGCATGCGGATGGGACGGCTGGGATAAGCGTCCGCCGACGGCGCCTGTGCGTTGACCTGCGGGGCCGCCAGCAGCAGCGCGGCGGTGATCACGATCCTCATGCCTTGTTTCATGGTGCCCTCCTCCGTTTATTGCGCCGGAATGCCGGCGTCTTTGATTGCGCGCTTCAATGCCGCGCCACACCGAGCTGCGTGGCCATCCAGTCCGCCGTTTGCGGGCGGTACTGATAGCCGCGATTGTTGGCCACGTGGTTGCCGTCCTCGATGAACAGCCGCACCACGGGACCGGACGCCTCGTCCGCCAGCCTGAGCGCGTCCTGCCACGGCACCAGCCGGTCCTGCTGGCCCGCCACCACGAACAGCGGGCAGGTGATGTTTTTCGCCACGCCAACCAGGCTCAGCTTGCGAGTGTATTCGTGCGCGTCCGCCAGCGTTTTCGATTTGGAACGCACGCGGAAGGTCTCCTGCGACAGCGCCGGGAGCTGTTCCCAGGCGGCATGCCAGTCGAACGGCCCGGACAGCGCGATACAGGCCTTCACGCGCTTCTCGAAGGCCGCCGCACGCGGAGCGAAGTAGCCGCCGAGCGACACGCCCCACAGACCGACGCGCGCGGCATCCACATCGGCGCGCGTCTCCACAAAGTCCACCACCGCCTTCACCACCGCCTCGTAGTCGCCGCGCAGCGGCCAGTCGTGTTCGCCCTCGCCCTGCCCCGGACCATCGAAGGCCAGCGTCGCCACGCCGCGCGCGAGGAAGGTGGCCTCGTAGGCTTCCATCTCCTCCTTCGCGCTGTCGAGGCCCATGCACATGATCACCAGTGGCGGGCGATATTGACCGGTGCCCGCAACCTCGCGGTCAACGGAACGTGCTGCAGTCGATGACGAGCGCAAAGCGCTCGTGGGTTTCCGCAGGTTGCCGTAGAGCTGGCTGCCCGCATACGGAATCGCCACCCGCTCGCCCGGCGGATCGAGCAGCGGCAGCGCGGCGTTGCGGCATTCCACCGCCTTCGCGTGCGCTGCGCGCAGTTCGTCCGGCTTGTGCACGAACAGGAATTTGGCGAAGTGGTAATACACACCGGCGCGCGTCAGGTGCTCGCCCGCGCTGCGTTTAAATCCCTGCGCGAGCGTTTCCCGGCCGAGCGCCTCGTGGACCGCCGCGCGCCGGCTCCACGCGCCGCACCACTCGTCCCAGCTGGCGATCGACTGCGTGACCTCTTCGAAGTCGGTCAACACGATGCCGTTGGCGACGAAGCGCGGCGCCCAGTGCGAGATGGCGGATTTGACGAGGGCGTCCAAGGGTAAGGATGAGGGATGAGGGAAAAACTTACCGCTTTGAGTCACTCATTTCGTTGCGGCAGCGAGATAGGAAAGATCCAGATACTTCTCTGGCGCGGGCTTCGGCGTCGTCAATCCCTCCGCCGCCCAATAGGCGTCGATCACCTGCGTCAGGCCCGCCGGCGTGATCTCCGGCTGCGGCCGCGCGGCCATCTGCGCGAGACCGGCCGCCGCGGCGTTGGCATCGAGCTCGAGACGCGCCGGCAACAACCGGATCGCCGCCTCGCGGTTGGCGCCGTCCTGCAGCCACGCATACGCGGCCTTGAACGCCCGGATGAACGCGACGAGATCCCTGGCATGCGCCTGCGCCCACGACCGGCGCGCAGCGGCGACCGGCCCGGGATAGTCGGGAAACGCCTGCACGGTCGTCGTCAGGCTTTGAAAACCTTCCGCCAGCAGCCGCTGGTCGAACGGCGGGTTGAGCCAGCTCGCCGCCGCCGCGCCCGCACGCAGCGCGTCGAAGCGCTCCTGCGAGCCGCCGAATTCCTGGAACGTGTACCCGGATTCAGCCAGACCACTATCCGCCAGCAGCCGGCGCAGCAGCAGCGCGTAACCGGTGCGTCCGCCGTCGACCGCGATCGTGCGGCCCTGCAGGCCGGCGATGCCCTTCACGTCACGCGCGCCGACCAGCGTGAGGCCCGGCGCGTGCGCCATCGCCATGCAGGCGAACAGGTCCGAGCCGTTTTCCACCGCGCGCACCACGTGGTCCGCCTGCTGGAAGCCGATGTCGAAACCGCCTTTCTGCAGCGCGTCGAGTTGCTTCACCGAGGAACGCGTGATGGTGACGTCGACCTCGATGCCCGCGCGCCGGAAAAAGCCTTCTTCCTGCGCCACATAGACGGGCCAGGTGTTCACGCCCTCGGAAATGATCGCGAGGCGGATCATGGCGCGGGAACCCGGAACAGTGCTGCCAAACGGATCTCCTCCTGGCGCCGCGAAAACGGCTGCCGGAGGCGCGATGCTAAGCGCCCGGCGAACCCAGCGTCAATACGATCTCCCTTAATGGTTCAATATTGGTTCATTCACTTTCGCTGCATTGCAACATCATTTTTAGAATGGGAATGAATCCGTATCCCCGCCGCCGCTGAAATCACGGCCCCAGAATATTGAACCAATTATACCGATTGGTTTATCATGGATTCGTCATGGTCAACCTGCGCGCCACCGGCCGTTCCGCCGCCACCCGCGACAACCTGCAGCGGCTGCGCGACGCCATCGTCAAAGGCGCCGCCGACGGCAAGCTTGCACCCGGCGCGCGCCTGCCGACCGAGCGCGAATTCGTGCTGCGCTATAGCCTGCCGCGCAACGCGGTGCGCCAGTTGCTGTCCCAACTCGAGGCCGAGGGCGTGCTGACCCGCCACGTCGGCCGCGGCACCTTCCTGCGCGGCCCCGACCCGGCCACCGCCATCGCCCTGTCGAGCGTCCACTCCACGAGTCCCGGCGAACTGATGGAAGCGCGGCTGAAGCTTGAACCCGCGCTCGCCGACCTCATCGTCACCAACGGCACCGCCGCCGACTTCGAGCGCATGGAACATTGCCTGGAGCGGGCCGAAAAAGCCGCGACACTGGACGCCTTCGAGCGCTGGGACGCAGCACTTCATCAGGCGCTGGCGCAGGCCACCCACAACCAGTTCGTCATGCGCGTGCTCGACATGGTCACCGCCGTGCGCGAGCAATCCGAGTGGGGCAAGCTGAAAGACCGCATCGTCACGCCCGAGCGGCGCCTGCGCTACCAGCAGGAACACCGCGCGATCGTCGCTGCGCTGAAAGCCCGCGACGCCGAACGCAGCCGCGCCGCCATCCTCGCCCATCTCCAGCACGCGCGGCGCAATCTCTTCGGGTTCTGAACGCCGCCGCGGACGCGGTACACTCGCGGCGGAAACACCGATGCTGCGACTCACCGAAATCAGGCTCCCGCTCGACCACCCGGCGGAGGCCCTCCCCGCCGCCCTCCTGAAACGGCTCGTGCTCCCTGCCGGCGCGCTGCGCGGCCATACCATCTTCCGGCGCGGCGTCGACGCGCGTAAACGCAGCGCCATCATCCTCACTTATACCGTCGATGTGGACGTCGCCGATGAAGCAGCCGTCCTTGCACGGTTCAAGGACGACCGC
The DNA here is from genome assembly GCA_050741255.1 of Burkholderiales bacterium. Classification (GTDB taxonomy): domain Bacteria; phylum Pseudomonadota; class Gammaproteobacteria; order Burkholderiales; family SG8-41; genus CAZXNF01. The sequence continues at coordinate 4,294 of JBOIEQ010000139.1, read as the reverse complement.
CGCGTCACCCGCGCCCCGGATCTCGAATACCGTTTCATCGCGCAGGCCGCCGCCCCGCCGGCGCTGCGCCCGGTCGTCATCGGCACCGGTCCCTGCGGCCTGTTCGCCGGCCTGCTGCTCGCGCAGATGGGCCTGCGTCCGCTCATCCTCGAACGCGGCAAGGCCGTGCGCGAACGCACCCAGGACACCTGGGGCCTGTGGCGCAAGTCCGTGCTCAACCCGGAATCCAACGTGCAGTTCGGCGAAGGTGGCGCCGGCACCTTCTCCGACGGCAAGCTCTACAGCCAGATCAAGGACCCGCGCCACCTCGGGCGCAAGGTGCTGACCGAGTTCGTGAAGGCCGGCGCGCCGCCCGAGATCCTGTATGTCGCCAAACCGCACATCGGCACCTTCCGGCTGGTCGGCGTGGTGGAGAACCTGCGCGCGACGATCGAGTCGCTCGGCGGCGAGATCCGTTTCCAGTCGCGCGTGACCGATTTCGACATCGAAGAAAAGGACGGCGCACGGCGGATGCGCGGTCTCGTGCTGGCGAACGGCGAACGCATCGCGGCCGATCATGTCGTGCTCGCCGTCGGCCACAGCGCGCGCGACACCTTCGAGACGCTGCACGCGCGCGGCGTATACCTCGAGCCCAAGCCCTTCTCCATCGGTTTCCGCATCGAGCATCCGCAGTCGCTCATCGACCGCGCGCGCTACGGCGGAACGGCGGGCCATCCCATCCTCGGCGCGGCCGACTACAAGCTGGTGCACCACGCCGCCAACGGCCGCTCCGTCTACAGCTTCTGCATGTGTCCCGGCGGCACCGTGGTCGCGGCGGCGTCCGAACCCGGCCGCGTCGTCACCAACGGCATGAGCCAGTACTCGCGCAACGAACGCAATGCCAACGCCGGCATCGTCGTCGGCGTCACACCCGCCGACTACGTCGGCGGCGCCCCAGGAAACGATCCCGGCGGCCCGCTAGCCGGCATCGCCTTCCAGCGCCAGTGGGAAGAACGCGCGTTCGAAGCCGGCGGCAGCGACTACCGCGCGCCCGCGCAGCGCGTGGGCGACTTTCTCGCAGGCAGGCCCTCGACGACACTGGGCGAGGTGCAGCCGTCGTACACCCCCGGCGTGCGCATGACCGACCTGGCGGCCTGCGTGCCGGACTACGCCCTCGCCGCCATCCGCGAAGCGATACCCGCCTTCGACCGGCAGATCCGTGGCTTCGCGATGGAAGACGCGCTGCTGACCGGCGTGGAGACCCGTACGTCATCGCCGATCAGCATCAAGCGCGACGCGAGCTTCCAGAGCCTCAACACCCACGGCCTGTATCCCGCCGGCGAAGGCGCGGGCTATGCCGGCGGTATCCTGTCGGCGGCGGTAGACGGCATCGAAGTCGCGGAAGCCGTGGCGTTAAGCATTACTGCCAAATCGAATTAGCCGCCAAGGCGCCGAGGCGCCAAGAAAAACCAATGTTGAGGCGCATGAGCTGCCCGTCATTCCAGCGAAAGCTGGAATCCAAGTGAAAATTTATGCTCATCCAGAAAATGGATTCCAGCTTTCGCTGGAATGACAAATCCCTTGGCGCCTCGGCGTCTTGGCGGCCAATCTCCTTGTTTTTCCTCTGCGCTCTCCGCGTCTCTGCGGCACTATTCCGTCCTTGAACTTATGGAAAAAATCCGTCTCTCCAAACTGATGTCCGAGCAGGGCCTGTGCTCCCGCCGCGAGGCGGACAGCTACATCGAACGCGGCTGGGTGCTGGTCGACGGCGTGCCGGTGACCGAACTCGGCACGAAGATCTTCCCCAACCAGCGCATCACGCTGGCCAAGGCCGCCGCCGCCGCGCAGGAGTCCCGCGTGACGATCCTGCTGCACAAGCCCATCGCCTACGTCTCCGGCCAGGCCGAGGATGGCTATCCACCCGCCGTCACGCTCATCACCGCGGCCACGCGCTTTGCCGGCGACCGCGCGCCCTTGCGCTTCAGCCCCGCGCACTACAAAGGCCTCGCACCGGCGGGCCGGCTGGACATCGACTCCACCGGCCTGCTGGTCATGACCCAGGACGGCCGCATTGCCAAACAATTGATCGGCGAGGACTCCGGCGTCGACAAGGAATACCTGGTGCGCGTCACGGGACGCCTGTCCGCGAAAGACCTCGCGCGGCTCAGCTTCGGACTCGCCCTCGACGGCGCGCCGCTCAAGCGCGCGGAAGTCGCCTGGCAGAATCGCGACCAGCTCCGCTTCGTGCTGCGCGAAGGCAAGAAACGCCAGATCCGCCGCATGTGCGAACTGGTCGGGCTCACGGTCACGGGACTCAAGCGCGTCCGCATCGGCCGAGTGCTGCTGGGCGATCTGCCGCAGGGGCAGTGGCGTTACCTGCGCGGCGATGAAAAGTTCTGACGATTCCGGCACTTGCAGTCGACGGGCGGGCCTCCGATAATGCCGCCACGAATCACACGCGGTACCCAGGGAGAACGCACATGAACGGGTTCAAACACGGCAGTCTGAATGCGGTTCTTGCGGGCGCCGCACTGGCCGGCTTCTTCGCGCTGCCCGCCCACGCGGCAGAAGTCTTCAAGTGGGTCGACAAACAGGGCGTGACGCACTACTCCAGCGCGCCTCCGGCCGGCGCCAAATCCCAGCGCGTGCGCATCGAGGAAAGCGTGATTCCGGAAGACCCTGCGGTCGTCAAAGGCGCCGCGGCAGCCACGGCCGCCGCCGCAAAAACCCCCGGGATGCCGAAGTACGGCCCGCGCAACCAGAGCGAGGCCAGCCTGCTCGCGAACGACCGCGCGGCCTACCGCCAGAAAAGAATCGACGAATGCCAGCGCAACAACGGCACCGACTGTGCGCGGGCCGTGGATACCGAACTCGCGGCGGAGGGCGCGCTCAAGCGGCCGGTGCTGAAGCCCGGGCAGAACCCCGCCAACGCGGATGCCGCGCTGCAGGCGCGGCGCACGAAGATGATCCAGGAATGCCAGCGCAACAACGGCACCGACTGCGCGGCTCAGGTGGATACCCAGTTGCAGGCCGAGTCGCTCGACGGCCAGGGACGCGTCGTGAAGCGTGCGCCCGCGCGTTAGCCGCGGCTTACTCCACCCCGCCCGACACGAACGCGGCCTTGCCCGCCGGCGTCGCCAGCAGCTTCAGCACCTGCGCGGCCGCGTCCGCCCCCGGCGCGCCCGTCATCACTACCGCTTCGTAGCTCGTGTAGTTCTGCACGTCCGCCGGCAGCGGACCGACGTAGGTCAGGCCCTTGGCGGTGTAGAGCCTGATCTCGGTGATGGCGCCCGAGCCGATCTCATTGCCCTTGCCCTTGATCACGTGCTCCATGACCGAGGCGCCGTTGGGATAGCGCGTGCTCTTCGCCTTCACCTGGTCGAGGATGCCGAGTTTCTCGAACAGGCGGTCGAGGTAAAGCCCGGTGGACGCCGTGTTGTAGACCACCGAGTCCGCCGCCAGCAGCGCCGCCTTCAGCGCATCGACGGTGGCCACGTTGGGGACTGCGGCCCCGGTCCGCACGATGATGCCGGCGCCCACCCGCCCGACCGGCGCGCGCGTGTCGGCGATGACCTTGCCCTCCTTCGCGGCGGCGGTCACGGCCGCCGGCGGCGAAATCAGGATGTCGTAGACCTCACCCCCGGCGAGCCGCTTGGCGATCTGCGGCGCGGTGTTGAACTGGATGTTCAGGTCGTGCCCGGTCTCGCGCTTCACGAGCTGCGCGAAGGCGTGCAGGCCGGGCTCCACGGCCCCGGCGCTCAACACGCGGAGTTCGGCGCCGCGGGCACCCGCGCAGGCGGTCACGGCGAGGAGCAGGGCAGCAAAGGCGCTTTTCATGGGTCTATTCCTGGAGGGTGGGGGGAAGTCGGCGGACCCGCACTCTAGCCAATCGGGCGGCCAGAGGCCAGAACCGGCCAGAACCGGCCGCCCCAACCTCAATCCAGGACGTCAGCCGGGCAAAAACCGGCGGCGATTGCGCACCTGCAATATCATGTGGCCCCTTTGCCCCCATCGCCGTGCCCACCGGGCCGGGCCGTACACTGTCTTCACGCACCATGACTGACCCGTTCGCCCCCCGTCCCGACTGGCGCGACCGCACCACCGTCCGGATCACCATCCGCCCGATCTGGCTGGCGGTCGTGGTGTCGGTGCTGGGCCACGTGCTCGTCCTGTGGTTCGGGCTGCCGCATCTGAAGCTCGACCTCGAACCGAAGCTGCCGGGAGAACGGGAGGGCCGCTTCGACGTCAGGCTCGCCCCGCCGCCGCGGCCGCCCGCGCCGCCGCCCGTGGCCACGCCGGAGCCGCCCCCGACGCC
>JBOIEQ010000138.1:0-11595 GCA_050741255.1 Burkholderiales bacterium | reverse complement strand
GGCCGAACTCCTCGGAGTAGACGGCGAAGATGAAGTCGGTGGTGCGTTCCGGGATGAAGTCGAGGTGCGTCTGCGTGCCGGACAGCCAGCCCTTGCCGACGATGCCGCCCGAACCGACGGCAATTGTGGACTGGATGGTGTGGTAGCCGGCGCCGAGCGGGTCGGCGTTCGGGTCGAACAGCGTCAGGATGCGCCGCCGCTGGTAGTCGTGCAGCATCGACCAGGCGAAGGGCATCGCGATGCCACCGGCAACGGCTAACCCGCCGATGATGCGCCAGGACAGGCCGGCCAGGAACAGCACATAACCGCCGGACGCGCTGATCATGAGGGCGGTACCGAGGTCCGGCTGCCGCACGATGAGGCCCACCGGGATGAGCAGCAACGTGGCGGCGATCGCGAAGTTCCGCAGGCGCAGCCCCGCTTCAAAGCGGTCGAAGTACCAGGCCAGCACCAGCGGCACGGCGATGCGCATCAGTTCCGAAGGCTGGATGCGCGTGACGCCGACATGCAGCCAGCGCCGCGCGCCGTTGACCACCTCGCCGAACAGCGCGACGCAGATCAGCAGCAGCAGGCCGACGGCATACGCGGGCAGCGCGAGCCGCTGATAGGAGTGCGGCGAGATGTTGGCGGCGACGTACATGATGATCAGCGCCGCCGTCATGTTGACGAGCTGGCCGGAAATCCGCGCGAAACTCTGGTTGGACGCGCTGAAGATGGTGACGAGGCTCACCAGCATCAGCATCAACATGGCGGCGAGCAGCCAGCCGTCCACGTGCTGGGTGAGGTAGCGCACGATGCGCCGCAGGATGATTTTCATTCCGGCGCCGCGGTGGCGGATTCCTTGCCGAGCAGGTAGTAATCGAAAACCTGGCGCGCGATGGGAGCGGCCGCGCGCGCGCCGAAGCCCGCGTTCTCCACGATCACGGCCACCGCGATCACGGGTTTGTCGGCCGGCGCGTAGGCAATGTACAGCGCGTGGTCCCGGTGGCGCTCGGCCACGCGGCTTTCCACGTATTTCTCGCCCTGCTTGATGGCGATGACCTGGGCCGTGCCGGTTTTGCCCGCCGAGACGTAGGGGGTGCCGACGAAGGCGCGCGCCCCCGTGCCTTCCTTGGCGACACCGACCAGCGCATCCTGCACGACCTTCAGGTGCTCCCGCGTGAAGGGCAGTTCGCGCAGCGGTTTCGGCTCCACGTAGGTGCGGGTGTTGGTGCGGATGTCGTCGATGTAGTTGACCAGATGCGGACGGAACATCACGCCGTTGTTGGCGACGGTCGCGGTGGCGTGCGCCATCTGCAGCGGCGTGTAGGCGTTGTAGCCCTGACCGATGGCGACACTGACCGTTTCGCCCGCGAACCATTTCTGGCGGAAGCGCTTCCACTTCCACTCCTGCGAGGGCAGCAGGCCCTGCGACTCGCCCTGGATGTCGATGCCGGTGCGCGAACCGAAGCCGAACATGCCGATGTACTTGGTGATGTTGTCGATGCCCAGGTCGTTGGCGAGCATGTAGTAGTAAGTGTCGCAGGACACGACGATGGACTTGTACATGTCCACCATGCCGTGGCCGCCGACCTTGTCGTCGCGGAAGACGTGGCCGCCGAAATTGAAGAACCCGGGATCGGAAATCGCCTGTTCCGGACGCCGCTTGCCGGCGGCGAGCGCGGCGAGCGCCATGAAGGGCTTGAAGGTGGAGCCGGGCGGGTAGGTGCCGGCCAGCGCGCGGTTGACCATCGGCCGGTCGGGCGATTCGTTCAGTTCCTTCCAGCTCACCGGGTCGATGCCGTCGACGAACAGGTTGGGGTCGAAGCCGGGCTTGGAGACGAAGGCGAGCACGCCGCCCGTCTCGGGTTCGATCGCGACCAGCGCGCCGCGGCGGTCACCGAACGCGCGGAAGACCATTTCCTGCAGCTTGGCATCGAGCTTGAGTACCAGGCTCGCGCCGGACTCCGGCGGTGTCTTCGACAGCGTGCGCACGGCGCGCCCGGCGGAGTCCACCTCGACTTCCGCGACGCCCGTCGTGCCGTGCAGATAGGTCTCGTAGCTCTGCTCCAGGCCGGTCTTGCCGATGTAGTCGGTGCCCTTGTAGTTGGCGGCGTTGCCGCCGGCCTCGAGTTCCTCGACTTCGCGCTTGTTGATGCGGCCGATGTGGCCCACGACGTGCGAAAACAGCTCGCCCTGCGGGTACTGGCGGAACAGCCGGGCGTTGATGTCGACGCCGGGGAAGCGGTAGCGGTTGGCGGCGAAGCGCGCGATCTCCTCGTCGGAGAGCCGGCTGCGGATCGGCAGGCTCTCGAAGCTTTTGCTTTCGTCGAGGAGCTTGCGGAAGCGGCGCCGGTCGCGCGGCTGGATGTCGACCACGGTGGCGAGTTCGTCGATCAGCAGTTCCAGATCGGCGACCTTGCTCGGCGTGATTTCGAGCGTGTAGGCCGAGTAGTTGCGCGCCAGCACCACGCCGTTGCGGTCGGTGATGATGCCGCGGTTGGGGACGATGGGCACGATCGAGATGCGATTGGCTTCCGCCAGCGTGTGGTAGTGGTCGTGCTGCACGATCTGCAGCCACACGAAGCGGACGAACAACAGGAAGAACATGAGCAGCACGAAGCCCGCGAGCACAGCCAGCCGCAGCCGGAACTGGTGGATCTCCAGCCGCAGGTTGCGCAGTTCGACGTAGCCGGAGGCCATCGCGCTCTAGATCTGGTCCGGATCGGACTTGGGGATGCGCGGCATGCGCATCAGGGCGCTTAGCGGCGCCCACAGCAGCGCGCCCAGCAGTGCCGGCAGAAAGTAGGCAATGCCGGGAAACGGAGCGCCCGCCGCCATCCGCAGGCCGAGCACGATCAGCTGGTTGAGGGTGAGCAGCGCCAGCACGTGCCAGAACTGGTGCCGCATCGGAAAGCCCTGGATGCGCCGGTGCAGCACGATGGCGGCGAAGGCGAGCACCGTGTAGGCGAGCGCATGCTGGCCGAACAGCGCGCCATCGGCGACATCCATCACCAGGCCGAGCGCCCAAGCTGTGAGGAAGCCGACCTTGCGCGGCTGTTCGACGCACCAGTAGAGGACCACCAGCGCCACGAAGTCGGGTTTGACGAGCACCGCGAATCCGGTCCACGGCAGGAGGTTCAGCGCGAGCGCGAGCGCGAACGTCACGACGATGAACGTCGTGCGCACCGGCAGCAGGATCAGTTGCGGCGCGCGCGCGCGGGCTTCCATCAGCCGCCTTTCCGCGCCTTGCCGCGCTTGGGCACGGGCGCTTCCTCCGCGGGGGGCGCCGCCGGACGGTCGGGCTGCCAGTCGAGCACGAGCACCTGCGTGTGGCGCGACACGCCGGCCGTCGGCTTGCACACGATGCGGGCGAACAGCGCGGCCGGATCGCGCTCGACGGCGGACACTTCAGCCACCGGCAGGCCGGGCGGGTAGGTGCCGTCAATGCCGGAAGTCACCAGCCGGTCGCCGTTCTGGAAATCCGCGTTCAACGGAATGAACTTGAGCTCGAGGCGGCCGTCATTGCCGGTGCCGGCAAGCACGGCGCGCAGGCCGTTGCGCAGGTTCTGTACCGGCACGAGCTGCTCGCGGTCGGTGATCAGCGTCACCTCGGACACCCAGGGATGCACGCGGGTGACCTGACCGACGACGCCGAGGTTGTCCACGGCGGGCGCCCCCCGCCGCAGTCCCTGCTCTGCGCCTTTGTCGATCACGACGCGGCGGGTGAACGGATCGCGGCCCGAGTACAGCACCTCGGCGGCGGTCGCGCGGCCCGGCTGGCGCCCGCGCGCCTCGAGCAGCGCGCGCAGGTGCGCGTTTTCGGCTTCAAGCGCCTCCAGCCGCTGCAGGTTGGCGGTGTCCGCCATGCGCTGTTCGGCGAGCCGTGCGTTCTCGATCTTCAGCGCGGACTGCGAGGAGAAAAAGCCGCCGATGCTGCCGAGCAGCTGGAACGGCGCGAGTACTGCGCGCTGAACCGGATACAGCATCACGGCGACGCCCGCGCGCAGCGGCTCCAGGTAGCGGAAGCGGGCATCCGCCACGATCAGCGCAATCGAGAGGAGCGCGAAAAAAACGAGCCGGGCGAGGGCGGAGGGGCCGCGCTTGAAAAACGGCGGCGGCGCGTATTCCATGGTCAGTGAGGAGAAAGGGGAGAGGGGTGAGGAGAGGACCACCGCCAGTCTCGCGATTCAGGCTTCCTCCTCACCTCTTACTCCTCACTCCTCACTCATCCGTAAAGATGCCCGCAAGCTTGTCGATGCGTTCGAGCGCCATGCCGGAGCCGCGCACAACGCAGGTCAGGGGATCTTCGGCGACGATCACCGGGAGGCCGGTTTCTTCCATGAACAAACGGTCGATGTCGCGCAGGAGTGCGCCGCCGCCGGTCAGCACCATGCCTTTTTCGGCGATGTCGGCCGCGAGTTCGGGCGGCGTCTGCTCCAGCGCGGACTTGACCGAGGACACGATGCTGTTCAGCGGCTCGGTCAGGGCTTCGAGAATTTCGTTGGACGAGATGGTGAAGCTGCGCGGAATGCCTTCGGCCAGGTTGCGGCCCTTCACTTCCTTTTCGCGCACCTCGGAGCCGGGGAAGGCGGAACCGATTTCCTTCTTGATCTGCTCGGCGGTGGTCTCGCCGATCAGCATGCCGTAGTTGCGGCGGATGTAATTGATGATCGCCTCGTCGAACTTGTCGCCGCCGACGCGCACGGAGCCCTTGTAGACGAGGCCGCCGAGCGAGATCACGCCGACTTCCGTCGTGCCGCCGCCGATATCGACGACCATGGAGCCGGTCGCGTCGCCCACCGGCAGGTCGGCGCCGATCGCTGCCGCCATCGGTTCCTCGATCAGGAATACCTGGCGCGCGCCGGCACCGATCGCGGATTCGCGAATCGCGCGGCGTTCCACCTGCGTGGAACCGCAGGGCACGCAGATGATGATGCGCGGGGAGGGCGAGAACAGGCGCGAGTCGTGCACCTTCTTGATGAAGTGCTTCAGCATCTGCTCGGTGACGGTGAAGTCGGCGATCACGCCGTCCTTCATCGGCCGGATGGCGGTGATGTTGCCGGGCGTGCGGCCCAGCATCTGCTTCGCCGAGAGGCCGACATCCTGAATGACTTTTTTGCCGTTGGGTCCGCCGTCCTGGCGAATGGCGACGACCGAAGGCTCGTCGAGTACGATGCCCCTGCCGCGAACGTAGATCAGCGTGTTCGCAGTGCCGAGGTCGATCGCGAGATCGTTGTTGAAGTAGCCGCTTAGCCAGCCGAGCATGTTTGAAATTCCAAGGTTTAGAGTCCGTCGTTATTCATTTGTCATCTAGTCGGCACCAAGGCGGTGCATTCCCCCTGCAACTTTGGCCCAGCTCTGTCCGACCTTCCGAATAATCAGCGGGTTATGATACCTTAACGCCCTTTTTGATTAAAGGCTTGGCGCGGGTTTTTATGGCACTTTCCAAAGACGATGTGCTCCGGATCGCGCACCTGGCGCGGATCGAGATCACCCCTGCGCAGGCCGCCGAAACGCTGGCCCAGCTGAACGACATCTTCGGCATGATCGAGCGCATGCAGAAGGTGCCGACCGACGGCATCGAGCCGATGTCGCACCCCCTCGGCGGCAGCCAGCGGCTGCGCGCGGACGCGGTGACCGAGGGCGACGACCGGGAGCGGAATCTGCGCAACGCGCCCGAACAGCACGGGGGCCTGTTCCTCGTGCCCAAGGTCATTGAGTAGCACCGCATGACGGACCTCGCCCGCGCCACGGTGGCCGAATTGGGACGTCTGCTGGAGGCCCGCCAGGTGTCCGCCCTCGAGCTGGCCGACCTGTTCCTCGCCCGCATCGAGACGCATCGGGACCTCAACGCCTTCCTCGACGTGCGGCCGGAGGCGACCCGGGCGCAGGCCCGGGCGGCCGATGCCCGCCGCGCGGGAGGCGAATCGGGTGCATTGCTCGGCGTGCCGCTCGCCCACAAGGACATCTTCGTCACCAAGGACTGGGCGTCCACGGCGTCGAGCCGGATGCTGGAGGGCTACATGAGTCCCTTTGACGCCGCCGTGGTCGAGAACCTCGCGCAGGCCGGCATGGTGTGCCTGGGCAAGCTGAACTGCGACGAGTTCGCGATGGGTTCGTCCAACGAGAACAGCGCCTACGGCAACGTCTTGAATCCGTGGGACAAGGACGCGGTGCCGGGGGGGTCCTCCGGCGGCTCCTCCGCGGCCGTGGCCGCGCGTATCGCCCCGGTCGCCACCGCCACCGACACCGGCGGGTCCATCCGCGAACCGGCGGCCTTCACCGGCATCACCGGCACCAAGCCCACCTACGGCCGGCCCTCGCGCTGGGGCATGATCGCCTTCGCCTCCAGCCTCGACACGGCCGGCCTGATGACCCAGACGGCCGAGGACTGCGCGCTGGTGTTCAACGCCATGCTGGGCTTCGACGCGCGGGATTCGACCAGTGTCGACCGGCCGCGCGAGGACTACACCCGCAGCCTGGCCGCGCCGGTCAAGGGGCTGCGGATCGGCGTGCCGCGTGAATTCTTCGGCGCCGGGCTTGCGCCGGACGTGGAAAAGGCGGTGCGCGAGGCGCTGCAGGAGTACGTGCGGCTTGGGGCGCAACTGGTGGATATCTCGCTGCCCAACGCCGAACTGGGCATCCCCGTGTATTACGTCATCGCTCCCGCGGAGTGTTCGAGCAACCTGTCGCGCTTCGACGGCGTGCGTTATGGCCATCGCGCGAAAGAGTACAAAGATCTCATCGACATGATGAAGAAGTCGCGCGCCGAGGGTTTCGGCGACGAACCGAAGCGCCGCATCCTGATCGGCACCTACGTGCTGTCGCACGGCTACTACGACGCCTATTACATCAAGGCGCAAAAAGTCCGGCGGATCATCGCCGACGAATTCCAGCGGGCGTTCCAGCAGTGCGACGTGATCGCCGGACCGGTGACGACCAGCGTCGCCTTCGGTTTCGGCGAGAAGGCCGCCGATCCGCTGGCGATGTATCTCGCCGACCTCTACACGGTGCCCGGCAGCCTGGCCGGTATCCCCAGCATGAGCATCCCCTGCGGTTTCGGCGCCAAGGGCCGCCCGGTGGGGCTGCAGCTCATGGCGAACTACTTCGAGGAAGCGAAGATGCTGGGCGTGGCGCACCAGTATCAGCTCGCCACCGACTGGCACAAGCGCGTGCCGCAGGGTGCCTAGCATGCAGTGGGAAATCGTCATCGGCCTGGAAACCCACGCCCAGCTCTCGACCGCGTCGAAGATCTTCTCCGGCGCCTCGACCGCGTTCGGCGCGGAACCGAACACCCAGGCCAGCGTGGTGGACCTCGCGCTGCCCGGCGTGCTGCCGGTCCTCAATCGCGGGGCGGTCGAGCGCGCGATCCGCTTCGGGCTGGCCGTCGGCGCGACCATCGCGCCGCGCAGCATCTTCGCGCGCAAGAATTACTTCTACCCCGACCTGCCGAAGGGCTACCAGATCAGCCAGTACGAGATCCCGGTGGTGCAGGGCGGCTCGCTGTCGTTCATGCTCGGCGACACGGAGAAGACCGTGCGGCTCACGCGCGCGCATCTCGAGGAGGACGCGGGCAAGTCGCTGCACGAGGATTTCGAGGGGCAGTCCGGCATCGATCTCAACCGTGCCGGCACGCCGCTGCTGGAGATCGTCACGGAACCCGACATGCGCTCCGCCGAGGAAGCGGTGGCGTATGCGAAGAAGCTGCACGAGCTCGTGCAATGGATCGGCATCTGCGACGGCAACATGCAGGAGGGCAGCTTCCGCTGCGACGCCAACGTGTCCGTGCGTCCCGCGGGCTCGGCCGCGCTCGGCACCCGCTGCGAGATCAAGAACCTCAACTCCTTCCGCTTCATGGAGCAGGCGATCAGGTTCGAAGTGCGGCGCCAGATCGCGCTGATCGAGGATGGCGGCATGGTGGTCCAGGAAACGCGGCTCTACGATCCTGACCGCGACGAGACGCGCTCCATGCGCTCCAAGGAAGACGCGATGGACTATCGCTATTTTCCGGATCCGGACTTGCTGCCGCTCGAGATCTCCGATCAATGGGTCGGTGATGTGCGTCGGACCATGCCCGAGCTCCCGGGGGAAAAATACCGACAATTTACCGTAGAGATGGGCGTTGCCCCCGCGATGGCGACTGTTATTACCGGCAGTCTGGACATGGCGCAGTTCTTCGAAGTCGTGGTGAAGGACGCGAGCCCCGAAGTCACCAGGCAAAGCGCCAACTGGGTGGCGGGAAACCTGAATGCGAGTCTCAATCAGGCCGGTATCACCGTCAGTCAAAGCAAGTTGCAGCCGCAACAGTTGCGCGAACTGGTTGAGCGAATTGTTGATGGTACGATTTCAGGCAAGATCGCAAAGGAAGTTTTCGATGCCGTCTGGGCTGGCGAGGGTGATCCAAACGCCATCATCGAAAAACGCGGCCTGAAGCAGATTTCCGACTCTGGCGAGATCGAGAAGATCGTCGACGAAGTACTCGCCTCGAACGCCGCGCAGGTCGCCGACTACAAGGCCGGCAAGGAAAAGGCCTTCAACTCGCTGGTCGGCCAGGTCATGAAGGCGACCAAGGGCAAGGCCAACCCGGGGCAGGTCAACGCCCTGCTGAAGCGCAAGCTCGGCTAGCGCTACTTTTTCGCGGGTGGTGCGGGTGCCGGTGCTGCCGGCGCTGGCGCGGCAGGGGGCGTCGGCGCCGCCTTCAAGCCCGGGGCGGGTGTGGCAGTGGGCGTCGGCGCGGCCTTGGCGTCCGGTGCGGGCGTGGGCGTGGCCTTGGCGCCCGGCGCGGCGCCGCCCTTCAGTTCAACGAAACGGGCCCGCAATTCCGCGTAATTCGCGTTGATCTCGGTGATGTCCTTGCGTTTCCTCGCGATCTGCGAGTTGAGCGAAAGCTTTTCCTGTTCGATGCGCGTGACCTCGTCCTGCATCGCTTGCGGTACCTTGCCGGTGCCTTTGCGGAAATCCTCGGCCCTTTGCGTGGCCTGCGTCTGGCGATCGGTCGCGTTGCGGAGCGTTGTTTCGAGATTGGTGATCTGGGCTTCGGCATTGCTCACTTCGCGCTTGCGCTTGGCTTCGATCTCCTGCTCGGTGGTGAAGGTGTCCAGCAGCGCGCGGTCCCGGCGTTGCTGCTGCTCCTGACGGGTTTTTTCAATTTTCTTGCGGGCTTCCTCTTCTTCGCGCGCTTTCGCCTGTTCCGGCGTAAGGGCGGCTTCCTTGGTGTTGACGGTGACGCCGCGCTGGTTGAGTTGCCGCACCTGCGCGTCCTGGGGCGCGCGGTCACCGCATTCCGTTTTGCCGGTGGCATTCTTCCAGCAGAAGATTTTCGGGCCGGTAGCGCCGGCGTCCGCGGCGGGCGCACCACCGGCGAAGGTGGCCAGGGCGGCGGCCAGCAGTATCCCGCCCAGTGCCTTAGGCATGGGCACGGGATCCGTATGCGGCGCGATAGCGGGCGACACTGTCGAGGTGACCACGAAGCGCTTCATCGGTTTCCAGGGTGGCGGAGAGATCGTCAAGGTTGGCAATGCTGATCACCGGCATGCCGTATTGTTGTTCGACTTCCTGGGTGGCGGACAGTTCGCCCTGGCCGCGTTCCATGCGGTCGAGGGCAATCGCCACCCCGCAGGGTATAGCGCGCGAGTCCCGGATCAGGTTGACCGATTCCCGCACCGAGGTGCCGGCGGAAATCACGTCGTCCACGATCAGCACCCGGCCGGCGAGTGGCGCGCCGATCACCGCGCCGCCTTCGCCGTGGTCCTTTGCCTCCTTGCGGTTGTAGGCGAAAGGCACGTTGCGTCCCGCTTCCGCGAGCCCGATGGCGATGGCGGCGACCAGCGGGATGCCCTTGTAAGCAGGACCGAACAGCATGTCGAAGCCGATGCCCGAGGCCATGATGGCTTTCGCGTAAAATCCGGCGAGCGTCCTGAGCGACGCGCCGTCATTGAACAGCCCGGCGTTGAAAAAGTACGGCGACAGGCGCCCGGCCTTGGTCTTGAACTCCCCGAACAGCAGCACCTTCTGCCGGATCGCGAAGCGGATGAAATCGTGTTGATAATCAGCAGTCATGCAGCGGTCACACCGGTCGCCGAGGCCAGCGAATGTTACGCATAATCACCGCCAACCTCAACGGCGTGCGCTCGGCAGACCGCAAGGGATTTTTCCCGTGGATGGCGCGCCAAAAGGCCGACGTGGTCTGCGTGCAGGAACTGAAGGCCCGGGCGGATGATCTGACCGATGCGATGCGCGCGCCGGGCCGTCACCGCGGGCATTTTCACTTCGCCGAAAAACCCGGTTACAGCGGCGCCGGACTGTACGCCCAGCGGGCACCCGATCGCGTGGTGGCGGGTATCGGTCACAAGGCCACCGATGCCGAAGGTCGCACCCTGCAATGCGATTTCGGAAAACTGTCCGTGATTTCCCTTTATCTGCCGTCGGGCTCCAGCGGCGAACACCGGCAGGCGGCGAAATTCGCGTTCATGAAGCGTTTTTTTCCGCACCTCAAGGCGCTGCGGGCCAGCGGGCAGGAGATCGTGCTGTGCGGCGACTGGAACATCGCGCACCGCGAAATCGATTTGAAGAACTGGCGTTCGAACCGGAAGAATTCGGGCTTCCTGCCCGAGGAGCGGGACTGGCTCACCCGGGTGTTCGACGAACTGGGCTGGGTGGACGTCTACCGCCGCCTGCACCCGGAGGCGACCGACGCCTGCTACACGTGGTGGTCGAACCGCGGCGCCGCGTACGAGAAGAACGTGGGCTGGCGCATCGATTACCAGATCGCGACGCCCGGCATCGCGAGGACCGCGAAGCGTGCGACGATCTACAAGACGACGCGTTTTTCGGACCATGCGCCGCTCACGATCGACTATAACTTCAAGGCCTGACTTTTCCGGAGCTACCCGATGACCGTCCGTCCCGCCGCCGATATCGGCATGGCACTCGAAGCCGTCGATACGCCCTGCCTGCTGCTCGATCTTGACGCCTTCGAGCGCAACCTCGACCGGCTGGCCGAGTCGCTGCGCGGTCGTTCGATCAGGGTCAGGCCGCACGCCAAGAGCCACAAGTGCCCCGAAATCGCGCTACGCCAGATCGCGCGCGGCGCGGTGGGCGTGTGCTGCCAGAAAGTCAGCGAGGCGGAAGCGCTCGTCGACGGCGGCGTCAATGACATCCTGATCGCGAACGAAGTGGTCGGTGCCGCCAAGCTGCGCCGGCTCGCCGCGCTGGCGAAGCGCGCGCGGGTCGCGGTCTGCGCCGACCATCCGGACAACGTGGCCGCGCTCGACGCGGCCGCGCGCGCGGCCGGCGTGAAGCTCGACGTGCTGGTCGAGATCAACGTCGGCGCCAACCGCTGCGGCATCGCGTCCGGCGAACCGGCGGCACAGCTGGCGCGTGTTATCGCTGGCAGCCCCCACCTGCGCTTCGCGGGTCTGCAGGCCTACCAGGGTTCGGCGCAGCACCTGCGCAAGGTGGAGGAACGGCGCGAGGCGATCCGGCTGGCGGTGGAGCGGGTGCAAGCGACCCAAACCGTGCTCGCGAGGCTGGGACTGTCGTGCGAACGCGTGACGGGCGCCGGCACCGGTTCCTATCTGTTCGAGGCGGCGAGCGAGATCTACACCGAACTGC
>JBOIEQ010000137.1:0-11887 GCA_050741255.1 Burkholderiales bacterium | reverse complement strand
GACAGACTCCGCGCCATGCGACTGTTTCCCCATTGGGCCAAGGCGCGCGCTGTCGCGAAGGGGACGGATGGCCGCGCGTTTGCCGTGACTGCCTGGGGATGGTCTGCGCGCGACACCGCAGACGCGCAGGCGCAGGCCGAAACGCGCGCGCGACTGGCGGCGCAGAAACTCGCCGCGGGTGGGACCGGGGGACACTACGGTTATCTGGAGCGTCCGCTGCGGGAGGAAGAACTGGATCGCACCGACGACGCTGCGGGGCGTACGCAGGTGGCCGTGACGCGCAACGGTTACGGCGCGCGCATCCTGAATGCGGCGGACGCCATGTTCGTGGATGTTGACTTGCCGGCCTCCGGCGCTCTCGAAACCCTGGTCTGGCGCCTGACCCGGATGTTCTCGCGCGAGACCCCATCGCCGCGCGCCCGGCACGAGGCGGCGGCGCTGGCGCTGCTCGAGCCGCTGGCCAAACGCGATCCGGTGTTCGGTGCGCGCGTCTATCGCACCTGCGCGGGGCTGCGTTACCTGGTGACCCACCGGACGGCCGACCCGGAAGCGGAGGAGACGCTGGCAACGATGCGGGCGCTGCGGGCGGATCCGCTCTACATCAAGCTGACGCGGGCCCAGGCCTGCTTCCGCGCCCGGCTCACGCCCAAGCCGTGGCGGGTCGGGCTGCCGGAGCCGCGCGAGCGCTGGCCGTGGCGGGACAGCGCGACCGAAGGCGCGTTTCGTGAATGGGAGCGGCGTTACCAGGCGGCCAGCGTGGGGCACGCAACGTGCGCCTTCATGACAACGGTCGGCAACCCGGCAATCGATCCTGCGCTCGTGCCGGTGGTGGAACGGCACGACCGCGAAACGGCGGCGGCCTCCGGTCTGCCGCTGGCCTGATGTCCTACTGCTCAGTACTCCCAGGCGGCGGGAGCAGCCCTTCGTTCGGGGAACTGGGCGTGGCTGAATAAATTTTCTTCGGCATGCGCCCCGCGAGGAAGGCGGCGCGGCCCGCTTCCACCGCCTTCTTCATGGCCGTGGCCATCAATACCGGATTCTTCGCGGCGGCGATCGCGGTGTTCATCAGCACGCCGTCGCAGCCGAGCTCCATCGCGATCGCGGCGTCGGAGGCGGTGCCGACGCCGGCATCCACCAGCACCGGCACCTTGGCATTGGCGATGATGATCTGCAGGTTCCACGGATTGAGGATGCCCATGCCGGAGCCGATGAGAGATGCAAGCGGCATCACGGCGACGCAGCCGATTTCCTCCAGTCGCTTGGCAAGAAGGGGGTCATCGCTGCAGTAGACCATCACCTGGAAGCCGTCCTTCACCAGCTTTTCGGCGGCGACCAGCGTTTCCGGCATGTTCGGGTACAGCGTCTGCGGATCGCCGAGCACTTCCAGCTTCACGAGCGTGTGCCCGTCCAGCAGCTCGCGTGCGAGCCGCAGCGTGCGCACGGCGTCGTCGGCGGTGTAGCAGCCGGCGGTGTTCGGCAGCAGCGTGAACTTCGACGGCGGCAGCACGTCGAGCAGGTTCGGCTCGTCGGGGTTCTGGCCGATGTTGGTGCGGCGGATGGCGACGGTCACGATCGCGGCGCCGCTCGCGTCGATGGCCGCGCGTGTTTCCGCGAAGTCCTTGTACTTGCCGGTGCCGACCAGCAGGCGCGAGCCGTAGGCCTTGCCGCCGATGACCAGCGGGTCGAGATTCTCGTGGGGTTTCATGACAGAGCTCCTAACATCATGAAACGCGCGTGCGTTGCGTCCAGAATTGGTGATAACGCGAAGCCCGATGGGGCCAATGTGTCGACCTTGGCCTCGGAGGGCGACAAAGTTAGCGCCGATTCTGGTCGCAACCCTGGTGGGGAGAAGGGGCCCCACCCTTCTCGGGGCTGGCACGAGTTTTGGCCCATGGCGTCGTCCTTCTCCTTGGCCGTATTGACATACGGCCTGCGTCGAACTCCTCGCCCTGAGCCAAAATCGTGACAGCGCATCGCGTGTTTCATGATGTTAGGAGCTCTCAGTTTACCCGCCGCCCACCGCGACCACGATTTCGAGGCGATCGCCGTCGGCTACATGCTGCTCGCCCAGCCGGCTGCGCGGCACGATCTCGCCGTTGCGCTCCACGGCGAGGCGCTTGCCCGCCAGCGCGAGCTGGTCGATGAGCTGCTGGCAGGTGAGCGGGGCGGTGAAGGTGCGGCGCTCGCCGTTGAGGGTGATGGCGATCATGGGTCTGAGACTGCGGGAGGTACGGATTGTTGCAGCCGGGTCCGGAAAGCTCAAGCGCGGGCAGGGCCGAGCGGCGGTCAGAGGGCGCAGATGAGTGATGGATTACGCGTTTCCCGCGCATCCTTTACGGCTATTCCACCGTAAATTGCTTATACTTCATCGGCTTTCTGCCCGACATCTGACAGGGAAAACGACATGGGCCTGAGACTCAAATTCAACCTGGTGTTGCTGGTCGTGTTCCTGCTCGGACTCGGCGCGACCGGCTACGTGTCGCACGAGCTGCTGCACAAGAACGCGCGGGAGGAGGTCTTGCGCACCGCCGGGGTCATGATGGAGGCCTCGCTGTCGATGCGCGCCTACACCGTCGGCCAGGTGCGTCCCCATCTGCGCGTGATGGAGGACGAGTTCCTGCCGCAGGGCGTTCCCGCCTTCTCGGCGACGGAAATCATGAATAACCTGCGCAAGAACTATCCGGAATACACGTACAAGGAAGCGGCGCTCAACCCGACCAATCCCCGCAACCGCGCGGTCGAGTGGGAGACGGACATCGTCAACGAGTTCCGCAACAATGAGGGCCGCAAGGAATTTTCCGGCATGCGCATGACCCCCAGCGGGCCGTCGCTGTATCTCGCACGGCCCTTCCAGATCAAGGATCCGGCCTGCCTCGCCTGCCACACGACGCCCGAGATGTCGCCGCCGGCCATGGTCAAGCTCTACGGCTCCAACAACGGCTACGGCTGGAAGCTGAACGAGGTGATCGGCGCGCAGATCGTGTCGGTGCCGATGGCGCTGCCGGTGGCCAACGCCAACCGGGCGTTCTATACGTTCATGATTTCGCTGGCGACCGTGTTCGTCGTGCTGTTCATCATCCTCAACATCATGCTGTCACTCCTGATCGTGCACCCGATCCGGCGCATGTCGGTGGCCGCGGACAAGATCAGCGTCGGCGAAATGGACATTCCGGAACTGGCGGAGTCCGGCAAGGACGAAGTCTCGCTGCTGGCGAAGTCCTTCAACCGCATGCGCCGCAGCCTGGAGAAGGCGATCAGCCTGATCGACGAGAAGTGATCGCGATGGCTGAATCATGAACACCGAGATTGCCCTGCCGCGCGGCTACTCCCTGCAGGAGTACCGCATCGAATCGACGCTCGGCGTCGGCGGCTTCGGGCTGACCTATCTCGCGACCGACAGCAACCTCAACCTCAAGGTCGCGATCAAGGAATACCTGCCGGGCGAATTGGCGGTGCGCGGCGAAGACCAGTCGGTGCGGTCGCGCTCGGCGTCCACCGAGGAGACCTTTAACTGGGGCCGCGGTCGCTTCCTCGACGAGTCGCGCACACTGGCCTCGCTGCGGCATCCCAATATCGTGCGCGTCATGCGCTTCTTCGAGGCGAACCACACGGCCTACATGGTGATGGAGTTTGTCGCCGGCAGTCCGCTGAACGACTGGGTCAAGACCCGTCGGCCGATCACGGAGCGCGCGCTGGCCGGCATCGCCGTGTCCGTGCTCGATGGTCTCGACGCCATCCACCGCACCGGCTACCTGCACCGCGACATCAAGCCGGGCAATATCTTCATCCGCGAGGACGGCAGCCCGGTGCTGCTCGACTTCGGGTCGGCCCGCGCCACGGGCACGGACAATGAACTGACGGCCATCGTGTCGCCGGGCTACGCGCCGCTGGAGCAGTACCACACGCAGGGCAACCAGGGACCGTGGAGCGATCTCTACGCGCTCGGCGCCGTGCTCTACTGGATCGTGACGGGCATCAAGCCCGTCGAGGCGACGGCCCGCGCGCGCACCGATCCGCTGAAGCCGGCGCTCCAGGTGGCCGACCGCGCCTTCTACAGCGAGCGCTTTCTCAAGACCATCGATTGGGCGCTCGCGCCGGCGGAAGAGGCGCGGCCGCAATCGGCGGCCTTGCTGCGCGAGGCCCTGCGGCGGCTGAATCCCCGACCGGAAGCCGAGGTCGCGACCATCGTCGTGCCGCGGCAGTCCGCGACGCAAACCCTTCCGGCCAAGACCGCCCTGATCTCAACGGCCGTGTTCGACAGCGAGACCTTGAAGAAAATCGCAACCGCGCTGGCGGCGGAACTTGGTCCGATTGCCAGCACGGTGGTGAAGGCAGCGGCAAAGAAAGCCTCGACGCTAGCGCAGCTCGTCGAGACGGTGGCGGTCGAGATCCAGGATCCCGCCATACGCAAGGCCTTTGTCAAAAGCTTCGCGGCGGCGGGAGACCACTCCACGCCGACCGGCAATCCCGGGCAAACCCGCGCGCAACCCACCCAGGTCAGCACGTCGTTGTCGAACTTTGACGCGGCGACGCTGGCGCGGGCGGAAGCGGAACTGGCGAAGCATATTGGCGCGATCGCGCGCGTGGTGGTGCGGCGGGCGGCGGCAAAAGTACGCGACGAGACCGCGTTCTACGAATTGCTTGCCGGCGAAATCGAGGATCCGGCCGAGAAAAAGGCCTTCCTCCGCAAAGCATTGTCGACCTCGGGTCGGGAGTAGCGGGCACCGGCGCCCGCGCCCGAAAACGTCTGCCGGTCAGTCCGCCCGGGCGCCGGATTCCCGGACCAGCTTCGCCATGCGCGCCAGATCGGTGCGCATGATGGCCGCAAATTCCTCCGGCGTATTGCCGACCGGATCCGCACCGCTGCTGACCAGACGTTCGTTGACGTCCGCGATCTGCAGGGCCTTGACGACTTCGTCGCGCAGCCGCGTGATGATCTCCCGTGACGTGCCGGCCGGCGCCAGCAAACCGTTCCACGAGCTGAGGTCGTAGCCCGGCAGCCCCGCCTCGGCGATGGAGGGGACTTCCGGCGCGCCGCGCGAGCGTTTCACGGTGGTGACGGCGAGCGGGCGCAGCTTGCCGGCGCGCACGTGCGGCATGGCCGCGGGCATAGCGTTGAACATGATGGCCACGTGGCCGGCGACCAGATCGATGGTGGCCGGCGCGCCCCCTTTGTAGGGCACATGGTTCAACTTCACCTTCGCCATGCTGTTGAACATTTCGCCCGCGAGATGCGCGGGACTGCCGCTGCCCGCGGAGGCGTAGTCAATCTGCCCGGGGCGCGTTCTGGCGAGCGCGATCAGCTCCTTCACCGAGTACACCGGCAGGGTGGGGTGCACGACCAGGATGTTGGTCAGCACCGCCACCACGGTGATCGGCGCGAAGTCGCGTTCCGGCGAAAACGGCAGCTTGTAGATGGCGGCATTGATGGCGTGCGTGCTGAGGTTGCCGAACGCGATGGTGTAGCCGTCGGGCGGGGATTTCGCGACGATCTCGGTGCCGATGTTGCCGGCAGCACCCCCGCGGTTGTCGATCAGGATGTTCTGCCCGAGGTTCTCCGTCATGCGCTGCACGACGAGCCGCGCCACCACGTCGCTCGCGCCGCCGGCGGGGAACGGGATGACCAGACGGATGGGTTTGGATGGATAAGCGGTCTGCGCGCCCGACGACGGGGCATAGACGGCGACGAACAGCATCAGCAGGCTCTGCCGTGCCAGGAAACCCAGCGGTGTAGTCATGAACTCCCCTCTCAGCGCCGGTATTCTCGGTACCGGGCAGACACATCCAGGCACGGTTGACCGGCGGTCAACGCGCCTGGCCGCGCTTGTCAGAACTTGATCATGTCCAGCTTCGTGAGTGTGGCATTGACGGCGAGCGTCGGGGCGTTGGCGAAATGCCAGGCCGTGTACTGTTCCGGATACGGTGTTTCCGACGACATGCCGTCCACCGGCACGATGACCTTCATCCCGAGCATCGCCGCCTGCGCGCCGGTATTGAGCACCGCGCCGTTGGCGGCGGTTCCCACGACGATCACGGTCTGCACACCCTTGTCCCGGAGGATTTTCTCGAGATCGGTACGCACGAACTTGTTCGGACCCGACAACACCGAGGGCTCGCCCGCTGCGGGGGCGACCTCCGTCATGACATCGGCCGTCGTGGTGTTGGCGATCAAGCTGTAGACCACCGGCATGCCGTTGGCGCGGGCCTGGGCCAGCAGCGCCTTGACCTTCGGAATCGACGCGATGCAGCGCGGGCGTTTGCCGCAATTCTGGTTCATGAAGTCGAGCATCAGGAGCGCGGTCGTCTTCGGGTCCACGGTGACCGGCTTGAGCGCGGGTGCAGCGGGGGTGGCGATGCCGGACCATTCCTCGATGATCGTCTGGGCGCTTGCGGGCACGGCGGCAAGGACACAGAGCGTGGCGGACAGTGCAATGCTGAGCATGGATTTCCGGTGCATTTTTGTGTTCCTTCTCCGTTATTTCGATCAATCGCGGCGCTATCATGCGGGCGACCGCGCGAGGCGTCAATGACGTCACCGCGCGGGCGCGGCGGGCGCAGGTATCCGTGCCGGACGGGCGTACATTCCGGTGTCGCGGATGTAGTTCACCATGGTAGAACGGCAGCCTCCCGATAAATTTCGGTGGCGAGGCACGGGTGTAGAGCGGTAGTGTGCTCGTATCAAAATCAGTGCAATGGCGGCAGCGAGGGTAAGTCCACCTTTGTCGGCATCAAGCTGGCGGACGTTCTCCCCTTCGTCGTGTCGCAGATCGCGGGGCCCGCCACGATCATCCCATGGGCATAATGCGGCCTATGCCACGTCCCGCACTATCCGGAGCCCGTCTGGTCGCGGTCGTTTGCTTCGCGCAGGTTCTGGTGCAGATCGGCGCCTTCTTCTGGCCTGCGCTTCTGCCCGAACTGCTGCCCCTGTGGGGGCTGACGAATACGGAGGCTGGCTGGATCACGGCCGGTTTCTACGCCGCCTACATGCTCGCGGTGCCCGTGCTCGTAACGCTCACCGATCGCGTGGATGCCAAACTCGTCTACCTGTTCGGCGTCGGTTGCACGATCATCGGCCACGTGCTGTTTGGACTTTACGCAGACGGGTTCTGGTCGGCGTTCTGGCTGCGCGCGCTGACCGGCCTGGGCTGGGCGGGCACGTACATGACCGGCGTGAAGTTGCTCGCGGACAAGGTCGATGCGAAGCTGATGTCGCGTGCGGTGACGGGGCACGCGGCGAGCATCGGCGTATCCGGCGCGCTCTCGTTCTCCTGCGCCGGTCTGATCGCGGAATTTCTGGACTGGCGCGCGGCATTTGTCTTCGCGGCCCTGTGCGCTGGCGTGGCATGGCTGCTGATCGCCTTCCGGGTGCCCGGCCACAAGCCGCCGGCCGCCAAATCCAGTGACGGCGGACACCTTTTCGATTTTCGTCCCGTCCTGCGCAATCGCTCCGCGATGGCGTATTCGATTGCCTATTGCGTCCACACGCTCGAGATGAACGCGCTGCGTGGCTGGGGGGTTGCCTTTCTCGGTTACGTTGCCCTGAGCACCGGCGCGGGTGATGCGGCGTTCTCCCCCGTCTTGGTGATGACCGCACTGGGCCTGATTGGCACGGTTTCCAGTGTGCTCGGCAACGAGGCCGCGATCCGGATCGGGCGGCGCAAACTCGTCGCTGCCGCCATGCTGGGCTCGATCGTGGTCGGCGGCGTGATCGGGTTCCTGGGAACCTTCTCTTACCCGATCGCCGCGCTGCTGTTGATCGTCTACGGACTCGTGATCTGGCTCGATTCGTCGTCGCTCACCGCGGGCGCCGCCGGTACCGCGGACCCTTCACGCCGGGGCGCGCAACTTGCCGTTCATTCGTCGCTGGGCTATGCCGGCGGCTTCGTGGGGCCCTTGATGATCGGCATCACGCTCGACCTGGCGGGCGGCATGTCGCCTCTCGGCTGGGGATTGGCGTTCCTTGCGATCGCAATGCTGATGGCGCTGGCGCTGCTTGTATTCTGGGTCATTCGGCCGCGTGAACTCTCCGGCGACCGCGGTGCCTGATGAAGGGTGCCGCGTAGCCGGTGTTGTTTGAGGCAAAGCGGGGCGTCGCGTAGAATTCGCGGCATTCGCGGGTGTAGTTCAATGGCAGAACGGCAGCTTCCCAAGCTGCATACGAGGGTTCGATTCCCTTCACCCGCTCCATCTCAATCCCAGCCGATCACCGAAGGACGCCATGAGGCAAGCTGGTCTGCCGATCACGCTCATCGTCGTCGGTCTCGGCTGGCTGACCTGGTATTTCGGCTGGTTTCCCGACATCGACTGGATCATCGCCGCGGGCTTTGTCGCCGGCGGCGTGGCGATCCTCGCCATCGACCGCGTGACCAAGAGTTCGATCGTCACCGGGCCGTTCCTCATCGCTGTTGGTGTCGCGTGGTGGCTGCGGGACCGTTATCACATCAGTTGGATGGTGCTGATGCCGTCCCTGCTCGTGCTCCTGGGCGTGCTGATGCTGATCGCGCGCCTTCCCGCCATCCCTGAAAAACGGCCCGCGCCCGCGAAAGCGGAGTAAGCGCGACCGCCTGTCTCGAGAAAGACGTCATGAATTCATCTTTGCCTGTCCGCGCGCACCTGTTGGCCTGTGCATGGGGGTGCGCTGCTGCCGTGGTGCTGCCGGCCGCTGCCCAGACCCCCTCGACGGGCTCGGGACCGGCTTTCCCGATCAAACCCATCCGCATCGTCGTGCCTTTCACCCCCGGCGGCCCGAACGATATCCTCGCGCGCATGGCGGGCCAGCACCTGACGGCGGTCTGGGGCCAGCAGGTGGTGGTGGACAACCGCCCGGGCGGCGGCACGATCATCGGCACCGACACCGTCGCCAAGGCGCCGCCCGACGGCCATACCCTGTTGATGGTGGCGACGGCCTTCGCGTCGACGCCCAGCCTGCACGCGAAACTGCCGTATGACACGGCCCGCGATTTCACACCGGTGATCCAGATGGTGTCCTCGCCCAACGTGCTGGTCGTGCATCCGTCGCTGCCGGCGAAGAACGTGAAAGAACTGATCGCGGTGGCGAAGGCTCGGCCCGGGCAGATCGCCTTCGCTTCGGGCGGCACCGGCAGCCTGACGCACCTGGCGGGCGAGCTGGTCCGGCTGAGCGCGGGGGCGCCCATGACCCATATCCCGTACAAGGGCGCGGCGCCGGCGACCGTGGCGCTGATCGGCGGCGAAGTGTCGTGGATGTTCGGCACCATCCTGCCGACGCTGCCGCACGTGAAGTCGGGCAAGCTGCGGGCGATCGCCGTCAGCGGGTCGCAGCGCGTGGACGTGCTGCCCGGCGTGCCGACGGTGGCGGAAACCCTGAAGGGCTTCGACGCGAGTTCGTGGTACGGCCTGTTTGCACCGGCCGCGACGCCGCTGGACATCATCGCGAAGCTCAACCGCGAGGTGGCGGCGGGGCTCAACGTCCCCGAGGTGCGCGCGCGGCTCGCCCAGGAAGGCACCGTGGTGGTGGCGGGCACGCCGGAACAGTTCGGCGCGCTGGTCAAGGCCGACATGGCGAAATGGGCGCGGGTGATCCGCGAGGCGGGCATCCAGCAGGAATAGCCGCGCGGGCCGTGGAACTCGGGCGGGCATTCCGCGTCGTATTCCTTCCATGACCCCATGACCCGCCTGCGTCCCGCATGAAACCCTACGTCAAATATGCCGTCATGCCCCTGGCGGCGCTCCTCCTCCTGACCCTCGCGGTGGTGGCGATCTTCGCCGCGACGTTCGATCCCAATCAATACAAGCCGCTCCTGGTGCAGACGGTCAAGGAACGGACCGGGCGCACGCTGACGCTCGACGGCGACATCGGACTCGCATTCTTTCCGTCGCTCGGCGCGAAGATCGGCAAGGCCTCGCTGTCGGAGAAGGGCAGCGACCGCGAGTTCGCGGGCGTGGAGCGGCTGCACGTGTCGGTGAAGCTGCTGCCCTTGCTGTCGAAGCAGGTGGTGGTGGATGCGGTGGAGCTGAAGGGTCTGCGGGCCAACATCGTGAAGCGCAAGGAGGGCGGCACCAATTTCGACGATCTCACCGGCCAGACGCCGCCGCCGGGCAAGGACACCGAGCCGAAGCCGGCGCCTGCGTCGCCGGTCGCGATCGACATCGCCAAGGTCGAGATCGAGGACGCCAGCGTGCGCTATCTGGACCAGACCACCGGCGCGCAGTATGCGGTATCGAAGCTCGCGCTCAAGACCGGGCGCCTCGCGGACGGCGTGCCGACCGCCATCGATCTGGCCGCGCGGATGGTGGCGAGCGCACCGAAGATCGCAGTCGACCTCAAAGTCAAAACGAAGCTCACGTTCCGGCTCGGCGAACAGCGCTACAAGCTGGAAGGACTCGAGGCGTCGCTCAAGGGCGCGGTCGCGGACATCAGCAACCTGAACGCCACGGCGAAGGGGGGCGTGGAGGCCAACCTCGCCACCGGGGAACTGGCGCTGGCGAAGCTGACGGTCGCCGCGACCGGCAAGCAGGCCGGGGGTGATCTCGACGTCAAATTCGAGGCACCGACACTGGCACTCACGAAGGAGAAGGTCAGCGGCAACCAGTTGACCTTCGAAGCGAAGCTCAATACGGCGAAGCGCAAGCTCTCCGCCCGAGCGGTGATCCCGGGCGTGGAAGGCAGTTTCCAGTCGTTCCGCACCGGGCCGCTCGACGCCACCGTGGAAACACAGGAAGACGGCCGCACGCTCAAGGCGAAACTGAACGGGGCCGTCAGCGGCAACCTGGAGGCGAAACGCTTCGAACTGCCGACATTCGCAGCCGAGGTGAATGTGAACGACCCGAAACTGCCGAAGAACCCGATTGCGCTCACGGTTACCGGCGCGGCGCACGCCGACCTGCAGAAGGACAACGCGGGGATCGAATTCACCGGCAAGATCGACGAATCCACGTTCTCCGGCCGTGCCGGCATCGCGAAGTTCTCGCCGCTGGCGCTCACCTTCGACGTGGCGATCGACAAGCTCGATGCGGACCGTTATTTGTCCAATACGCGGGCCAAAAGCGACACCAGGCCGGGTGTCGGCAGCGGCGGGAAGGCCGCGCCTAAAGGGGGTGGTGCGGCCAAGGGCGGCGACGACAAGATCGACCTCTCCGCGCTCAGGGGCCTCAACCTCAACGGCAGCGTGAAGGTGGGCGAGTTCAAGCTGCACAACCTCAAGGCGTCGCAGGTGCGGGCGGACGTGAAGCTCGCCAACGGCCGGCTGGACGTGAACCCGCTCGCCGCCAATCTCTATCAGGGCACGCTGGCCGGCAGCCTGTCGGCACAGGCGAGCACCACGCCGACGTTTGCGCTCAAGCAGAATCTCAACGGCGTGAATGTGGGCCCCCTGCTGAGGGACGGCGCCAACATCGGCACCCTCGAAGGCAGGGGCACGATGACGCTGGACCTCACGGCGCAGGGGGCCACCGCCGACGCGCTGAAGAAGGCGCTGAAGGGGACCGCGGCTGTGACGCTCGTCGATGGCAGCTTGAAGGGCATCGATCTCGGGGCCACGGTGCGCAACGCCAAGAACGCGGTGCGGCAGTTGCGGGGGCGGGAGTTGTTGCCGTCGGCCAAAAGCGAGAAGACCGATTTCTCCGAGGCGAAAGGCACCTTTAACGTCAAGAATGGCGTCGCCGCCAACAACGACCTGTCGATCAAGTCGCCGCTGGTGCGGGTGGGCGGCGAGGGCACGATCGACATCGGCAACGATCGCCTGGATTACCTGGTGCGGGCGACGGTGGTGAATACTTCGACGGGGCAGGGCGGCAAGGACGCGGCCGACCTGAAGGGCATCACGGTGCCGGTGAAGCTGACAGGGCCGCTGGGTGCGCCGCAATATACGGTCGATTACACCGCGGTGGCGGCGGAGCTGGCCCGGGG
>JBOIEQ010000136.1:0-11902 GCA_050741255.1 Burkholderiales bacterium | reverse complement strand
CGCCAGCACCGTGCCGGCAGGCGCGCCCTGCGCCGCGCGGGCGAGCAATTCGGCATTCGTCGAGCCGGTCACGGGCAGGACGGCGATGTCGAACGCGGCGGCGCGCGCGCCCAGCGCCTGCCGTACTTTGACCGCATCCAGCAGCTCGACCGTGCGCGGCAGCCGGTAGCCGCGCTTGTGCACGCGGAACACCTCGACGCCCGCGGCCTCGATCGCGGCGAGCGCGTTCCACACCGTGCCCCGCGAGACGCCCAGCGCGCGCGCCATCGCCTCGCCGGAATGGAATTCGCCGTCGGCGAGCAGCCGCAGCACGTCGAACGCGCGGGGGGAGATCTCGGCGGCGGTGCCCATGCCCGCATTATCGCCGATCGTCCGCTTCATCAAACTGTCACGCGGACGTGGTCGAATCGCGCGCGTACATGAACGCCCCTGACAAGGTCGACTTCATCCAGCCACCGGCGGACGCGCTGCATCCCCCTCCCCTCCGCTACCGGGCCATCTGGATCTCCGACATCCACCTGGGCACTGCCGGCTGCAAGGCCCGCTTTCTCGTCGATTTCCTCAAGCACACCGAGTCGGACACGCTGTACCTGGTCGGCGACATCATCGACGGCTGGCAGCTGAAGAAGGGCTGGTTCTGGACCCAGGACCACAACGACGTCGTGCAGAAGATCCTGCGCAAGGCGCGCAAGGGCACGCGCGTCGTTTTCATTCCCGGCAACCACGACGAGTTCGCCCGCGAATACCTCGGGCACGCCTTCGGCGGCATCGACGTCGTGGACGAGGCCACCCACGTCACGGCGGACGGCAAGCGGCTGTGGGTCACCCACGGCGATCTGTACGACGGCGTGGTGCGGCATGCCAAGTGGCTCGCCCACGTCGGCGATTCGCTCTACACCTTCGTGCTCGCGCTCAACCACTGGTTCAACCGCTGGCGCGAGCGTCTGGGCTTTCCCTACTGGTCGCTGTCGCAGTTCCTCAAGCACCAGGTCAAGAACGCGGTCGGCTTCATCACCGCGTTCGAGGAAGTGTTGACGCACGAAGCCGCGCGGCGCGGCTACGACGGCGTCGTCTGCGGCCACATCCACAAGGCCGCCATCCGCGACATTAACGGCATCCTCTACTGCAACGACGGCGACTGGGTGGAGAGCCTCACCGCGCTCGTCGAAACGCACGCGGGCCGCCTGGAGATCGTCGAATGGACCGCCCTGCGCGACCGGGGACACACCCGCGCGACCATGTACGCTCACCTGGAGGACAGCCCCGCATGAAAATTCTCATCGTCACCGATGCCTGGGAACCGCAGGTCAACGGCGTGGTGCGCACGCTGAAACAAACGCGGCGGGAACTCACCAAACTGGGCCACGACGTCGATCTTCTGACGCCGCTCGAATTCAAGACACTGCCCTGTCCGACCTACCCCGAAATCCGCCTCTCGATGTTTCCCGGGCGGCGCGTGCGCCGGCGCATCGCCGAAAGCGCACCTGACGCGCTGCATATCGCGACCGAAGGCCCGCTGGGGATGGCGGCGCGCGCCCACGCGGTCAAACACGGGCTGCCGTTCACAACCGCGTACCACACGCGGTTTCCGGAGTACGTCAAGGCCCGCTCCGGCATTCCGCTGGCGGTCACCTACCGCTTCCTGCGCTGGTTCCACGGCCCTTCGAGCGCCATCCTCGTGCCGACGAACGTGGTCAAGCGCGACCTCGAGGCGTGGCGCTTTCAGCGCGTCGTGCTGTGGTCGCGCGGCGTGGATCTCGACCTCTTCAAACCCGGCCCGGCGCTGGCGAATGACGCCACGCCGCCGGTCTTCCTGTGCGTCGGCCGGGTCGCGGTCGAGAAGAACATCCAGGCCTTCCTCGATCTCGACCTGCCCGGAACGAAATGGGTGGCCGGCGACGGCCCGCTGCTGGCGGCGTTGAAGAAAAAGCACCCTGACGTGTGTTTCACGGGCGTGATGGACCAAGTGGAACTGGCGAGCCTCTACAACGCCGCCAGCGTCTTTGTGTTCCCCAGTCGGACCGACACCTTCGGTCTCGTCCTGCTGGAAGCCATGGCCTGCGGCTGCCCGGTGGCCGCATATCCCGTCACCGGGCCGGTCGACGTGATCGGCGACTCGCCGGCGGGCGCGCTGGACGACGACCTGCAGGCCGCGTGCCTGCGCGCGCTCAAGATCGAGCGCTCGGTCGCCCGCCAGCACGCCGAGCGCTTTTCATGGGAAGCCTGCTCGCGGCAGTTTCTCGGTTATCTGGTGCCCATCCCCGCCGAAGCCGGGGGAAACGCGCGGACACTCGCGCCGGAACTGCCGCGCTAGGCCGCGAGACCGCGCATCAGCGCGATGAGGTCCTGCTTCGCCTCGAAGCCGATACCCGGCACCGACGGCATGCGGATATGGGAATCCTCGACCGGCATGCCGTCCGCGAACCCGCCGAAAGGCTGGAACACGCCTGGGTAGGACTCGTTGCCGCCGAGGCCCAGGCCGGCGGCGATGTTGAGCGAGAGCTGGTGGCCGCCGTGCGGAATACAGCGGCGCGCCGACCAGCCGTGCTCCTTCAGCATCGCCAGCGTGCGGCGGTATTCGCACAAGCCGTACGACAACGCGCAGTCGAATTGCAGCCAGTCGCGGCCCGAGCGCATGCCGCCGTGGCGGATCAGGTTGCGCGCGTCCTGCATCGAAAACAGGTTCTCGCCGGTGGCCATCGGCCCCTCGTAGTGCTTGGCGAGTTCGAACTGCAGTTCGTAGTCGAGCGGATCGCCCGCCTCCTCGTACCAGAACAGCCCGTAGTCCTTCAGCGCCCGCGCGTAGGCGATGGCGGTATCGAGGTCGAAGCGGCCGTTCGCGTCCACCGCGAGGTTTTTTCCTTCGCCCACCACCTTGATCACGGCCTCGATGCGGCGCACGTCTTCCGACAGCGTCTCGCCGCCGATCTTGATCTTCACCACACGGTAGCCCAGGTCGCGATATCCCTTCATCTCGTCCTGAAGCTTGGTGACGTTCTTGCCGGGGTAGTAGTAGCCGCCCGCGGCATAGACGAAGACTTTGTCGTCGGCCTTGCCGCCGTTGTAGCGGTCCGCCAGCAGCCGCCACAGCGGCTTGCCCTCGATCTTGGCCACCGCATCCCACACCGCCATGTCGATAACGCCGATCGCCACCGAACGTTCGCCATGCCCGCCAGGCTTTTCGTTCGCGAACATCGTGTTCCAGATGCGGTCGGGGTCGAGGTTGTCGCCCGCGTCGTTGACCAGCGTCTTCGGGTCGGCCTGCATCAGCCGCGGCGCAAAGCGTTCGTTGATCAGCCCCGTCGGCGCGTAGCGGCCGTTGGAATTGAAACCGTAGCCGATGACGGGTTTTCCGTCGCGCAACACGTCCGTGACCACCGCGCAGGCGCTGGCGGTCATCTTCGAGAAATCGATATAGGCGTTGCGGATCGCGGAGGCGATGGGGACGGTCTTGGCGTGAATGGCGGTGATTTTCATGGCAACTCGTAAAAAGAAACGGCCCGTGAATGACGGGCCGCGGGTAAGGACCTGCGGGGACGCTACTGCCGCGGGAGGCAAAAGGCAAGGCTAGAGCCTATAAACGGGACTAGAATGAAATTTCCCAGGGAGGAAAAGTCAATGACAATATTTGACCGCGACAGCCGTTACCCCGGCGACTCTCGGCGTCGGCGATTCCTGCAGGCGGCAGCGGCCGCACCGCTCGCGCTCGCGCAGATTCGCGAAGCCCACGCGGCTTCCCTCGACTTCCCGCCGGCAGCCTTCGACGCCACCCCCGATTCCGCGCTGATCTGGGTCTGCGCCGATGGCGCCGCACGCGTGCGCGTGGATTTCGGCGTCGATCCGGCCGCGCTCGCACCCGGGCCCTCGGCGGTCCTGGCGCAGGAGGCCAACTACAGCGCCGCCCTGCCGCTGACCCGGCTCGAACCGGGGAGGACCTGGGCCTATCGCATCGTCGACGCGGAATCCGGGAAGCCCATGTCCGAACTCGGCCGGTTCAAGACGCCGCCGGCGGCCGCGACGCCTTTCACGTTTGCTTTCAGCGCCGACATGGAAGACAGCTACCGTCCGTTCAGTCTCTTCGACGCGATCGACGGCAAACAGCCGGATTTCTTTTTGCTGCTCGGCGATACCGTGTACGCCGATCACCCGAAGAAGGAATTTTCTCCGTCGGTGTCGTATTACCGGCGCAAGCACGCCGCGATCCGCAAAGACCCGCACCTGCAGCGTTTCCTCGCCCGCCATGTCACTTATGCGACCTGGGACGATCACGAGATCGAAAACAACAGCCATGGCGGCCATCCGCACATGGAAAGCGCCTTGCAGGTCTACCGGGAATTCTGGCCGTGCAGAAACGTCGACGCAGCGGCCTTATACCGGCAGTTCGCGTGGGCGGGAACGGACTTCTTCATGCTCGATACGCGGCGCTTTCGCAGCATGCAATCGCTTGCCGATGACGCGAATAAAACCATGCTGGGCGCGGCCCAGAAAAACTGGCTGAAAGACCGGCTCAAGACCTCGGGCAGCCCGTTCAAGTTCGTGATGACGTCCGTGCCTTTTCACGGGGGCGGCGACGACACGTGGGGCGCCTACAAGACCGAGCGCGACGAAATCACCCAATTCGTGCGGGATGAGAAAATCCGCGGCGTCATCTTCCTGACCGGCGACTACCATCTGGCGCGCGACTGGAGCAACCCGAAGACGGGGTTGCGCGAATACATGGCCGGACCGATCGGGTCGTTCACGCATTATCAACGCACCCCGAAATCGCGCGAGCGTTACGAAAAGGCGGGCACCTTTCACTACGGCGACGGCTACAACTTCGGGCTGTGGCGGATCGATCCCGCCGCCGGCAAAGCCTCGCTTGAGTTTATCGGCGTGAAAGGCGAAACCCTGCACCGCATCGAGCTCAACGCCTGACCGCTCTTCATCGACGGCAGGCGCGCTTTAATCCAGCTTCACCCCCGCCTGCCGCGCCACCTTGCCCCACTTCGCGATCTCCTCCTGCAGGTAGGCGGCGAATTCCTGCGGCGAACCGGCGACGATGTCGGCGCCCAGACCCGTCATGCGCTCGCGCACGTCCGGCAGCTTCAGGATGCGTACCAGCTCGGCGTTCAGCTTCTGCACGACCGGCGCGGGCGTGCCCGCGGGCGCCATTACGCCGCCCCAGGACACGGACTCGTAGTCCGCCAGCCCCGGCACGCCCGACTCGGCCACCGTCGGCACGTTGGGCAGCGCCGCCACGCGCTTCTTCGGCGTCACCGCGATCGCCTTGAGCTTGCCCGAGTTGAGGAAAGGCATCGCCGCGAGCACCGTCGGCAGCGCGAGCATGACCTGCCCGGCCACCGCATCGGTCATTGCCGGCGCATCGCCCTTGTAGGCGATCATCGTCATGCGTACGCCCGCCATGGACGCGAGCAGTTCCATCGCCAGATGGTTGGCCGAGCCGTTGCCGCCGGTGCCGTAGGTCAGTTCGCCCGGTTTCGCCTTCGCCAGCGCCACCAGTTGCCGGACGTTGTTCGCCGGCAGGTAGGCGTTGGCAACGATGATCTGCGGCACGATGGTCGTCAGCGTCACCGGCGCGAAGCTCTTCACCGCGTCGTACGGCAGTTTGGAATACACGCCCGGATTGATCGCGTTCGGCCCCAGGTTTGCCATCAGGATGGTGTAGCCGTCGGGCGCCGCCTTCGCCACGTACTCCAGCGCGATGATGCCGTTCGCGCCCGGCCGGTTGTCCACCACCACCTGCTGGTTCCACGCATCATTCATCTTCTGCCCCAGCACCCGGGCGGTGATGTCGGACGCGCCGCCGGGCGGATAGGGCACGACGAAGCGGATGGCCTTGGCCGGGTATTCCTGCGCCGCGGCGGAAAACGTCATCCCGAGCGCTACGACCATCAATAGTATTTTTTTCATGCCTTCCTCCAAGTACGATTCCCGGGGCGGGCGACTTCAGCGTCGCCCTCGAATCCCCACTCCCGAATCCCCAATCCCCAATCCCGGCCGCTACGCAGCTTCCTTCTTCAGCATCCCTGCCTTCCGCAGCACGGAATAAATATGCTTGCGCTCGTCGTCCGACGGCGCGCGCGTGGGCGGCCGCACCGCCGAGCACGCCATCCGCCCGGACAGTTCCATCGCGAGCTTCAGCCGCGCGTGGGCGTCGCCGGTGGGTTCGCCGTCGCCGTAGATGATGTCCTTCAGCGGATCGATGCGCGCCTGCACGGCCATCGCGCGCTTGAGGTCGCCCGCTTCCACTGCCTCGAACAACTCCAGAATGGGCTCGGGAATGAAGGTGGCGAAGCCGACCAGCGCGCCGTCCACGCCCTGCACCATGGAGGCGAGCAGGTATTCGTCGTGGCAGGTCAGCACCGCGCAGCGCGGATTGGCCGCGCGGATCGCGGCGATGTCCTTCGCATACTTGTTCATCTCGCGCGTGCCGACCTTGAACACCTTGACCCACGGCAGGCGCGCGAGGTCCGCCAGCAGCTCGCACGAATACGCCGTGCGCGTCCACGACGGGTAGACGTGCACCGCGAGGTCGAGTCCGGTGGACTCGCCGATCGCCTTGAAATAGTCGACCACGTGTTCGTGCTTCATGCCGAAGCGCAGCCAGTGGTGCGGCGGCATCACATCGAGTCCCGTCGCGCCCGCCTGCTTTTGCAGCTGCGCCTGATCGATCGCGTCGGCAATCCCTTCGGCCGTCACCGCGGAAATGATCGGCAGCTTGCCTTCGACGCCCTCCACCGCCAGCCGCGTCACGTGGGCCCGTTCCCGGTTGGACAGGCTGAACACTTCGCCCGTGTGGCCATTGGTCATCAGCGCGGCCATGCCCTTGAAGCCGGCGAGCCATTTGGCAATCCGCTTCACCTCCGCCTCGTCCACGCTCAGATCGGCCTTCAGCGGCAGCGTGAGCGCCGGTATCAATCCCTTGTAGTCCCAGTTCTTGGCCATGCGGTGCTCCTGACGGTGAAAATGGGCCCGTGGCGCGCGCGGGCAAGGAGCGGCAAGACTAGCGGCGGCGCAAAGCGGGCGTCAAGCCGCATGGGTGATGGCCGAAACGCACCGAAAACACGCGCGATTTGACGCCGTGCGTGAGGCCAACCAATATAGCGCGCCCGACCGTGCGGACACAGTAGCCGCCGCGGGCGCCAAGGAGGAGTTGCCATGCCGTATTTCCCCACCTCGCGCCGCACGCGGGCCACCCGGCTTTTCGGGCTGGCTATCCTGTCCCTGCCCGCCATCGCCCTGTGCGGGCCGGCCGCCGCCCAGAACTTCCCGTCCCGTCCGATCCGGGTGATCGTGCCTTACACCCCGGGCGGGATCACCGATGTCGTCACGCGCATCACGGCGCTGGAGATGGCGCGCACGTTGGCCGTCAACGTCGTCGTGGACAACCGGCCCGGCGCGAACAGCATTCTCGGCGTCGAAATGGTCTCCAAGTCCACGCCTGACGGCTACACCATCGGCACGGTGATCGCCGCGCATGCCGCAAACCAGACGCTGTACCCCAAGCTGCCCTACGACTCGATCAAGAGCTTCGAACCGGTCTCGCTGCTCGCCACCGCGCCGCTCATCGTGACGGCGACCAACAATCTGGCGGCGAACAACGTCAAGGAACTGGTCGATCTCGCCAGGGCGAAACCAGGCCAGATCGCGTTCGGCTCCAGCGGCATCGGCGCGGCAGCCCACCTCACCACCGAATTGCTGATGCTGACCACCGGTATCAAGCTGAACCACATCCCCTACAAGGGCACCGCGCCCGCACTGCAGGACTTGATCGGCGGCCAGATCCAGATCCTGATGGACACGCCGAGCAGCATGCTGCCGCACGTGCGCGCCGGCAAGATCAAGGCGCTGGCGATGGCCTCCGAGAAGCGCGTGTCGGTGGCCCCGGAGATCTCCACGATGGTCGAGCAGGGCGTCAATGTCGTCGGCGGCACCTGGGTCGGCATGCTCGCGCCCGCCGGCACGCCGAAGGACGTGGTGGCCACCCTGTCCAGGGCCGCGCAGGCAGCCATCCAGAAACCGGAGAACCGCGAACGCTTCGTTCAGCTCGGTATCGACCCGGTCGGCAGCACCGCGCCCGAGTTCACCGCCTTCCTGCAGGCCGAGGTGACCAAATGGGCCAAAGTCATCAAGGAAGCCAACGTCCGCATCGAACAATAAATAACCAGTCCCCAGGGAGGCCTTCATGTATCGCGTCGTTGCCACCGCTCTGACCGCCGCACTTGCAGTATCCGCGCACGCGCAAGCGCCGGCCTGGCCCGCCAAGCCCATCCGCGTGGTCGTGCCCTTCCCCGCCGGCGGCACGTCCGACATCCTCTCGCGCCTGATCGGTCCCAGGCTCACCGAAGTCTGGGGGCCGCAGATCCTCGTCGACAACCGGCCGGGCGCCAACGGCAACATCGGCGCCGAGATGGTCGCGCGCGCCGCGCCCGACGGTTACACGCTGATGCTGATGGACGTCGGCAATCTCGCCATCAGTCCCAGCGTGTTCCCGAAACTGCCGTTTGACATGTTGAAGGACTTCGCGCCGGTCACCATGGTGTCCTACTCCCCGCACCTGCTGGTCACGCACCCCAGCTTGCCGGTGCGCAGCACCCGGGAACTCATCGCCTTCGCGAAAGCGCGTCCCGGCAAGCTCAACGTGCCGGTGGGACTGGGCAGTGCGGCGCAGTTCGCGGCCATGAGCTTCGCCACCCGCACCGGCATCGACTGGGTCTACCTCCCCACCAAGGGCGGCGGTGCGGCCTCGGTGATGG
This sequence comes from Burkholderiales bacterium, assembly GCA_050741255.1. Lineage (GTDB taxonomy): Bacteria > Pseudomonadota > Gammaproteobacteria > Burkholderiales > SG8-41 > CAZXNF01. Next base: position 3,143 of record JBOIEQ010000136.1, on the reverse strand, counting down.
CGACCGTGATCGGCGAGGGCCACGTGCTGTTCCTCGGCATGCTGCAGGTGCTGCCGCAGGTGAAGAACGACAAGCTCCGCTTGCTCGCGGTGTCCGGCGCGCAGCGCGATCCGGCGCTGCCCGACACGCCGACGATCGCGGAAACGCCCGGCCTCAGCGGCTTTGAGACGGGCTCCTGGCAGGGCATCCTCGCGCCGGCCAATACGCCGCCGGACATCGTCAACAAAATCAATGCGGAGGTGATCCGCATCCTCAAGACCCCCGACTTCCGCGACAAGCTGTCCGCGCAGGGCGCCGTGCCACAGACCGGCACGCCGCAGGAAATGGGGCAGTGGCTCGCCGCCGAGAAAGACCGCTGGGCCAAGCTCGTCAAGCAGACGGGATTCAAGCTGGAATAGACGCCGCGCAACACTACTGGATCGGCAGGCGCTCTTCCTTGATGACTTTTCCCCAGCGCGCCACTTCGGAACGGATGATCGCGGCGAATTCCTCGGGCGATCCGGCCACCACGTCGGCGCCGGTACCCTGGATGCGCTCGCGCACGTCGGGCATCTTCAGGATGCGCGAGAGGTCGGTCTGCAGGCGCTTGACGATGGGCTTCGGCACCGCCACCTGCGTCACAAGCCCGTACCACGCGGTCGTCTCCAGCCCCGGCAGGCCCGCTTCTCCCACCGTCGGTAAATCGGCCAGCATCGACGCGCGCTTGGCGGAGGTCACCGCCAGCGGCCGCAACTGACCCGTCGCGAACTGCGGCAGGATCGTGGTGGCGATCGCGAAGTCCACGTGGCCGCCGATCAGATCGATGATCGCCGGCCCCGTGCCGTTGTAAGGCACGATCGTCACCTCCATTCCGGCGGCCGACTTGAACAGCGCGCCGATCAGGCGCGTGTAGCTGCCCGTCGAGGCGAAATTCAGCTTGCCGGGATTGGCCTTGGCGAGCGCCACGAGATCCTTCATCGACTTCACGGGCAGCGTCTGCCGCGCCGTGATGATGAAGGGGTAGGTCGCGACGAGGATCAGCGTGCTGAAGTCTTTCACCGGGTCGTAGCCGACATTCTTGTAGAGATTCGGATTGATCGTCATCGTCGCGTTGTTGGCGGTGCCGAGCGTGTGCCCGTCGGGGGTCGCCTGCGCGAGGCTCGCGGTGCCGATGTTGCCGACGGCGCCGCCCCGGTTCTCCACGACGACCTGCTGGCCGAGCGTCTCCGACAGTTTCTGCGCGATCACTCGTGCGCCGACGTCGGTACCGCCGCCCGGCGGAAACGGATTGATCATGCGCACCGGGCGGGACGGATAAGTCTGCGCCCACGCGGAGGCGCCCGCCATCAACACCCCTACCAGCAACACCTTTGAAGCACGTTGCAACATCTGCATCCTCTTCTTGATCAGGCCATCGACCGGCCGCCGTTGACATCCAGGATCGCCCCGGTCATGAAGCCGGCGTCCCCGGACGCGAGAAACACCACGACATTACCGACGTCCTCCGCGCGGCCCATGCGGCGCAATGGAATGGTCGATAACGTGCGTTCCCGTGACTCCGGCGTGCCCGTCTCGAAACGCTCCGCGGCGCGCCCGGTCATGATCGAGCCGGGCGCGATGGCGTTGACCCGGATGCCGAAAGGCCCCAGTTCGCGGGCCACCTGCCGCGTGAAGCCCACGATGCCCGCCTTCGCGCTGGCATACGCGATGCTGGAAGCCTCGCTCAGACCGCGCCCCGCCGTGGAAGCGATGTTGATCACCACGCCCGCACCGGATTTCTTGAAATGCGCGACCGCCGCGCGCGTGCACAAATAGGCCGCCTTGAGATTCAGCGCGATCTGCGCGTCCCAGTCGCCCTCGGCGGAGGTGTCGATCGGCGCGGGCGGCATGCCCTTGCCCGCGTTGTTCACGAGGATAGTGGGTGGTCCGATCGCAGCCTCGCACGCGGCAAAGCCCGCATCGACCTGCGCGCTTTGCGTAACGTCCGTGCGGCGATAGGCGAAACGGACGCCGCACTGAAGTATGCGATCGCGCAGAACCTGCACCGGCTGCGCGTCGTCCGCGTCCAGATCGAATACCACGACATGCGCGCCGGCGTGCGCCAGCGCAATGGCCGTTCCCTCACCGATCCCTTGAAGACCACCCGTGACCACGGCGATGCGCCCCGCGAGACGCGTGCTGCGTTCCATTCATCGATCTCCGTAATGCTTCGTTTCGCCCGCGAGCATTATAGGCAAGATGGCGCGAATGAAACGCACCAAGCAATTGAGATCTAGTCAGCGAAATGCTGGCAACAATTAACTACGGCCCTATTTATCGGTGGGGCGAAACTCGTCACGCAGACGGGGTTCAAGCTGGAATAGCGATCGGGAGGTCGCAGGACGACCTTGCGTTCGTCATTCCGGCGAACGCCGGAATCCAAAGAATAACGAGGCGCGGCTCGTGAATGATCCGTGCTCTGGCCCTCGGTACTTTCTCAGCACCAGGCTATTCCTTCTTGTCGCTCGGGCGATCGCGGGGTGGCAGGGAATCACGAAATGCATCAAACGTTTTCCAGGCGGGGACAGGCGGTGTGTAGTCGGACCGCGGGGCATATACCGAATACTCAACGAGCTGCATCTTGTGAACGTACCGAGGGCAGTTCGGAAAGATTCGCTCTGCTTCAACTCGAACAATGAAGACCGCATCCGGGTACTCATCGAGCAATGGATCGTCACTGCTAATTTGCGCTGTGCCATTCACGCGAAGGCGCTTAGGCGTCTCGAAATCCAGAAAGAGCAGGGCGACATTGGGATTTACGAGAATGTTGCCCCACGATCGGTACATTCCGTTGCCGTCGTAGTCCGGAAACGCAAGTGTTTTGTCGTCCAGGACGCGCAGGAATCCAGGCAGGCCGCCCTTGTAGGAGCATTCAGGGTGGTCATGAGCGTCCGCGGTGGCAACAAAGAACATTGAACGAGCTTCAATGAACGCGCGGTCCTCGGCCGTGAACGCCGAGCGTAGGGTTACTTGCTCCAGGCGATCGGCCAAAGGCCGTGTTTCGCGCGCATCCTGAAGCCTGCGCATCCCGTCGTGATACATCGGTACATCGGTCATAGGCGCCTCCGCGTATTGCGTTACTTCACTGGGCCCTACCGTCCGCGTCGAGGGGCGCGCGCCGATCT
>JBOIEQ010000135.1:0-11933 GCA_050741255.1 Burkholderiales bacterium | reverse complement strand
GCTTAACCCTTCCGCTGCGCCTGCCGCCCGGCGCAGATCTCAAGGCCGCACTGGAAGCACTCGTCCAGCGACGACGCTGGCAAGCTTGTTTTGTGATCGCGGGGATCGGCAGCCTGCGTCCCGCCCGGTTGCGCCTGGCCGGACAACGCACCGCGACCGTGTTGAAAGGGCCGTTGGAAATTCTCACCCTCATGGGAACGCTGGGCACTGACGGCGCGCACCTGCACATCGCCGTGGCCGACGCCCGGGGCAAGGTCACCGGCGGCCATCTGCTGGCCGGCGCCCTCGTGCATACGACCGTCGAGGCCCTGCTTCTACCGCTGCCCCGTCACCGCTTCAGCCGCGAACCCGACGCCGCCACCGGTTATCGCGAACTGGTCATCCGGCTGCGGCGCAGCCGGCGCTGACGCCCTCAGCCGAGCAAGGCCCCGCCGAGCAGCGCGCAGCCCGCAAGCGCAATCGGCGCGCCGATCCAGCGGGCGCCGTGCAACCGTCCCATCCAGACGCCAGTCAGCACGCCAGTGGCATGCAGTAGCGCGGTCGCCAGCGCGAATCCCGCAAAGTAGGCCAGCGCGGAAGTCGCCGGCGGGAGTTCAGACGCATGCGCAAGGCCATGGAAAACCGCAAATACGGCGCAGATCGCGGCGCCCGCGCCCACCGACGTCCGCCGGTGCAGCGTGATCAGCAAGCCGAGCACGACGACCGATGCGGCCACCATCGGCTCGACCAGCGGCACCTGCAGGCCCGCGACGCTGGCGGCCGCGCCGAGCAGCATCGCCGTCACGAACGCCAGCGGCACCGTCCACCGCGCGCGGCCGCCGATCTGCGCCGCCCAGAGGCCGACCGCCACCATCGCCAGCAGATGATCGAGTCCGGTAAACGGATGCACCCAGCCGGCCGCGAAACCGTCTCCCGTGTGAAAAGGATGCGCCCAGGCCAGCCCGGGAACCAGCGCGATGGCCAGAAAAACAATCAGTGCTCGCATGACAACTCCTATCCCGCGGGCTGCAGGTCTTCCAGCAGCCCCTGGGTCTGGATAAAACGGATGACGGTGTCGAGCCCCTGCCCCGTCTTCAGATTGGTGAACACGAACGGCCGCTCGCCGCGCATCTTCTTCGCGTCGCGGTCCATCACCTCGAGCGAGGCGCCGACCATGGGCGCGAGGTCGATCTTGTTGATGATCAGCAGGTCCGACTTGGTGATGCCGGGCCCGCCCTTGCGCGGAATCTTGTCGCCGGCGGCGACGTCGATCACGTACAGCGTCAGGTCGGACAGCTCGGGACTGAAGGTCGCCGCGAGATTGTCGCCGCCGGACTCGATCACGATGAGATCGAGGCCGGTGAAGCGCTTGTTCAGCCGCGCAACCGCTTCGAGGTTGATCGAGGCATCCTCGCGGATGGCAGTGTGCGGACAGCCGCCGGTTTCGACGCCGATGATGCGCTCGGGCACCAGCGCTTCATTGCGCACCAGGAACTGCGCGTCCTCCTCGGTGTAGATGTCGTTGGTGACCACCGCGATGTTGTAGTCGTCGCGCAGGGCACGGCACAGCGCCAGGGTCAGCGCCGTCTTGCCGGAGCCGACCGGGCCGCCGATGCCGACGCGCAAGGCGACCTTGCCGCGGGTGGTGGATGCACTGTCCATGATTTTTCCTCTTACGATCGGAACAGACGGCTGTACTGGGTTTCGTGGCGCGCGGACAGCAGCGCGAGCCCGGGTGAAAAATTGCCGAGCTCGTCGTCCGCGAGCCGCGCGGCTTCCATCACGGCTTCACTGAGGGTGGCGCCCAGGGCCAGCAGCAGGCGCTGGCCGTCGGTCTGGCCGAGCGGCACCGCCTTCACCGCCGCCATGACCTGGTTTTCCGCCCATGCCCACAGGTAGGCGACCAGCGCCTGCTGCGGATCGATCCGCCACGCGGCCACCGCCCTCGCAAAGGCCGTGGGAAAAGCGATCTCTTCTTCGTCCGTCATCGACGTGCCGATGGCCAATGTATCCAGCAACCGGGTCAGTGAATAGCCCATCTGCGCGGTCTCCGCCCGCAGCTCAGCCGTTTCACGGCTGGCGAGGAACAGCGCGTTCCAATACGCCACCGCTGCAGCGTCCTGCGCAGTCCAGGCCCGGCACAGCCGCAGCAGCACCGGCGCTTCCATCCGGGCCACTGAATAAGCCAGGATGTCGGTGATCCAGCGCAGGGCATTGTCGGCAGTGCTGACCAGACCGGCTTCCACGGCGGCCTCGAGTCCCTGGGAATAACTGTAAGCCCCGACCGGCAGGGTCGGGCTGGCCAGTTGCAGCAGGCGGGCCAGCGCGAGTTCGGGCGAGAGGATGGGTGCGGTCACGATTCGTGGCGCTCCGCGCGCGTGAAGTACTCGTGGATGTGCCCGCCCCGCCCGCCTTCATTGTGATGGTGATGGCCGCCGCCGTACGCGCCGGCTTCCGGCTCGAAGGGCGCCGCGAGTTCACGCAACTGCGCACCCAGGCCTTGCAGCATTCCTGCCAGCACATGATCGGCTGCCAACCGCAGGAAACCGTCACCGACCTGCACCGGCACGTGCCGGTTGCCGAGATGGTAGGCGGCGCGGGCAAGTTCGGTGGGCGTCGCACAGGTCACATGCAGCACTTGCTCCGGCTCCGCCACCACTTCGATGATGCGGCCATCCGTCATGCACAGCAGATCACCCCCGCGCAGGATGTCGCCGCGCGGCAACATCAGCGCGACTTCCTCGCCGGACGCGAGGTGCGTGCGCAAGCGGCTCTTCTGGCGGCGCTCAAACGGCAATTCGAGCCGGCCCTGCACCGCGGGCCGGCCAGCGGCCTCCCCGGCCGTGAGTTTGGTCTGGATCTCGAGCATCAGAACAGGAAATAGCGTTGCGCCATCGGCAGCACCGTGGCCGGTTCGCACACCAGCAATTCGCCGTCGGCGCGCACTTCGTAGGTTTCGGTGTCTACCGTGATCTTCGGCTGGTAATCGTTGCGCACCATGTCGCGCTTGCCGATCTTGCGGGTGTTCTTGACCGCCACCAGCGGTCGCGCGAGACCGAGGTCGCGCACGGCGGGATTGGCGAGCGCGGCCTGCGACACGAACGTGACGGACGTGCGCAACGCCTTGCCGAACGCGCCGAACATGGGACGGTAATGCACCGGCTGCGGCGTGGGAATCGAGGCATTCGGGTCGCCCATCGCCGCGGCGGCGATCATGCCGCCCTTCAGGATCAGCGAAGGCTTGACGCCGAAGAACGCCGGCCGCCACAGTACCAGGTCGGCCAGCTTGCCGGCCTCGATCGAGCCCACTTCGTGCGCGATGCCGTGCGTGATGGCCGGGTTGATCGTGTACTTGGCGATATAGCGTTTGACGCGCGCATTGTCGTGCGTCTTCGGATCGCCCTTCAGACTGCCACGCTGCACTTTCATCTTGTGCGCGGTCTGCCAGGTCCGGATCACGACCTCGCCGACCCGGCCCATGGCCTGCGAATCCGAGGACATCATGGAGAACGCGCCGAGGTCGTGCAGGATGTCCTCGGCGGCGATCGTCTCCTTGCGGATGCGCGATTCCGCGAAGGCCACGTCCTCGGCGATCGCCGGATCGAGGTGGTGGCACACCATCAGCATGTCGAGATGCTCGGCGATGGTGTTGACCGTGTACGGGCGCGTCGGATTGGTCGAGGACGGGAGCACGTTGGGCAGACCCGCGACCTTGATGATGTCGGGCGCGTGACCGCCGCCCGCGCCTTCGGTGTGGAAGGTGTGGATCGCCCGCCCCTTGAACGCCGCGATGGTGGCCTCCACGAAACCCGATTCGTTCAGGGTGTCGCTGTGAATGGCGACCTGCACGTCCAGTTCGTCCGCCACGGTCAGGCAGTTGTCGATCGCGGCGGGCGTCGTGCCCCAGTCCTCGTGCAGCTTCAGGCCGATCGCCCCGGCTTGCACCTGCTCCCGCAGCGGTTGCGGCAAGCTCGCGTTGCCCTTGCCGAGAAAACCGAGATTCATCGGAAACGCCTCGGCCGCCATCAGCATGGAATGAAGATGCCACGGACCCGGCGTGCAGGTCGTAGCGTAGGTGCCCGTCGCGGGCCCGGTGCCGCCGCCCAGCATGGTGGTGACGCCCGACATCAGCGCCTCCTCGATCTGCTGCGGGCAGATGAAATGGATGTGCGAGTCGATGCCGCCGGCGGTCACGATCATGCCCTCGCCCGCGATGGCTTCGGTGCCCGCACCGATCGGAATCGTCACGCCGGGCTGGATGTCGGGATTGCCGGCCTTGCCGATCCTCCAGATGCGGCCGTCCTTCAGCCCGATGTCGGCCTTGACGATGCCCCAGTGGTCGACGATCAGCGCATTGGTAATGACGGTGTCGGCCACGTCCTTGGCCACGGCCTGCCCCTGCCCCATGCCGTCGCGGATCACCTTGCCGCCGCCGAATTTCACTTCCTCGCCGTAGATCGTGTGGTCCTTCTCGACCTCGATCCACAGCTCGGTGTCCGCGAGCCGCACGCGGTCGCCGACCGTAGGGCCGAACATCTCGGCGTAAGCCTGGCGGGAGATTCGGGTCATGCTTTGAGCGCACCCATCACACGGCCCGCGAACCCGTAGACCTTGCGCGCCCCCGCCATCGCCACCAGTTCCACCGTGCGCGTCTGACCCGGTTCGAAGCGCACCGCGGTGCCCGCGGCGATGTTGAGCCGGCAACCGTAAGCGCTGTCGCGGTCGAACTTGAGTGCGTCGTTGGTTTCAAAAAAATGATAGTGCGAACCCACCTGGATCGGCCGGTCGCCGGTGTTGGTCACCGCAACCGTGACGGTGGCGCGCCCCGTGTTGAGTTCGAGGTCGCCGGCGGCGATCTGCATTTCACCCGGGATCATGCGGTCACGGAATCGGGTGATGCACGGTAACGAGCTTGGTGCCGTCGGGAAACGTCGCCTCGACCTGGATGTCGGGGATCATTTCCGGCACCCCTTCCATCACATCCGCGCGCGTGAGCAGGGTCGCGCCCCAGCCCATGAGTTCGGAGACCGTGCGGCCTTCGCGCGCGCCTTCGAGGATGGCCGCGCTGATGAAGGCCACCGCTTCCGGATAGTTGAGCTTGAGCCCTTTCGCCTTGCGCCGCTCCGCCAGCAAGCCGGCGGTGAACAGCAGCAGCTTGTCCTTCTCGCGCGGGGTCAGTTCCATACGGGTCCGTCAGGTGTTCCAGATGCGCGGGGTGATGGCGTTCCGCCCGGTGATCGCCGGGCGCAGTATCGTCCACAAGGCCGCGAAATAATACCGCGCCGCCTCGCTGGAAGGGCCCAGGTATCGGGCCACCAGCAACTCCGGCAGCCGCGTGATGGCGCCTTCACCCGACGCGGGTAATTGTGCCCGGCACGCGCCCAATACGGCGTCATTGATGGGGCCGACCGCGAGCAGCGTGGCGCAGACCGGCTGCCCCGCCAAGCCCGCCGCCGAGGCCAGCACCGCCCCGCCGCCCGTCATGCGTCCGCGCTCGTACCACAGCGGGCGTCCATCGCGCCGGAGTTCCGTGAAGGTGGTGCAATCGCCGTGCATGAAACGCTCCCCCGACCCGGTCCTGCCCAGGCACAGGATCTCCCAGCCGATGAAACAGGCACCGGACTGCAACTCGACCGTGGTCCGCAGGTCCGCCAGCGCGCCGTCGAACACAATGGTTTCCTGCGGCAACCATTCGACGATGGCCTGCGGACCGGCAGTAACCGTCAGATGCTGCTGCGCCCGCGCGCCGGCCGAGCGATACCATTTGCCGGCACCCGGCGTGGTGAGCAGAACATGGCCGCCGCCCGCGACACCGACGTCGATCGCGAGGCGATCGCCGCCCGCAATGCCGGCCGGCGGATGCACGATGATCGTATGGCAGACCGCGTCGCCTTCCGGATAGAGCGGCTTCTGGACGACCAGCGGGCCATCGTGGCGGCGGTGGGCCAGCACGGTACGCCCGCCGCGGCGTTCATAGCCGAGGGCGAGCTCGGCGCGCCAGCCCGCAGCGGCAACAGATTCGGGTTCGACCGGCTCGCGCAGCAGCATGCAACGATCATACCGCCAGCAGGTCCCTGACGCGGTCCTTTTCCATGTCCGCGCCCTGCCCCTGCCGGATGATTTCGCCGCGCTCCATCACCAGGTACTGGTCGGCCAGCGAGCGCGCGAAATCGTAGTACTGCTCGACCAGCAGGATCGCCATCTCGCCGGTGGCGGCGAGCGTGCGAATCGCGCGTTCGATGTCCTTGATGATGGAAGGCTGGATGCCTTCGGTCGGCTCGTCGAGGATCAGCAGCTTCGGGCCCATCGCCAGCGCGCGGCCGATCGCCAGCTGCTGCTGCTGTCCGCCGGAAAGATCGCCGCCGCGCCGGTGCAGCATCTGGTTCAGCACCGGGAACATTTCGAAGATGCGGGCCGGCACGCGCGCGCCGCGGGGGCTGGTCGCGAGCCCCATTTCAAGATTTTCGGCGACCGTGAGACGCGGAAAGATCTCGCGGCCCTGCGGCACGTAGCCGATGCCGCTGCGCACCCGGCGGTACGGCGGCGTGCCCGTCAGGTCCACATCGCCAAAGCGGATCGTGCCCGTCGCTGTCGGCACCACCCCCATCAGCGTGCGCAGCAAGGTCGTCTTGCCCACGCCGTTGCGGCCGAGCAGCGTAGTCACCTTGCCCGCCGGCACCTCGAACGACAGGTCGCGCAGGATGTGGCTGCCGCCGTAATACTGGTTCAGTCCGGACACGGTGAGCATTGGATTCACAGTCAGCGGCCCAGATAGACTTCGATCACGCGCGGGTCATTCTGCACTTCGTCCATCGCGCCTTCCGCGAGCACGCTGCCTTCGTGCAGCACCGTGACCTTGCGCGCGATCTTGCCGACGAACGCCATGTCGTGTTCCACGACCACCAGCGAATGCTTCCCGGCCAACGACAGGAACAACTCCGCCGTGCGCTCGGTCTCGTCATCGCTCATGCCTGCCACCGGCTCGTCGAGCAGCAACAGCTGCGGCTCCTGCATCAGCAGCATGCCGATCTCCAGCCACTGCTTCTGGCCGTGGGACAGCAGGCCGGCCATGCGGTCGGCGCTGTCCGTCAGGCGGATCTGGCGCAAGGTATCCGCGATGCGGTCGCGCTGGACCGCGGACAGCCTGGCGAACAGTGTCGTGCGCACCCGCTTGTCCGCCTTCATCGCCAGCTCCAGGTTCTCGAACACCGTGTGGCGCTCGAAAATCGTCGGCTTCTGGAACTTGCGGCCGATCCCGGCGTGCGCGATCTCCGCCTCCGACAGCCGCGTGAGGTCTATCGTCTGGCCGAAAAAGACCGTGCCGGAATCGGGCCGCGTCTTGCCGGTGATGACGTCCATCATGGTCGTCTTGCCCGCGCCGTTGGGTCCGATCACGCAGCGCAGTTCGCCGCTGTCGATCGACAGCGACAGCTTGTTCAGCGCGCGGAAGCCGTCGAAGCTGACCGAGATGTCGTCCAGGTACAGGACCACGCCATGCCGGGCGTCCAGCCCTTCCTGGGCGATGCTGCCGGTGCTGGCGCCGACCGTCGCGACGGCGCTCATGTCCGCTTTCCTTCACGCCACTTACGAACGAGGCCCACCACCCCCTCCGGCAGGAACAGCGTGGCGAGGATGAACATCAACCCCAGCACGTAGAGCCAGTATTCGGGAAAGGCCTGCGTGAAAAAACTCTTGGCGCCGTTGACGAGACCCGCGCCGATGATGGGCCCGATCAGCGTGCCGCGTCCGCCGACGGCCACCCAGATCGCGATCTCGATCGAATTCGCCGGCGACATCTCGCCCGGATTGATGATGCCGACCTGCGGCACGTACAGCGCCCCGGCAATCCCGCACAACATCGCCGACAGCGTCCAGATGAAGAGCTTGTAGTGGACCGTGTTGTAGCCGCAGAACATCACGCGCGACTCCGCATCGCGGATCGCGGTCAGCACACGGCCGAGTTTCGATGTCACGAGATAGCGGCCGAGCAGCAGCGTGCCCAGCAGTACCGCGCCGGTGAGCATGAACAGCACCATGCGCGTTTCGGGCACCGCGATCGGGAAACCCAGAATGCGCTTGAAATCGGTGAAACCGTTGTTGCCACCAAAGCCGGTGTCGTTGCGGAAGAACAGCAACATCGCGGCGAAAGTCAGCGCCTGCGTGATGATGGAAAAGTACACCCCCTTTACCCGCGAGCGGAAGGCGAAGTAGCCGAATGCCAGCGCCAGCAGCCCCGGCACCAGCACGACCAGCAGCGCACTCCACCAGAACTGGTCGCTGTTCCACCAGCTCCACGGCAGCGTCTTCCAGTCGAGGAACACCATGAAATCCGGCAGGTCCTCGTGATACACGCCGTCGCGGCCGATCTGGCGCATGAGGTACATGCCAAAGGCGTAGCCGCCGAGCGCGAAGAACAGGCCGTGCCCCAGTGACAGGATGCCCGTATAGCCCCAGATCAGGTCCATCGCCATTGCCACGATGGCGAAGCACATGATCTTGCCGATCAGGGTGATCCAGTACGCCGACACATGGAACGCGCTCGTTTCCGGCACCACCAGGTTGAGCAGCGGAAAGCCGACGAACAGCACCAGGGCGCAAGCCCCCAGCGCGAACCAGCCGCGGGCGCCGTAGAGGCGCGTGATGGTGGCGCTCAGCGGCCCCATGTCAGTTTTCCACCGCGCGGCCCTTCATCGCGAACAGGCCCTGCGGCCGTTTCTGGATGAAGACGATGATGAACACCAGCACCGCGATCTTCGCGATCACCGCGCCGGACCATGATTCGATGAGCTTGTTGACGAGGCCCAGCCCCAGGCCCGCGTACACCGTGCCGGCGAGCTGACCAACACCCCCGAGCACCACCACCATGAACGAGTCGACGATGTAGCCCTGTCCGAGTTCCGGACCGACGTTGCCGACCTGCGAGATGGCGCAACCGGCCAGCCCCGCAATGCCGGAGCCCAGCCCGAACGCCCACATGTCGACCCGCGGCGTACGCACGCCGACGCACGAGGCCATGGCGCGGTTCTGCGTGACCGCACGCACGTACAAGCCCAGGCGGGTACGGGTCAGCAGCAGCGCCATGCCCACCAGCACCGCCACGGCAAAAGCAATGATGAAAATCCGGTTCCAGGGCAGCACGACATTCGAGAAGGCCTGTATGCCGCCCGACATCCACACCGGGTTCTCGACCTGCACGTTCTGCGCGCCGAACAATGAGCGCACGATCTGGATCAGCATCAGGCTGATGCCCCAGGTCGCCAGCAGCGTTTCCAGCGGCCGGCCGTAGAGCCAGCGGATGACGCTGCGCTCCATCAGCACGCCCACGACCGCCGAGACGGCGAACGCCACCGGCACCGCACACAGCAGATACCAGTCGAACGCGCCGGGCAGATACTCCCGGAACAGGTTCTGCACGAGAAAAGTCGCGTAGGCGCCGATCATGATCAGTTCGCCATGCGCCATGTTGATCACGCCCATCAGCCCGTAGGTGATGGCCAGACCCAGCGCGGCGAGCATGAGGATGCTGCCAAGGCTCACGCCGGCGAACAGCAAGCCGGCACGCTCGCCCCACACCAGCCGGTCTTCCACCGCGCGCAGGCTCTTCTGCGCCTCGGCTCGGACCTCCGCGTCCGGCTCGGCAAAGCCCGCCGCGGTCTTCTCCAGCAGCGGCAGCAGCAACATCTTGGCATTGGGATTGTCGGTCGTGCCGAGCGTCTTTACTGCGGCCAATCGCACCGCCGGGTCGGCGCTCTTGACCTGGAGGCCGGCGGCGATCAGATCGAGCATCGACCGGATCCCGGGATCGGACTCCTGCCCCCGCGCCTTGAGGATCAGCGGCAGCATCGCTTCGGTGGCGCCATCCTCCAGCGCCTTGGCCGCAGCCAGCCGCGTCGCACGCTCAGGCGCAAGCAGCTTGAGCGCGGCGAGCGCCGTGTCGAGTTCGCGCCGCAACCGGTTGTTGACGACGAGGTCTTCCCTTTCCGCCGGCAGCGCAAGCTTCTGCCCGGTCACCGCATCGACGGCAGCGTCGCCCCTGACGATCAGCACGCGCTTGCCGGCGGTCTGCACCTCACCGTCGGCCACGGCCTGCAGCAGCGCCGCCGCCTCGGCATCGCCAGCGGCGACGAGCGCCGCCACCGCAGCGACCTTCTCGTCGCTGTCGCCGAAACCGAGCTTGTTGACGGTGGCCGCGTCGAGTGCAAACGCGTTCGACGCGAACAACCAGCACGCGATCAGGAAGATACGCATAAGCAGACAACGAAAGGGGCCGCCGCAGCGGCCCCCGTTCATCGTCAGGCAGGCATTACTTCGCGATCACCGTCTTGCCGTCGGGCACGTCCTTCTTCTTGTCGTTGCCGGGAATGTACTGGCTCCACGGCTGGGCCCGGATCGGCCCCGGCGTTTTCCACACCACGTTGAACTGGCCGTTGGCCTGCACTTCGCCGATGAACACCGGTTTCCACAGGTGGTGGTTCTTTTCGTCCATCTTAACTTCGAAGCCGTCCGGCGCCTTGAAGGTCTGGCCGGCCATCGCGGCGATCACCTTGTCGGTATCGAAGCTCTTGGCTTTTTCCACCGCCTGCTTCCACATGTGGATGCCGATATAGGTGGCTTCCATCGGGTCGTTGGTCAGGGGCTTCGCCGCGCTCGACAGCTTGTTCTTCTTCGCGTATTCGGCCCACTGCTTCTTGAACGCCTCGTTTTGCGGGTTCTTGAGCGACATAAAGTAGTTCCACGCCGCAAGGTGGCCGACCAGCGGCTTGGTGTCCACGCCGCGCAGTTCTTCCTCGCCCACCGAGAAGGCCACGACCGGCACATCGGTCGCCTTCAGGCCCTGGTTGCCGAGTTCCTTGTAGAACGGCACGTTGGAATCGCCGTTGATGGTCGAGACCACCGCGGTCTTGCCGCCGGCCGAGAACTTTTTGATGTCGGCGACGATCGTCTGGTAATCGCTGTGGCCGAACGGGGTGTATTTCTCGTCAATGTCCTTGTCGGCGACGCCCTTGGATTTCAGGAAGGCGCGCAGGATCTTGTTGGTCGTGCGCGGATAGACGTAGTCTGTACCGAGCAGGACCCAGCGCTTGGCGGCGCCACCTTCCTTGCTCATCAGGTACTCGACAGCCGGAATCGCCTGCTGGTTGGGGGCGGCGCCGGTGTAGAACACGTTCTTGGACAGTTCTTCCCCTTCGTACTGCACCGGGTAGAACAGCAGTCCGTTCAGTTCCTCGAACACGGGCAGCACCGACTTGCGGGACACGGAGGTCCAGCAGCCGAACACCGCCGCGACCTTCTCCTGCGTCAGGAGCTGGCGGCCTTTTTCGGCGAACAGCGGCCAATTGGAGGCAGGATCGACGACGACGGGCTCGATCTTCATGCCCAGCACGCCGCCTTTCGCGTTGATTTCCGCGAAGGTCATTAGCGCAACGTCCTTCAGCACGGTTTCGCTGATGGCCATGGTGCCGGAGAGCGAGTGCAGCACGCCGACCTTCACGGTCTTCTGCTGCGCCAGTGCAGGGTGCGACGCCAAGCCGGCGAGTGCCAGCGCGGCGGCGAGTGTGGTGGCCTTGAAAAATCCCCGGCGTTTCATGCGATTGTCCCCTTTTGATGGTCGTTTATTGCGGCAACAGCTGCGCCGCATGCTCGTTTCAAAAGAGGATTACGCAACCACCATGCCAGCGGCTTCCGGGCTGCCGAATACGCCCGCCCATCCGCCCCGTTACAGGCGGATGTCAGCACTGTCCGCACGGCCATGGTTGACGTCCCCCGGAAGGACGCCTTGAAATGGTGCGCACCGACTTTGGCGCGCACCACAACGATGCAAACCTGCCGAATTACGCGGCCTGGGCGTGCATCGCACCCTTCTCGAACACGATCTTGCCCTTGGCCTCGTGGACCTTGATCGTGTCCCTGGCCGCGAACTTCCCTTCCAGGATCGCCTTCGCGAGGGGGTTCTC
>JBOIEQ010000134.1:0-12152 GCA_050741255.1 Burkholderiales bacterium | reverse complement strand
GGGGTGCCCAGCGGCTCGATCGCCGCCTTGTCCAGGGCGCTGCGGACATCGGACTCCTGCAGCACCTTGCGGAACTCGGCGTTCAGCCGCGCGATGATGGGCTTGGGCGTCGCGGCGGGAACCAGGATGGCGCCCCACACCGCCGTCTCCGCGCCGGAGACGCCGGCTTCGGCGAGCGTCGGCAGGTCCGGCATCGCCTTGGCCCGCTTCTCGCCGGTGGTCGCCAAGCCGCGCAGCCGCCCGTCCTTGATGAAGCCGTCGGTGCCGGCAACGCTGCCGAACACCATCTGCACCTGATTCGCCACGACCGCGGTGACGGCGGGACCGACGCCCTTGAACGGCACGTGCTCGATGCTGGCTTTGGTGCGGAACTTGAACAGCTCGCCGGCCATGTGCGGCGTACTGCCGACGCCGGCCGATCCGTAATTGAGGCTCGTTTTTCCGGAAAGCTCGATCAGTTCCTTCACCGTCTTCGCGGGCACCTTGGCGTTTACCGCCAGCACGAGCGAGGCGGTCGTGAGGCCGGTGACCGGGGTCAGTTCTTTCAGCGAGTAAGGCGCATCTTTCTGCAGGTGCAGGTTGATCACCAGCGAGGGATCCGCCAGCAGCACGGTGTAGCCGTCAGGCGTGGCATTGGCCGTCAGCTGCATGGCGATCACGCCGCCGCCGCCGGCGCGGTTGTCGACGACCACTGTCTGCCCGAGGCCATCCGACAGCTTCGGCGCCATCAGCCTGCCGATGAAGTCGAAGATGCCGCCCGGCGCGAACGGCACAATGAGACGCACGGGCCGCGTAGGATAAGTTTGTGCGCTGCAAACGCCCGAAACCGAGGCGAGGAGGACAGTGACGCCCAGAAACCGGGCGGCAGGCTTAAGGATATTCATGGCTCGCTCTTCTGGTGTGATGGTTCAATCAACGAACGGTCACCGCCCCGCAATCTTGACTGCGTGGCGGGTAACTAGCAAGATAGCCCAAGCAAGAAGGTTGCCAGTCGCCTCGCGCGCCCGCCCCTCCTCCCGCGCGAGCGCTTTCCCCCGATTTCCACGAAGGAGCATGCCGATGGTTCAGAAAGTGAAGCTCGTCCAGCCGCAGGACGTGACCGGTGAAGCCGCGAAGATTTTCGAGGACATCCGCAAGACCAAGGGCGCTAACTTTCTCACGCCCACCTGGGGTTTCTTTGCGCTCGACATCGACCTGCTGCGGCACTGGTGGGGACTGACCAAGCGCCTGCAGTTCGGCAAGGGTGAACTATCCAAGCCGCTGCTGAACTCGATCTCGCTGGTGTGCGCCGCCGAAGTCGACTGCCCGCGCTGCATCAACAACCACCAGACCCATCTGATCGAGCATTTCGACATGACGATGGACGATGTGATGGAAATCCTCGAGTTCGAGAAATCGACCAAGGTGGACGCGAAGACGAAAGCGGTGCTGCGCTTCGCGCGCAAGACCGCCTTCAACGAGCCGATGGGAGACGCGGACTTCGACGAACTGCGCAAGCACGGCATCGGCGACGTCGGCGTGGCCGAGATCGTGTCGATGGCGATGCTCGAATCCGGCATGGCCCGTCACGCCGTGGGCGTCGCGCAGTTCGAGAACGGTTCGGAATGGCCGCGCGACAACCTGCCCTCGAAAACCTACGCCGAGAACGTGAACGCCTAACGTCATGGCGCTGGCAGCGATCCGCGGGTCCGCAGCCGTCTTCGGCGATCACATCTCCGCGGACGTGGTGCTGCCGGCGCGGCATTCCTTCCTCGCGCCCGAGCAGATGGCGGAGCAGGTGCTGCTGGATCTCGGTCCCGAGGCCAACCGCAAGGTGCGCGAGCATCCGGTCCTGGTGGCCGGGGAAGCCTTCGGCTACGGCACGGGCCGCGAGTCGCCGTGCCGCGCCCTGCGTGCCGCAGGCGTGCGGGCGGTGGTCGCGAACAGTTTTTCCCGGCTGTTCTTTCGCAATGCCATGAACAACGGCATCGTCGTCGTGCAATGCCCCGCGCTGGTGAAGGAGGGCGTGCAGGACGGCGACGACATCGAGATCGCGCTGGCGGAGAGCGTCGTGCGCTGGAAGGGCAAGACCTTCGCCATCGCCCCGTTCTCCGATGTCGTGGCGAAGATCGTCGAGGCGGGCAGCCTGATCAACTACGGCCGCGCGCTGCTGGCCGCCGAAAAGGCCTGACGATGGCCGGCAGAACGCTTGCACAAAAGGTGCTCGAACGCACGAGCGGACGGTCCGGGCTGGCGGTCGGCACCATCGTCGAGGCGACGCCCGATTTCAGCTACTCGCACGACTACGCGGCGTGGGCCATCGACGCGTTCGAGAAGATGGGCGCGACGCGCGTGCACCGGCCCGACCGCATCGCCGTGTGCTTCGACCACGGCATCCCGCCGAACTCCTCGAAGGACGCGAACAGCCTCAAACGCGTGCGCGAGTTCGTGCGCAAGCACGGCTTTGCGAAGTTCTATGAAGCCGGCACCGGCGTCGCCCACCAGGTCATGGTGGAACAGGGCTGGATCGTTCCCGGTTCACTCTCGGTATGCAACGATTCGCACGCCTGCTCGGGCGGTTCGGTCGGTGCGCTGGCGCTGGCCGTCGGCGAAACCGAGGTCGGCTTCCTGTGGGCGGTGGGCCGGCTCTGGTTCCGCGTCCCCGCCACGCGCAAGATGGTGCTGCACGGGCGGCTGCGCAAGGGCGTGTATGCCAAGGACCTGATGCTGGAGATCGCCCGCCAGCTCGGCGTGCTGGGCGCGCTGTATGAAATGCTCGAATTCCAGGGCGACGCGCTGCCCTCGATCTCCGTTTCCGAGCGCTTCACCCTGTGCAACATGGCGACGGAAGTCGGCGCCAAGGGCGGCGTGTTTCCATTTGACGCGGTGACCGCGCAGTTCATGCAGGGGCGCGCGAAGCTGCCGTTCGACCCGGTGCTGTCCGATCCCGATGCGGTCTACTGCGCGGAAATGAACTTCGACCTCGGCACGCTCGAACCCATGGTCGCCCTGCCCGGCCGCGAGGACTCCGGGGTGTCCGTGACCGAGGTGGCCGGGCAGTCCATCGACCAGGTGTTCATCGGCTCGTGCACGAACGCGCGCGCCGACGACCTGCACATCGCGGCCGACATCCTGCGCGGCAAAAAAGTGCATCCCGACATCCGGCTGATCGTCACCCCGGCCTCGCGCCAGGCGGAGCTCGACGCGCTGAAAAGCGGCGACATCGAAGCGCTGGTGGAAGCCGGCGCCACGCTCATGCCCTCCGGCTGCGGCGTGTGCGCGGGCACGCACCAGGGCGTCATCGCCGACGGCGAGCGCTGCCTGTCCACGAGCAACCGCAACATGCCGGGCCGCATGGGCAACAAGAACGCCGACATCCTGCTGTGCAGTCCCGCCACCGCCGCCGCCAGCGCGCTCGCCGGCTGCATCGCCGATCCGCGCCTGGTTGCTTAACGCGCGAACGCCCATAAGGAACCCGTCATGCCCATCAAACGCGGCAATCCGCCCGGACTCAAGAACGTCCGCGGCACCATCTACAACCATTTCGTGCGGGTGGATGCGCCCAAGAGCCTGATCTTCGTCTCGGGCCAGGTCTCGCGCGACGACGACGGCCAGCAGGTCGGCGTGGGCAGCATGCTGGAGCAGACGCGGCAGTGCCTGCGCAACATCGAAAAGAATCTCGCCGCGGCGGGCGCGACGATGGCGGACGTGGTGTGGACGACGGTCTATACGACGGACATCCGCGAGTTCAAGCAGATCGTCGCCGCGCGCGAGGAGTTCGTGAAGGACCACCTGCCGACCAGCACCATGGTCGAGGTCAACCACCTGGCTGACCCGGGCCTGATGGTCGAGATCACGGTGATGGCCGCGATCTGACGTCCGGCGGCGCGGCCGCCGCGCCGGCCTTTACTCGAGCTTCATTTTCGCGGCGGCGATCGTCTTCTTCCACTGCTCGTGCTCGCTGCGCATGAACTTCGCGAGCTGGTCGGGCGTGCCGGGGGCGGGTTCGGCGCCTTCGCGCTCGAAGCGCTGCGCGATCTCCCTGTCCTGCAGGATGCGCACGACTTCCGTGTTGAGCTTCGTGATGATGTCCTTGGGCGTCGCGACCGGCGCGAACAGCCCGTACCAGGTCACGTACTCGAAGCCCGGCACGCCGGACTCGGCCACCGTCGGTATGTTGGGTGCGGCCGGCGAGCGCTTGGCACTCCCCACCGCGATCCCCTTCAGGCGGCCCGCCTGCACCTGCGGCAGCACTGACGGCATGCTGTTGAACATGAGCGAGACGTGTCCGGCGAGCAGGTCGGTCACCGCGGGTGCCGTGCCCTTGTACGGGATGTGCACCATGTCGATCCCGGTCATGAACTTGAGCATTTCCACGCCGAGGTGGTTCGGGCTGCCGGCGCCCACCGAGGCGTAGTTGATCTGTCCCGGCTTGGACTTCGCCAGCTTGACCAGGTCGCGCACGTTGTTCGCCGGCACCGACGGGTGCAGCACCAGCATCTGCGGGTTGATGACGAGCAGGCTGATCGGCGCGAGATCGGTAAACACGTTGTACGGCAGCTTGGCGATCATCGCGGGCGCAATCGACATGCTGCCCCCGGTGGCGAACAGCAGCGTGTACCCATCGGGCGGGGCGCGCACGACCATTTCCACGCCGACCACGCCGCCCGCGCCCGGCCGGTTGTCGACGATGACCTGCTGGCCCCACGCTTCGTTCAGCTTCTGGCCAACGGCTCGGGCGACGAGGTCGGTGGGCCCGCCGGGCGGGAAGTGCACGACGATGCGGATGGGTTTGGACGGGTAGGCCTGTCCTGAGCCTGCCGAAGAGGTCTGGGCCTGTGCGGCCGGCGCGGCGG
The DNA here is from genome assembly GCA_050741255.1 of Burkholderiales bacterium. Lineage (GTDB taxonomy): Bacteria > Pseudomonadota > Gammaproteobacteria > Burkholderiales > SG8-41 > CAZXNF01. Next base: position 7,317 of record JBOIEQ010000134.1, on the reverse strand, counting down.
CCACGCAAGCAGCGGCAAGGCAGGCGCCGAGGATGTATCGGTTCATCGGTTTCTCCTCCGGAAACGGGTCTTTTTTTGAGCGCGCAGTATAGACGATCTCTCCGCGTCCGTCGGCGCGCGGGACTCACAGTATCATCGCCCCACCCCAGGAGGAGAAACACCATGCAGTGGAACTTCGAATTGCTCATGAAGCCGCGCGGCGTGCCGCTGACCGAAGGCCCGGCGTGGGACGGCGAGCACCTGCTCTTCACGCACATCCACGCCAACGCGATCCTGCAGTACGACCCCGATACGGACGAGATCACCGAAGCGCGCACCGGCACCAACCGCACCAACGGCCTCGCCTTCGACGCGCAGGGCAAGCTGTACGGCTGCTGCTCCGGCGGGCGCTCGGTCGTCCGTTTCGATCCCGACGGCAAGAACACCGTGATCGCCGACCGCGTGGATGGGAAGCGGCTCAACACGCCCAACGACCTCGCGATCGACCGCAAGGGCCGCATCTGGTTCACCAACCCGGTGAACGACGGCAACTGGGACAAGGGCTCGACCATGGAAGTCGACCACCAGTCGGTCTACCGCCTCGACCCGCAGGCTGACGGCACCTACACCATCACGCGCGTGACCTTCGACACCACGCAGCCCAACGGCATCCTCGTCTCGCAGGATCAGACGACGCTGTATGTCGCGGAGAGCGGCTACACCAAGGGCATCCCGCGCGAACTGCGCGCCTACCCGATCCGGGACGACGGCAGCCTCGGCACTTTCACCACGCTCTTCACCTGGGGCGAAGACGCGAAGGGTCTGCACCGCGGTATCGACGGCATGTGTCTCGACCGCGACGGCAACATCGTCGCCACCAACGGCTGGGAAGTCAGCGGGCCGGGCCCCATGATCACCGTGTTCTCGCCGACGGGCCGCGTGCTGGAAACGCACCCGGTGCCCGCGATCCGGCCGACCAACTGCTGCTTCGGCGGCGCCGACCAGACCACGCTGTTCGTCACCACCACGCAGGGCCATTTTTTCAGGGCGGAAACGCAGCGCGTGGGCTGGGCGCTGTATCCCTGAACCCGGCGATGAGGCCCGTCCTCCAGCGCGCACTGGCCGCCGCCGCGGGCTTTCTGGCGGGCTACATCGGCATCGTCGTGGTGTTCTTCGGTGTCGTCATGGGCGGGCAGGCGCTGTCCGACAGCCTCGCGCCGGGCTGGCTGGAAAGTCTCGCGATGATGGGCTACCTGGTGGTGCTGCACGGCGTGATGAGCGGCTGCACGTACGCCGGACTCGCCGCGCTGTCGAAACACTGGCGGCTGCGCCGGCCGTGGTCCATCGTGCGCTGGAGCGCGTTCGCGGGCGTGGTGGGCTGCGCGTTCTACTGGACCGGTTTGATCCAGATGCTGTCGTTGAGCAGCGTGCTGGGCGTGCAGGCTGCCGGCTGGATCGCGACGCTGCTGCCCGGCGTCGTGGCGGGCCTGATCGTCATCGTCTGGGCCGCGCTGCCGGGCACGCCGGCGCCCGGCGCGCAACCCCGCTGATCCCGCCGCGCGAGGCAACGGCGCAGGCCACCGTCACCCCGGCAGCCAGTGCCGCGTCGCGAAATGCAGGCAGAGCTCGCGGCAGACCCAGGCATCGGTGGCCGCGTACGAAATCTGCGCGGCACTGAGTTCGCGCGCCGCCCAGTTCGACGTGCGGGAGCCTTTCGGAATCCGGCTGCCGAGCAGGATGCCGGCCAGGTTGCGCACGCCGGTCTGCGCGAGGCCGTGTTGCCGGGCCACCTGCCCCAGATCCAGCATGTTTCGCGGCGTGAACGGGAACACCTGTTGCAGCGGCCGCAGGTCGTCGGCCAGCCCCACGCCCGCCTTGACGATGCGCGGTTCGCCGAGCAGCGTGGCCAGCACCGCATGCACCGCCGCGTCGCGCAGCGGGAACAGGTACACCGCGCGGGCCGTGGCCACCTGCGCCAGGCACGGCAGATGCACCTCGCCCTTGCGGAACGCGGGCCGCGACTCCGTATCGAAGCCGACCGTGCCGGCCGCCGCGCAATCCGCGCGCGCGCGCGCCAGATCCTCCGCGCTGCGCACGAGGCAGATCTCGCCCTCGTAGCGCCGGATCGGCAGCGCCGCCAGCGCCTCGCGCGAGATCGCGCGGGCCGGGTCGGGCTGCGCCGGATTCGCGGTGGGTGGCGGCGCGCTCAGCGGAGCTCGCGGTGCACGAACTCGATGATCCGGTCGATCGCCTCGATCGCCTGCGGCGAGGTCGGGTCGTTGGTGATGAACGCCTCTCCCACGCCTTTGAAGAAATGCAGGTCCACGCGTCCGCCCGCCTTGCGGTAGGCGGCGACGAAACGGTCGAGGTGCGGCCGCGGGTGCGCGGTATCGTCCGTGCCCTGCAGGTACAAGACCGGCGGGGTGGGCGTCTTCTCCCCGCGCTCAAGCGCGCGGGCGGGATTGCCTTCCGCCATCGCCGCCGTATCGGGCCAGTATTTGTCGTGAGAGGCCGCCCACTCGTCGGCCTGCTTCTTCAGCTTCGCGTCGTCGCCCTTTCGCTTGTCCTGCGCGTACTCGTAGCGACCCAGTGGATCGATCACCGGCCAGCACAGAATTGCGCACTGCACGGTCGCATCGCCTGCGGCCGGCAGCGCGCCGTAGCGCGGGTCCGCGGGCCGCAGCGCCGTCAGCATCGCCTGGTGGCCGCCGCTCGACACCCCCATGATGCCGATCCGGTCGGCGCGGGCGCCCCACTCTTTCGCTTTGGTCTTGCACCAGCGCACCGCGTAGTTCACGTCGGCGAGCGATGCCGGATAACCGGCGTCCGGCGGCATGCGGAAATCGAGCGCCACCACCACCACGCCGCTTTTCGCCAGCGGCTCGCAGGTGCCGGCGTCGGCCAGGCGATCCTTCTTGCACCAGGCGCCACCATGCAGGTCAATGACGATCGGAAACGGTCCCGTGCCCCGTGGCCGGTAGAGGCGCGCGAGCAGCGGCTTGTCGCCGTGCCGCAGGTATTCGATGTCGCTGACGTCGATGTCGTGGCGGGTCAATACGGCAGTGTTCATGGCGGGCGCCTCCTGTGGTGGGGGTGTTATTTCACTTTTCGGGCGTTATAGGCAAGGACAAACTGGTCCAGACGCGGGGTGTAGACGATCTCTTTCGGCGAGGCGATGGAGAACGAATAGAAGTACAGCGGCAGCACCGGCGTATCGTCGGCGACGATCTCGGTCGCGCGCACCAGCAGCTCGCGGCGCTTGGCGTCGTCCAGCGTCAGGAAGGCCGTGTTCACCAGTTCATCCACCTGCGGGTTCGAGTAGCGGCCGCGGTTGTTCACCCCTTTGCCGTTCGCGATGTCGTAGGTCACCACCACCGAATTGAGCGCCGTCGCCATCTCGGCGATCGCGCCCGAGCTGATCATCCACAGACTGAACTCGCGCTTGGTGATGCGGGGGAAGTACACCGCCCAGGGCAGCGCTTCCACCTTCGTCGTCACGCCGATTTTGGTCCACATCTGCGCGATCGCCTGGATGATCTTGCTGTCGTTGGTCAGGCGGTCGTTGGGGCCATGCAGCGTCATGGTGATGCCGTTCGGGTAGCCCGCCTCGGCCAGCAGCGCCTTCGCCTTCGCCGGGTCGTATGGATGGGGTTTCACCTTGTCGGAGGTGCCGAACAGCCCGTCGAGCAGCAGCTGGCCCGCGGGCAGCGTCGTGCCCGCCATGATCTTGTCGCAGATCGCCTTGCGGTCGATGCCGTAGGACAGTGCCTGGCGCACGCGCTTGTCGAGCAGCGGGTTGGCCTTGGCGCCCGGCGCCGGGTTGTTGGCGGTGACGAAGGGCGTCGTTTCGCGGCCCATGTCGAGGCCGAGGTACACCGGCAGCGCCGGCCGGCTCTGCACGATGGTGAAGTTCGCGCCCTTCACGCGCTGCACGAGGTCGGGCGGCACGTTTTCGATGAGGTCCACGTCGCGCGCCATCAGCGCCGACACGCGCGCGCCCTCGTTGCTGATCATGCGCAGCGTGACCTTCTGCCAATCGGCCTTGCGGCCCCAGTAGTTCTCGTTGCGCGTCATGATGATACGGTCGCCCGACAGGAAGGCGCCGAACACGAACGGCCCGGTGCCCACCATCGCCTTGCCGCTGTTGAAGTCGACGGTGCTCGCCCCCTTGTAGTCCGAGGAGATGATGACGATCTCCGGCATCATCGTCGGCAGCAGCGGGTCGGGGTACTTGGTCTCGATGCGCACCTTGAGCGGGTCGACGGCGGTGACCGCCTTGATCGAACGGGTGAAGAGCCCCAGCGGCGCCGGCGAGTTGGGCACGGCGGGCGCCCGCTCGAAGGAAGCGATCACGTCCTCGGCCGTGAAGGCGGAGCCGTCCGAGAACTTCACGTTGGGGCGCAGCGTGAACTCCCATACCGTGTCGCTGGTCCGGCGCCAGGACGTCGCGAGCGCGGGCACCGGCTTGAGATTCTCGTCGAAGGCGACCAGCGCCTCGAAGAAGTGCCGCGCCACCGCCTTGATCGGCGAGTTGTTCGCAAAATGCGGATCGACGGTGGTGATGGGCGCGCTCAGCCCGATCGTCAGGTCCTGGGCACGGGACGGCAGCGCGGCTGCCAGCAGGACACCCGCCAACACGAAAGCCAATGGCAAACGACGCGTCATGGTGTTCTCCCTGTTCTCTGAAAATTATGATGCCGGACGAAACGTCGGCAGCGGGTAACGCGCCGCCTCGGGCATGGGAACCAGTTCGACAGCCATGCCGCTCACCACCCCGGCGACGTCGTCGGTGGCCACGCGCGCCATCATCGTCACGCCGTCCGCCAAGTCGATTTCCGCGAGCACCGTGGGTGCTTCTTCCGCGAAGGGCGGGGTGACGTGCTTATAGACACGGGCGAAGGACACGATCCTGCCGCGACCGTTGCTGCGCTTCCATGCGAGCTTGTCCGACCAGCATTGCGGGCACATTTCGCGCGGGAAGAAGATCACCGCCTTGCAGTCGCCGCAGTGCTGCAGCATCAGTTCGCCGCGTTTCCACCCGTCGAGGAGCGGCGCATTGGTGATCGTCGGGCGTGCCTGGGGATATTCGGGAGTCGTCATGTGCGCTACGCCCTTTCCACGATCAGGGCCGAACTCGACAGTCCGTGCCCATACGAAATCATGCCGAACGCGGACACGACGCCGCGCTGCGCGTTCTTCACCTGCCGCCGGCCGCCTTCGCCGCGCAACTGGCGCGCCGCCTCCACGACGCCGATGATGCCCGCCGAGCCGCCGGCCTGCCCACAGGACAACTGCCCGCCACCGGTGTTGAGCGGAAAGCTGCCGTCGTGCGTGAGGCGATGCTTGTCCAGGAAGGCGCCGACTTCGCCCTTCTTGCAGAAGCCCATGTCCTCGATCTGGATGGCCGCCATGATCGGGAAATCGTCATAGAGCTGCATGAAATTCATGTCCTTGTGCGCGTAGCCCGCGTCGTTGAAGAGCTTGTCGCGGAACACTTCCCAGCCGCCGCACACGGGCGCGACTTCACCCACCGGATGGTTGTGCTGGTCGGCGGCGCTCAGCACGCGCACGCCCTTGCCCTTGGGCACGCGGTCCAGCGGGCCGATGATCAGCGCCTCGGCGCCGGAGCACGGCATCACGCAGTCGTAGAGCCGCAGCGGCTCCGCGATCAGCGGCGCGTTCAGGTAATCGTCGAGCGACAGCGGTCCGCGCAGCAGCGCCGCGTCATTCAACTGCGCATTGAGCCGTTGATCCACGGCAATGCGCCCGAACTGCTCGCGCGTCGTGCCGTACATTTCCATGTGCTTGCGCTGGATGATGCCGAACAGGCCCGGCGGGCCACCGTAGCCGTGCGGCACGAGGTAATCCTGGATGGCCATGGTGAACTGCGCGATGCGGCGCTTGAACGCCGCCACGTCCTGCGCGCCGCCGCCGACGCACAGCACGTACTTCGCCTGCCCGCTCTCAACCGCGCGCACCGCGTTGGCGATCGAAATCAGCGCGCCCGCGCCGGCGTGCGTGGCCTTGTAGGCGAACGACACGCTCAGGCCGAGGTACTCGGCGGTCGTCACGGCGGTGTCCGAACCGAGATTGACGGCGTCCACCGTGATGCCGTCGAGGTCCTGCTTGGCGATCCCGGCGCTTTTCAGCGCCGCGCGCGCCGCCTCGCCGAGGTAGCCGAAGATTGTCTTGCTGGGCTTCTTCTCGTAAGCCGCGCTGCCGTAGCCGATGATGCCGACGTTTTTCGAAAGCATGGATTTCCTTGTTGCGTGCGTATCAGCGCCAGGCGTTGGCCGCCCGGTCGTACACCTTGCGTTTGCCCGCGTCCCTCACCAGTTCATGCTTGGCGATCTTGCCGGACGTCGTGCGCGGAAATTCCGCGATGTACTCGATGTAGCGCGGCACCTTGAAGGCGGCAAGGCCTGCTTCGCAGTGCGAGATGACCTGCGCGGGCGTCACCTGCTCGGGCGTGTAGCCCGGTTGCAGCGCGACGACCAGCTTCACCTCCTCGCCGCGCTTGTCGTCCGGGACGGGGACCGCGGCGGTTTCGAGCACGCCCGGAATGCTGGCCGCCACCGACTCGATCTCGCGCGCGGCGATGTTCTCGCCGCTGCGGCGGATCGATTCCTTGATGCGGCCTTCGATGTAGAAATAGCCCTGTTCGTCCTGCCGGAACAGGTCGCCGGTGCGGAACCATTCGCCGGAGAAGGCACTTTGCGTCGCTTCCGGCTTGTTGTAGTAGCCCTTGAGGATGCCGCGGCCGCGCACCCACAGTTCGCCCGTCTTGCCGCGCGGAACGTCCTGGCCGTCGACGCCGACGATACGGCAGTCGCGATACGGCGCCGGCAGGCCGCAGGTTCCGGAGCCGACCGTGTGGGTATCCGCGATCGGCACGTAGAGCGTGGAGCCGATCTCGGTCATGCCATAGAGGTCGCGCACCGGCGCGTGGAATTTCGCCTCCGCGAGGCTTTGGAGGTCGCGGCTCAGCCCCCCGCTGGAAATCCAGGCGAACTTCACCTTGCCGATGTCCGAATGCGGTTCCAGCTTGGCGACGGCGTCCGTCACGGAAAAGAAATCGATCCGGTGGTCGATCAGGCGCTGCTGCAATTGCGACAGGCTGAAGCGCTGCGAGATGCAGGCACTGGACCCGATGTACAGCGCAATGAGGAAGCGCCATTTGCCGCCCATGTAGGACAGCGGCCGGTCGATCATGAGGCGCTTCGGGTACGGCCCCTGGTGCGCGCGCACCCAGCCGAGCACCAGCCAGTAGTCCTGCGTCAGCATGCAGCCCTTGGGGAAGCCGGTGGTGCCCGAGGTGTACTGGATGCTGACCTGGCT